>CAYXRS010000005.1:0-54874 GCA_964467195.1 uncultured Gemmatimonadaceae bacterium
CCAAGTCGCGAGGCGCGTGGCCACCCGGCCACGCGGCCGGCGCCGGGCTGGCCGGTCGACGGCCCTGCTCCGCTTTCGGGTGCGATCCTTCCTCGACACCGCATCATCGCCTTCTACGGAAATCCGCTCAGCACGAGGATGGGGATCCTGGGGGAGATTCCGCCCGATCGGATGCTGGCCCGTCTGGATGAGAAGGTGGCGAAATGGCGGGCGGCGGATCCGGGCACTCCGGTAGTTCCAGCGCTGCATCTGGTGGCCATCGTCGCCCAAGGCTCGCCCATGCGCGACGGGAAGTACCGGCTGAAGATGCCGGACTCCGTAATAGAGCGGGTAGCCGCATGGGCGGAGAGCCGTAACGCTCTGCTCTTCCTGGATGTCCAGGCAGGTTTGAGCACGATGCAGCAGGAGGTCCCACGGCTGGCGGAGTTTCTCAGGCGGCCGAACGTGCACCTGGGAATCGACCCGGAGTTCGCGATGAAGGACGGCACTCCACCTGGACGAAGAGTAGGGACCGTGGACGCGACCGACATCAACTGGGTCGTACAATATCTCTCGTCGCTGGCGCAGGAGCACTCGCTGCCGCCCAAGGTGCTGGTGGTGCACCGCTTCACTCAGCGCATGGTGACCAACTACGATCGCATCAGGCTGGACCCGCACGTGCAAATCGTGATGCACATGGACGGCTTCGGTGCACCATGGCTGAAACGCGACAGCTATTACGCGTACGTTCAGCGCGAGCCTGTGCAGTACGCGGGCTTCAAGGTGTTCTTCCACAACGACAGCAAGAGCGGACACCCGATCATGTCACCCGCTGACATTCTCGAGCTGTTTCCGCAGCCCGTCTACATCCAGTATCAGTAGTGAGAAGCGTTACAGCGTGAGCTTCACCCGGTCGCCGTCAACCTTCACATGGTAGACGGCGATCCCGTCCTTGGAGGGGCCGGCGCGCAGATCGCCAGTGCGGACATCGAACTGCGAGCCGTGCCAGGGACATTGCACCACGCCGCACATCATCACGCCACCGGCAAGCGATCCACCTCTGTGCGGGCAGCGATCCTGGAAGGCAACGTAGCCATCGCCGGTGCGGGCGAGCACCATTCGCCGGTCGCCAACGACAAGCAGCTTCATCTGATCGACCTTTAGCTCACCTTCGCGCGCCACTTCTACCGTCTGACCAGGCCGCCCGTCGATGCTGGCCTCCTTCCACTTTCCGGCCTCCGCGTAGCGATGGTCGACGCCGATCTGATTGCGATAGGCGAGTGTGCCCCCCATCCAGCCACCCACCGTGAGCAGTCCGAGGGCGACCAGCTCCAAGCCAAGTGTCGCAAGCGGCGGCTCGAGCGGCGCTGCACCGCGCAGCAGCCAGGCGACCACGAAGAGTGTCACCGCACCAAGGTTGACTAGCATGTGCTGCGTGGCGCGCTTCTTTCCCGAGCTGTCTGGAGGCACTACGCCGAAGTAATCGATGAACCCTGGCACGGCTGCCATCAGTGCCGTTGCGATTCCCGCCAGTGCCAGCCACGCCCCCATCGTCCAGAGAAACTCGATCCCGGTCATGACGCCGGCCGCATCCGCCACGAACGCGCCCACCAGGAACGCGATGGGAAACGGAATCAACATCGGGTGGATCGGATGTCCCTTGATGCTCGCCTTGCTCCGCACAGCTCACTCCTCCCCCTGCGAGCCTCATTCCGAGGCGTCGTCAACGCGGGGCGGCCGGGCGCCGGCCCAGCCGCCTCCATGGCGCAGGTGAACGTGTGCAGGTGTTACGCCACCGACCCGGAGGACGAGCGGGAGCTCACCTCCCCAGCCAGTAGCTGGCCTTCACGGCGAACCTGTGGTCTCCCGTGGCCTCCAGCGATTCCCACAGACCTCGAGGCCCAACCAGCGAACCGTCACCCGCAAAGCCGGAACGGTCCTGCTGCCAGACGATGAACAGTGTGCTTCCGCGCATCCACTCCCAGCGAAAGACGAGATTGCTGCGGAACGAGCGCACGTTGAAGTCCCGCGGGCCGATCGTGAAGCTGGTTGCACCATCGGTTACCGCCAGACCTCCATCGTCCGTAGGCTCGGCCGAGGTCCCGTCCGTTCCGTAGACGCGAAGAGCTCGGCTGCGCGGCGCGGGCAGCTCGCCAAAGCCATGGAAGTGCCCGCTGGCCGCGAAGGGCTCAGCGTACAGCTCGACGGTGAGGTCCGGGTTGATCGCGTAGTTGAGCCGGAGCTGCATGAGCAGCGTGCTGCGATCCACTGCCGAGAAGATGTACCGGTTGCCGAACGTCGCCTCGTGACCATCCGAACGAGTCGCGAGGTACTGCCTGGGGTTGATGCTGCGCAGGTAGTTGGGCGATACGGACAACTGCCAACGCGGGTTGGGGCGGAGCGTAACGCCACCACTCAACCTGTAGGTCATCTCTCCCGTCTCGCTCTCACCGTAATAGACTCGGCCGTTCCAGCCGAAGGGCGCGCCCGTGCGCGACTGGAGAGACGCGATCGTCACCCACGCCTGGCCGGTGCCCACATATGGCCCGCCGCGGGAGAGGCTGCCGCTCTGCCCGCGCATGTCCACCCACCCGGTGAAGTTCGCCACCCAGAAGTTGGGGAGGACGGCCTGGGCGTCGGTACGCAGGGCGGCGAAGTTGCGCACTCCCCCGAAGTCCCAGAGGTTCTCGCTCGAAAACGATACCTCGTACTCGCGCGAGAACGCGGACGGACGGGTTTCCCGATAGGTGAGCGATGCCAGACCGAACATCTGATCGACCTGCGGACGAAACCCCATGTCGTTTTGCTCGAAGGTGGGCGAAACGGCCTGCCCGAAAAGCTCCCACAGCCAGTGCCTTCCGCTCTGGCGCGCCAAGCCGAGACGCGCCATGTAACCGCTCAACGATGTGCGCGACGGATCGAGCCGAAGGTGACTGGCATCCTGCCGCTGGAGATAACGCGACGGCGCACGTTGGAGGCGCAGGATGGCAAGTGAGTCTCCCTCAACGTGTGTGGCACCCAGACCGCCGAAAAGTGCGTACTCCCCTCCCCTGAAGCGAAGGTTCCAGTCGAGTCCGGCGCCGTATGCCCCACGCGACATCCAATTTGCCAGAGGCTCGCCGCTCTCGAGCCCGCGCCGCACCGTGGTGAGTATGACCCCGGCCGTGGAGGCGTTGGCGCCGAACTGCTGCTGGAGACGCACTACTCCATAGGATGTGAGCGGCTCCACGGCGCGCGAGCCGAATTCGCCGCTCTCCGGCTCGAAGAAGCGGGCGCGCTCGCGGTCGGTGACGGCGGCAAGCGCTCCAACCGAGAGCCCACGCGGCGTACGGCCGGTGAGCTTGGCGGCACCAAGGATGCGAGTGCTTTGCGCAACGTCGGCATACTCGAAAGGCACGGGTCCGCGCGGGCTCGCCCCGATACGCCGCGAGTAGAAGAAACTGCTCGTCGACAGCAGCTGACTACCCTCGGTGAAGAAGGGGCGCCGCTCCTCGAAGAAACTCTCGAAGGCGGAAAGATTCACTTCGGCCGGATCGAGCTCCACCTGACCGAAGTCGGGATTGAACGCGGCGTCGAGTGTGAGACTCGGACCAAGTCCGACCTTGAGATCCACACCAGCCCGCACATGGCTCTCGCTGGACGATGCGAACGGATCGGCCGGATCGGGATCGCCGGCAACCGAGTGGCCCGCGGTGACGTACGGCATGACCTCGATGCGGCGCCCTGACGTCACCCCTTCGATGCCGACCAGATCGCCGAATCGCGAAGCCCATGCGCGCACCTCACCGGGAACGAGCACCCAGTACGCTTCCTCGTTGCGATGGGGGATCACGCGGGTGATGTTCAGCCCCCAGCGCTGCGACGCTGCGCCAGTGAACCTGAGCTGAGAGAACGGAATTCGCATCTCGGCGGTCCAGCCGAGCGAGTCCACGCGCGCCCTGCCCTCCCACACCGGATCGAAGCTGCGATCCTGCGAGCCCTCGGTATCGCTGGGGTGGTACCAGTCCAGACGTACGCCGGAGGCCGTCAGCCCGAACGTGTACGCTGTTCGTCGGTCGAGGAAAGCATCCAGCGACACGAGCAGCCGCTCCGCCTCCCCGATCTGGTCACGGCGACTGACCGGCGCCTGAATTGCCGCCGGGTCGTCGCTGTACATCCGTGCTCCCACATAGAGGGCGTGATCGTCGTAGAGAAAACGGACTTCGGTGCGTTCGCTGGCCGGTTCTCCTTCGCGCGGGCGGCGCTGCCTGAACTCCGTCGCCGGCGGCGCGTTCTGCCAGGCGGGATCATCCAGCCACCCATCCACCACCGGCGCGGCACCCACGATGCGAACGGCGCGGCTCTCGCGTCGCGCTCCCGCTTCCTGGGCGCTCGCCACCTGCACGGCCAGCGCCAGCGACAGGAGCGCGAGTATCATGATTCGCAACATCGTCAGCCCTGCGCCGCCAGGAGGTGGGTCATGGCGCGCTCACGCTCGCTGCCCGAGCTGATTGTATCGAGCGTGTCGCGATAGGTTCGAACAGTAGCGGAGTCCCGGAGATGCATCAACGGTACTTCCAGCAGGACGGCCGCCTTCTCGGAGCTGGACGAGATCTGGCGCGCCGACCGTATGGCGCTGCGCACGACGCCGACATCACTGCCATGATTCCGAAGTACGTGCACGAGCACGCGCCGCTTCTCGGAGCTGGAGGAGATCCCGTCCACGGCATCGAAGAAGGCCGCCCGCACTCGCTGCTGGCGCAGCTCGAGCTGGCCGGCGAGAAGAATCGCGAGCTTGGCTCGCTCGCTGCTGGATGACACTCCAGCCACTACGCCTAGTGCGCGCTCAGCTTCGCCCGGTGACAGCGGCCCAAGACGAAAGAGCTCGGTCAGGTGAGTGCGCTTTGAGCTGCTGGACCTGATGCGCTCGATTTCGTCGAGGACGCCCGGGGCACCCCGCGATGCGTGAATGCGACGGACGCGATGCTCGGCACCCAGGCTGCTCTCACGCGCGATCTCGGGAAGAAGCCGCGCAAACCAGGCGCGGCCATCATGATCCCAGCTTCGCGCACGTCCATTCACGATGTAGACATGCTCCAGTGCGTCCGACGTCGGGGCCGATACGATCACCATGCGCGAAGGTTCGCCGCGTCGCGACTCCTCCACCTGAAGCCTGCCACCGGGCGAGAGACGGGTGACGGCGCGCTCGTCGTCGCTGAGCTCGATCTCTCCCTGCATGGTCACGGTCAGCTCTCGGTCGTCGTGAACGTGCTTCCACTGCGACCGATGCTGCGCCAGCAATGGAGCCATGCCTGTCGAAAGGAGCACCACGACGGCCATCGCTGCAACCGCCGCCCCTCTGCAGCTACCCACGTTCGCTTTCCCCATGACTCCCTCCAGGCCGTCCGGTGGGCACCGGGCAGCGATTGATCGTCAGTCACGATGCGGAAATTTCCGCACTCTGTTACCGAAGAAAGGCGCTACCGCGCCGTTCCTCTTCTTCAGCGCGACGCGTGCGCGACAGCGAGAGTCCGCTCGCGAGCCTCCTCCATGAGTCTGCGGAACCACGCTCGTGTCTGCTGGTCGATCGGCCGCGACTCGTCGTCCACGCAGTAGTCATAGACGACCTCGCCGGTCGAGTTGACGCTCACGAGCATGCGCCGCGTCACCATCGGCCCGGAGCCATCCGCCGGACCGCTCCGCTCCTCGGCATTGACGCTCCCCCATCTTCCGGCAGCGACGATCCCGCCGGCTCGCAGGTCGACATCCAGCCACGTGACGCGCACATGTCGCGCAACGCCAGCCGTCGTGTCACTGACGACGTAGACACTCGATGAGCCGCGCTGCGAATCTCGACTAGAGCGCGGAGGCGCAGCGCTCCCCGAGTCAGCGTCACCGGGAAGAATAGCGGAGAGCGCCTGGGCCCGACCATTCCCCGGCGAGATGGTTCTCGCTGCACGGATGTAAGCCGAACGCGCTTCCCCGGTCAGCGTTCGCACACGGGCCGTGGCGAGCAGCACGCGAAGCTTCTCGACGCCGGAGGCGATCCCCTGCGCCGATTCCAGAGCGCGCACCAGCACGGCGTCGGAGACGTTCGGACGCTGCACGACTTCCACCAGAAGACTCGCTCGCTCGACGGAAGAGTTGATCGAATCGATGAGTGCAAAGAACACCGGCGCGGCCGCGCTGAGCGCTGCCGGCTGTTTGCGCAATACCGTCCGGATCAGGCGAGTCCGCTCCACTGTGGAGGGAACGGTGGCGGCCGCCGCTAACGCTAGCGTGAGAACGTGCGAGTCGTGCACCTGACGCTCCAGCACGGGCTGCAGCAGATTCGCGCGTTCAACCGAGGAGGCTATAGACTCGATCGCGCGAATCAGCTCGGGGCCCGAGGTGCGGGCAGCATCAGGATGACCGTCGATAAGCGCGCGGATGACGCGAACCTTTTCCACGCTCGATGACATCGATTCCGTCGCGGCAAGAAGAGCCGCGATGACCGTTGGTTCCAGCGTGCCGACCTGCGCCACGTGCGTGAGAACGCGCGCCCTCTCTACTGACGAGGAGATCTCCGCGGCAGCCGCAATGATCTCCAGAAGTGTGATCGAATCGCCTGAAGTTGCGGCCCGTTCCAGGAACCGGTCGCCGTCATTCTCACCGGCAAGCAGCGATCCTACCGCCGCGCGCGTACGGTCGCTTGGTGTGATGAGCGTCGAGAATCCGCGAAGCTCTTCGCGGCCACTCAGCATCTCCGGACCACCGGAGATTTTACTGGGCGGCAGTTCAGCGGGCGCTGGCGCGCCGTCGCTGACGGCAGCAGAGGGATAACCGCCCTGCTCGGAGTATTGTCCCGGAATGTCGGCGGGTGCGCGCGACTCCCCGCGGTGCACCGGCGTCATGCCGGCCAGTGGAAGCGCGAGCAGAATGGCGACAGCAGCGATCGCCACCATGCGCGTCGCACCTGGACCCGTGCGCGGCGCCGCGCCATCGAGGATGGCCAGCAGACGACCCTCGAACTGTGTGCGACGTGCCATCGCCATCGCCGCGACCCCCGATGGCGCGGACGATATCGAGCAGATGCTCGGCGTACACGGCGGGCTGCGTGCCGAGTGTGAGCACGGCATCGTCACAGGCCCGCTCGCGCTCAACGCGCAGGCGGCGCACCACCACCCAGACGAGCGGATTGAACCAGTGCAGCGCGATGGAGAGATTGGCTGCCCACTGTGTGATCGCGTCGCGCCGCTTCACGTGCGCAAGCTCGTGCGCGAGCACGACCGTTCGCCGCTCAACGTCCCACTCAGCAGCCCCCGAGGGCAGCCAGACGACCGGCTGGAGTACACCCCAGGTGAGCGGGACGGAGCCGCGATCGCCGCTGAGCAGCGTCACACCGCGCGCCAGTCCGAGACGCTGCGCCAGAGCATGAGCGGTATGCAGCCACACGCCGTCGGTGACCATGGTAGCGCGTCGCTCGAGCAGCCACACGCCGGCCACGCCCGCGAGCAGACGAAGCACGATGCATGCGGCACCGAGCAACCACAGCGCCACAATCACCTGCCGCCAGTCCAGGACCACGCCGAATGGCTGGCTGGCGGCATCGTGACTCGCGACATCTGGATGCGCTGTCGAGCGGAGCACCTGGTCGCCGGAGGATTCCAGCGGCGCCGTAAACGGCTCGCCCCTCGGCGCCAGTGAGGGAGTCATGCGCTGCGAAAGTGCTGAAATCTCGGCAGGAGCGGCTGGAAGGACGGCGAGCGTCCAGCTTGGCGCAACCGCTTGTACTGCTGGAAGCAGGAGGAAAGTCGCCAGCGCCGCAGCCAGAACAGCGTGACGGGCCGCCGCCGAGGTACGGCGCATCAGGCGAAGCGCCACCAGCGCGAGCACCAGAATGATCGAACCCTTCACCGAGGCGCTCACCAGGAGCGACAGCATGTCGAGCATCAAAGTCTGGCTCATCTCCTTTCCTCCTTGCGCGCAGCGGAAATGAGACGTGCCAACCGGTCCAGCTCCTGGCGCGTCAGTCCGGAGTCCTCCACCAGCGAGTTGACGACCTGTTCAGCGCTCCCATTGAAGAACGTGCGCACGAGGTGTCCGAGCGCCTTCTTACGCGCGCTCTCGCGGGGCGTGGTAGGCAGGTAGATGTAGCGGGTGCCATCCATCTCGTGCCGCAGCTCTCCCTTGTCCTCGAGCAGCCGCAGAGCCGAACGCACGGCGGAATAGCTGGGTGGATCGGGCAGATCACCCATCACTTCGGCGGCGGATGCGCGCCCGCGCCGATACACGATGTCCATGATCTGACGCTCGCGACGGCTGAGCGTGTGGGCCGTGGCGTTGGGCATGCGTGCGTCTCCACGTGCGCGGTTCGGCTTGGATCCTGGATCGGGGTGCTGAATTTTCCGCACCGATTGCTGAATATTCCGCACTGCCACGGGTCCGTCAAGGCCCCGCCCTTCTCAATCAGTAATCAGGCGTAACACGCCGGCTCCGCCTTCTGGTGGGGGAGCGGCGATTGGTCGCGGGACCAGGTAGCGATCTGCCGGCACGATGCGCGGCCCCCGTGAGGCGCCCGCAACACCGAATCAGCCACAGTGACGAGATTCCCCACTGCCATGACAGCTGCGGCGCGAAACGTGACGGGCTCCCGCAGGGGGAATCGGTAAGGGCCTCCAGCACGCCGGAGAATACGCATGGTCGGTTACATCCTCAGGAACACGTACATTACGCGCCGGTGCAGAAGCTACTGGTGGTGCCGGTTTCGCCGGACGAGGCGTTCCGCCGCTTCGCCGCCATCGGCAAGTGGTGGCCGCTGGCCACACATGCGGTCGCGATGGGTGAGGCATTGAGCGCCGAGATCGAGGGTCATGTAGGAGGCCGCGTGCTCGAGCGCGGGCGAGATGGCAGCGAGCGTGTGTGGGGGACGGTGACTCAGTGGACGGCGCCGAATCGCCTCTCGATGAGCTGGCATCCCGGACGGGCTCCGGAAACCGCGCAGGACCTCGCCGTCGTTTTCAGCGCGGTTAATGGCGGAACGGAGATCCAGCTCACCCACAGCGGATGGGAACGGTTGGCCAAACGAGCGGGCGAGGTTCGCTCCATGTACGTAAGCGCCTGGAGGTACGTGCTGGCGCGATTCTGGTCCGCCGGTTGAACGGATGCACGTTCTCGTCACGGGCGGTACAGGAGTAATAGGGCGACCGGTGATCGACCGACTGACACGAGGCGGGCACACTGTGCGCCTCCTGTCACGTCATGCCGAACGAGACCGCTGCCTCTGGCCCGAGGGCGTCGAGGCGCACGAGGGGAGTGTCGCTTCAGCGGAGGAAGTGGAGGGGGCAGCCGAAGGTTGCGACGCTGTACTGCACATCACCGGCATCATCGAGGAGCAGCCGCCGGACCTCACCTTCGACAACATTAATGTGGAGGGAACGCGCCGGATCGTGCGTGAGGCCGAGCGCGCGGGCGCAAGCCGTCTCGTTCATGTCTCATCGCTGGGTGCCGATCGCGGCAGCTCCGACTACCATCGCTCCAAAAGAGCGAGCGAGCAGGCGGCACAGGAGTTCTCCGGCGAGTGGATCATCTGCCGGTCAGGGAACGTATACGGACCCGGTGACGACGTCATCTCGCTGCTGTTCCAATGGGTGCGCTCCCTTCCCGCGGTTCCGGTCGTAGGTGGGGAACGTGTCTTCCAGCCGGTGTGGGCGGAGGATCTGGCGGACGCGCTGGTGATGGCGCTGGAAGGTGCAGCGGACGGTAACTCGCCGCAGAGGAAGGTGCTGGAGCTCGCCGGCACGGAACGCGTGACGTTGACGGAGGTGCTCGACGAGATCGAGCGCATCACCGATCGGCACCCGCAGCGCATCCCTGTGCCCGAATGGGTGGCGCTCGCCGGGACCGAGCTGGCAAAGCTGGCCGGCGTGCCACTTCCGGTGAACGTGGAGCAGATCAAGATGCTCATCGAGGAGAACGTCATCGTGGCAGGGCGACCGAACGCGCTTACGGAGGTATTCGGCATCACACCCACTCCTCTCACCACGGCACTGGAACGTCTCGCCGACGCTCTGCCTGAGCGGCTTCCTCGCGAGGGGGTGGGTCCGATGCTCCACCAGCGCTACTGGACGGACGTCACGAACGCGAGAGTGTCCGCAGACGAGCTGTTCGAGCTGTTGCGCGAGGATTTCTCCACTCTGTTTCCTCGCGAGCTGCTAGACGTTGGCGCCGAACCGGGCGCGCCCACGGCAGTAGAGGAAGGCGCGACGCTCACAATGCGCATTCCGGTTCGGGGGCACATACAAGTGCGCGTGCTGGAGGTGCGGGAGCGCAAGATCACCTGCGTGACGGTGGAGGGCCATCACCTCGCCGGTGTGATCCGCTTCCAGCTTCGCGAGCATGACGAGGGGATACGCTTCGAGGTTCAATCGTTCGCTCGGGCCTCGCAGCTGCTGGATGAGTTGGGGATGGCGGCAGTGGGACACCGGCTCCAGGAGCGCACATGGACCACGGTGGTGGAAGAGGTGGCACGGCGGTACGGCGATGGTGCGCCCGCCGACGTACAGACGATGTCGGTGGAGCTCTCCGACGAGCGGGCGCATCGGGTAGAGCAGTGGGTCGATCAGCTCGTCATGGCACGACGGCGGCAGGCGGTAGCGGGAGCCTGACAGCCGACTCGTCGCCACACGCTTGTTGGGCGTGGCCTTGCGCGGCCCGCCTGCCCTTCTCAGTTACCGAGCCATCTCAGCGGGTGTCCCGCCGTCAGGCACGGATCTATGAACAGGCTCGCCAGCTCCTCGGCGGCCATCACAAGGATCCAGAAGGCGCCGTTCATCATGCCGAACAATGTCATGAAGCGGCTGCGGGCGAGAACGCCATCGAGCTCCGTGCTCGCGGGTCCGCCGGCACGACGCCAGAGGCGCCAGGCGTGAAAGGTGATCGCCGCCACGGCCAGAATCGCGATGACCGACGGCAGGTGCACCAGCCACCGCTGCTCGGACCAGCAGGCGTAGGGTACCAGGATGTAGGCGGCGCCAATGCGCAGCGCCCAGACAGCGGGGGGCCCGACGATACCCAGGAACAGTTGCGCCAATCCCATGCCTCGAGCCAACTGAGCGGAAGTGGCCGCCGTCTCGCGCGTCGCCATCCCGGTCACCAGCGCGGGACGAGGTAGATCGTGATGAACAGCGGGATCCAGATGAGCGCCACGAAATGCCAGTAGATCCCATTGATGTCGATCCCCAGGTGGCGCTTTTCGGTGAAGTACCCGCGAAAGGCGAGGAGCTCCATCACGCAGCCCTTCGCGACCACCGCGCCAACATGTGTCGAATGGAAGATGATGATGGCCCAGATGATCGAACCGTAGGCATGCGTATTCCAGTAGTAGTCCACGTCACGGTACTCCACCACCTTCAGCACCAGGAAAACCAGCCCCAGGAAGATGCCGGCACCCATGCCGATCTTGAGACGTCTCTGGTCGCCCTTCTTGATGCCACGATCCGCCCAGAAGACCGCTGCGCTGCTGGCGAGAAGGATCAGGCTGTTCACCACCGGCAGCGTCAGGTCGGGTGGTTCGATCTCACCGGGCGGCCATGCCGGTGCCGTGAAGCGAAGGAAGAGATACGAGCTGATGAACGTCGCGAAGACCATCGTCTCGATGGTGATCAGCAGCAGCATCGCCCACCAGAGTGGCGCTCGCGCACCGGTCAGCAGCACCGGCAGTCGCTGATACGGGACTCGCACTGGCGCGGTCACGCGCCTTCCTCCCGCTGCGTCTCCTCCTGCTGCGTCTCCTCCTGCTCGGCAGGATCATCGTGCATGGCAAGCTGCCAGTCGCGGGGCCAGTTCCACGCCACGATGGCGGCGAAGGTGAACAGCGCACCGAGCACCACGAGCCATGGATTGAGCACCAGCCCGATGAACGTGAAGGCGACGGCGAAGGCGCTGAACATCGGCACGAGCGTTGGCCCGGGAAGTACGAGCCTCGATTCCGGCGTCGCATCCACCAGGTGCGAGGCGAGTGTCTCCCGTTGATCGCTGCGCAGCTCCACAACCGTCGGTGGCGCCTGCTGCTCGGCGTACCAGAGCGGATGGCGGCTCGCGACCGTCGGGATGACGGAGAAGTTGTACTGTGGTGGCGGCGACGACGTCGCCCACTCCAGTGAGTCGGCCCCCCATGGATCATTGCCCGCCGGCTTCCCGGACAGCAGGCTGATTCCCACGTTGATGAGGAAGACCAGCACACCGGCTGCAATTATGAAAGCTCCGACGGTGGAGAGCATGTTGAGGTCTCCCCAGCCCAGCTCCTCCAGGTAGGTGAAGACACGACGCGGCATTCCCATGAAGCCGAGTTGGTGCTGCGGGAAGAAGGTCAGATGGAAGCCGACGAGGAGCAGCAGCGCATTCCACTTGCCGAGCGTTTCTCCCAGCCTCCGCCCCGTGATCTTGGGGAACCAGTGATAGAAGCCAGCGAACAGCGGGAAGACGGCGCCGCCGAACAGCACGTAATGAAAATGCGCGACGACGAAGAACGTGTCGTGCACCTGAAGATCGAACGGTACCGACGCCAGCATGACGCCGGTGACGCCGCCCAGCACGAAGGTGAAGATGGCACCCACGGCAAAGATGAACGCCGTCGTCACCACCACTCGACCGTTCCAGATCGTGGCCACCCAGGCGAACACCTGCACGCCGTTAGGAATGGCGATCATCATGCTGGCGGCGGTGAAAAAGCTCATGCCGAGCAGTGGCAGACCGGTGGCGAACATGTGGTGGACCCAGAGCCCGAAGCTCAGGATACCCGTCGCCACAATGGACAGGACTACCGCGGTGTGCCCGACCATCGGCCGCCGTGCCGCTGCCACGACCACCGCGCTGAGGATCCCGAAGGCCGGAAGCATGATGATGTAGACGTCGGGGTGGCCGAAGAACCAGAAGATGTGCTGCCAGAGCACCGCGTCGCCGCCGTCCAGCGGGTTGAAGAAGTGCGCGCCGAAAGCACGGTCTACCGCCTGCATCACGCTTCCCACCATCAGCGGCGGCATGGCGAAGACTATCATGAAGGACGTGATCAGTATCGCCCAGCAGAAGATCGGCATCCGGTTGAGGGACATTCCGGGTGCCCGCTGTTTGAGGATGGTGACAATGAGCTCGATGGCGGCGACGAGCGCAGCGACCTCGATGAAGGTGATCATCGTAGCCCAGATGTCCATTCCGGGATCGGGATTGAACTCGCGCCGGGTGAGCGGAGGATAGGCGAACCAACCGCTTCTGGGCGGGATGCCGAGGAAATACGCCGCGTACAGCGTGACCCCCGCGATCAGGTAGACCCAGTAGCCAAAGGCGTTCAACCGCGGCAGTGCCATGTCGCGCGCCCCGACCATCAGTGGCGCGAAGTAGATCCCGATCCCTTCCATCATCGGGATCGCGAAAAGAAACATCATTGTGGTGCCGTGCATCGTGAACGCTGCGTTGTACGCGTCGGCACCGAGCACCGTGCCCATGGGGCCGGCGAGCTGCATTCGAATGCGCAGCGCGTCTATACCGGCGATCAGGAAGAAGATGAACGCCGTCGTTATGTACCGTTTGCCGATAGCGCGGTGGTTCACCTGGCTCAGCCACCCCGCGAACCCTGGAGGCGGGGCCCATGTGCGTTCCAGCTTCGCCTGCTCCTTCTCGGAAAGCGTGGCGCCTCCCGGGAACACCCTGTCCGCGTTCAACGGAGACTCTCCAGGTAGTCGAGCAGCGCCTGGAGCTCCGCGTCCTCGAGGTTCGGTGTGGCCGGCATGCGCACGCCGGGCTTGAGCTGGCCTGGATCGATGATCCAGGCTGCGAGATTGGCGCGATTGTTCTCGACTGTGGCCGCGCCGATGAAACGGCGGCTGGCGAAGTCAGTGAGGTCAGGTCCTGGCTGTCCAGCGCGCGGATCGAGCGGCATGCCGCGCGTGGCGTGGCACTGATGGCAGTCGGCGTTGACGAATACGACACGTCCCAGGGCGATGCTTTCGCCAGGCGGCTCCACCGGCGGCACGACGGATTGCGCCACCCACTGATCGAAATCAGCGGCCGGTAAGGCCTCCAGCCAGAAAGCCATCAGTGCGTGCGCGGTTCCGCAGAATTCGGCGCACTGCCCGCGGAAGATCCCAGGCTCGTCCGCGCGCAACCAGAGCGTGTTTCTCCGCCCCGGGATCATGTCCAGCTTGCCGTGCAGCTGCGGCACCCAGAAGGAGTGGATGACATCCGGTGACATGAGATCCACGCGCACCCGCTGCCCCGCCGGAACGCGGATCTCGTTCGCCGTCACGATGCCGAGGTCGGGGTAGCGCACCTCCCACCAAAACTTGTGACCGATCACCTCCACGTGCAGTGCTTCTTCGGCCCAGTGCACGGGCGGAAGAACATCCGTGCCGACGCGATAGTTGAGGACGAGCAGCGGGAACAGCACCAGCACGGGAAGCGCCACACCGCCGGCGGCCACCAGCATCGTCCCCGATATCTCACCGGCTGGCTTGCCACGCTGCCGTCGTATCGCCCGCCACGATCCGATCCCCAGCACGACGGTCACGAGCACGCATACGGCTACAGCGATTGCCAGCATCACCCACCAGAGGTCCGCAATGCGCGCAGCTTCCGCGCTGCGCGTGTCGAGGATGCGCTGTTGTCCCTCGCAGCCGGCAAGGAGCATCGCGCCGAGCGCACAGCCGATCGCAGGACGAGCCGGCATCATCGACGCTGCTCCTGGCTCTGGAGGAAGGTGATGATCAGGTTCATCTCCTCGGCGGACAGGATGTTCCGGTAAGCCGGCATGTTACCGATGCCCCGAAGCGTCCGTTCCACGATGAACTCGGGAGGGAGTCGTCGCGTGACATCGGTGAGGTCGGGTCCGTATTCGCCGCCCTTTCCGGAGACGGCGTGACAATACTGGCAGCCACGTGCGTGGAAGATTTGCGCCCCGGCCAGTGCCGGACCCGGCTCGAGTTGCGCTTCGTGTTGCGTCAGTGGTTCGGTGTCGAACGCCATCACCCACGGCGCGCGCAGCCCCAGCTCGGTGAGCACGCCCAGCGCTGTGACGGTGACCAGGACCAGGAGGATGGCCAGTGGTCGACGCCGGGGGCTTCGCTCGCCCAGCCGCGACACGAACGGCAGCGCGATGAGCCCCAATCCGATGAGGAGCGGGAGATAAACCATCACGAACGCTTCGTAGCCGCGCGGTTTTACCCACAGCAGGGCGTAGTACCAGCGCAGGTACCAGTCGGGGCGCGGATCGGCGGCGAGAATTGTCGGATCAGGAGGATCACCCGGCCCTTTCGGCCCCACGATCGCCGCGATGACGACCACCAGGACCACGACGCAGGCGCCTGCCACCACCTCTCGCCATGCTGAGTCCGGCCAATAGCGATAACCGCTCACTTCCGTGTGCCGCCTGTACCACTGGCGGTAGTTGGCGCGATCCACTGGATGTCCGGGTCGCGGCGGTTCCGAGATGCCGTGATGCAGCACCAGGTAGATGTGCACGGCGATGGTACCAATCAGCATCAGCGGCAGGATCAGGACGTGCAAGATGAAGAAGCGGCTCAGCGTGGCTCCGCCCACTGTGTCGCCGGCCAGCACGAACTGTCCGAGATACCCGCCGATGAGTGGTACCCGATCCACGAACAGCGCCGCTACGGCGACCGTCCATATCCCGTCCTGATCCCATCGCAGCAGCTGCCCGGTGATCGCCATTGCCATGGTGAGGACGAGCAGCAGCACGCCCAGCACCCAGTTCATCTCACGCGGAAACTTGTATGAGCCGGTAAGAAACACGCGGACCATGTGAGCGCCGAGCAGCACTACCATCGCCGACGCGCCAACATAGTGCATGGACCTGAGCAGCCAGCCCAGCCAGACCTCGCGGGTAATGAACAGCAGGCTCTCGTAGGCGTGGGCGGGCGAAGGGATGTACTTGGTCGCGAGGACGACACCGGTGACGACCTGGAGCAGAAACGCGGCAAGCGTGGACACGCCGAGTACGTAATACCAGCCACGGCGTGATGCCGTTTCCGGCGGAACCGGATGTCGGGCGACGAACTGGACGATCCGATGCAGACCCAGGCGGTCCATGAAGAAGCCGCCCAGTCGCGAGAGCGGCCTCATCCCTCGGTCAGCGGAATGCCAATGGGTCGTACTTCCACCTGTCCGTCTCGGACACGTACTGCCAACCGCTCGAGGGGACGCGGTGGCGGACCCGCGGCGACGTTGCCATCGCGCGAGAAGCTGCCACCATGACATGGGCACATGAACATCTGCGCGCCGGCCACCCAACGAACGGGACATCCGGTGTGAGTGCAGTAAACGGAGAAGGCGACGAACGACTCATCGCTCTCACGCCGCAGCCAGGCTGCGCTACGATTGGCATAGCCTGCCCAGGGGAGGGGCTCTGGATCTACGTAGGTCACCCTCACCGTGGAGCCGACGGGAAACTCCTCCAGCCGGCCGACGGCGCGCCACACGTCCGGTTCATCGCGACGCACAGGTGAGAAGAGGAAGCCGAGGGCGGGCAGCCCCGCCACGGCCGCGGCCAGTGCGCCGAGCCCCATGCTCAAGCGCGACAGGAAGCGTCGCCGTTTCGGAGATGGAGGCGCGCCCGATGGTGCCGGCTCGCGATCGTTGCCGTCCACATCATGCGATTCGATGTCGGTCATTCGCGTTTCTTTCCGCGCACCAGTCGGCACGCTCGTGAGCCAGCCGGCACACATGAGGTGGGCCGGAGGGTGAGAGCGGAGTCCCCGCAGGGAGGTGCTGTCTGCAACATGCGTGCTGACCGGCACGGTGGCACTCGCGGTCGTCGCCCGTGCTCAGCGCCAGCAAGAGCCCGGGTCCCGCATTGGCGCCGTCACCCTGGTATGGTCCCTGCGCCGGTTGATTCCGCTTGTGGAGTGGCGCGTCGTCGCGCGTGCGGCGGCCGGGCTCCTGGCGCGGCGACGAGCACCCGAGCGAGACGAATGAAAAGCCGGATTCTCCAGCGCACCGGTGTGCGCACACACCTTGTCGTGTTCGATCCCGGCGATGAGGTGTCGAGCGGGCTACAGCGTTTTGCGCGCGACCTGCGCATCCGCGCGGCGTCGTTCGCGGGCCTCGGTGCGTTCAGCGATGCGGTGCTCGCCTTCTTCGACCTTTCCCGCAACGAGTACGACAGGATCGAGGTTGGCGAACAGGTGGAGGTGCTCTCTCTGGTGGGGAACATGGGAAGGCATGACGGCGAGCCCCTGGTGCATGCTCATGTGGTGCTTGGCAAGCGCGATGGCACTGCGCTTGGCGGCCATCTGGTCGAGGCACACGTACGACCTACGCTGGAGATCATGGTAACCGAGCTTGACGGCACGCTCGAGCGCCGGCGTGATGAACGCACGGGGTTGCCGCTGATAGCTCATGACGCTGAGCCGTGGAGGACAGGATGAAGCGAAAGAGGGTGGTGGTCGTTACCGGTGCGTCGGCGGGTGTCGGCCGAGCAACCGTTCGCGAGCTTGGCAAGCGCGGCGCGGCAGTCGGACTGCTCGCGCGGGGGCGGGATGGGTTGGAAGCGGCCAAGGCGGAAGTGGAGCAACTGGGCGGTGAGGCTCTCGTGCTGAGCGCCGATGTCGCCGATGCTGAGGCGGTTGAAGCCGCCGCCGCAACTGTTGAGGAGACGTTCGGGGCCATCGATGTATGGATCAACAATGCCATGGTTTCCGTCTTCTCCCCGGTAGCCGAGATGACGGCCGCGGAGTTCCGGCGCGTTACCGAGGTGACCTATCTCGGCTATGTCCACGGCACGCTCTCGGCGCTCAAGCGAATGGTGCCCCGTGACGAAGGTGTGATCATTCAGGTAGGTTCGGCACTCGCGTATCGCGGCATCCCCCTTCAGTCAGCCTACTGCGCCGCCAAGCACGCTATCGAGGGCTTCAACGACTCCCTCCGCAGCGAGCTGCTGCATGACGGCAGCAACGTTCGCGTGACGTCGGTACACCTCCCGGCCATCAACACTCCGCAATTCCGCTGGGTGAAGAGCCGCCTCGCCAAGAAGAGCCAGCCGGTTCCACCGATCTTTCAGCCCGAAGTGGCGGCCGACGCGATCATCTTCGCCATGGAGCACGATCGTCGCGAGATGTGGGTTGCCTGGCCAACGGTGAAGACCATCGTGGGGGCAAGGACAGTCCCGTGGTATCTCGACAGACGACTCGCGACCGAAGCCTACGAAGGACAACAGCTGGACGAACCGTACGAGGAGCGGCCGCACAATCTCTGGGATCCACTGCCCGGCGACCACGGTGCGCACGGCGTCTTCGACGATCGCGCTCAGCCGCGAAGCCTGCTGCTCTGGGCGAACAAGCATCGACGCGCGCTCGGGCTGGCGGCGGCAGGGATCGCGGGCGGTGTTGCCTGGCTCACGCGCAGGACCAACGGGGACGACGACAGCTAGTCGCCGCCGCTTGCGCAGGACCGCAGCACGCATCGCGGCAGCAGCGCAACGAATGCAACGAGCGCAACGAATGCTGCGAGCGCTGCGAGCGCCGCGAGCGCCGCAGGCGCGATCCAAGTTGCCGAGCCTGGGAATCAGTATCCGGCGCGCAGCGCGGAGAGCGCGGCGCGCCAACCACAGATGCCATGCACACCGCCGCCCGGTGGAGTGGATGCGGAGCACAGGAACACTCCGCGCAGCGGGGTGCGATACGGGTCGAGGCTGGCCACCGGCCGGAAGAACAACTGACTGAGCAGAGCCGCACCTCCGTTGATGTCGCCGCCTACGAGATTGGGATTCCGCGCCTCGAGCTCCACGGTGTTCATCGTGTGGCGCTCACTGATGACGTCGCGGAATCCCGGCGCGAACCGCTCCATCTGCCGCTCCACGGCGTCGGTCATGTCGCGTGTCGATCCGTGCGGCACATGACAGTATGCCCAGCCAACGTGCTTGCCTGCGGGTGCCCGAGTGGGATCGAACAGTGACGGCTGCGCGACCAGAACGTACGGGCGCTCCAGATGCTCACCCTCCCAGATGCGACGCTCGGCGTCGGCCAGCTCCTCCAGGGAGCCGCAAAGGTGCACGGTGGCGCTGCGCGCGACCTCGGGAGACCGCCAGGGGATTGGCGCTTCGAGTGCCCAGTCAACCTTGAATACGCCCATACCATACGTGTAGCGCTCAAGCGAGCGGCGATAGCGAGCAGGGAGACGATCACCGCCAAGGCGCAAGAACTGCCTCGCCGTCACATCCAGGAAGACGGCGCGCGACGCGGGTAGCTCATCGAGCGACTGAACTCGACGATCCGTGTGGATCTCCCCTCCGATCGAGCGCAGGTAGGAAGCGAGAGCATCGGCTATTCGCTGTGAGCCGCCGCGCGCCAGGGGCCATCCCGAAGCGTGCGCGGCGATCTGCAGCACGAGCCCGAAAGAAGCGGTCGCTACCTTGTCCAGCGGGATCGTTGCGTGCGCCGCTATTCCGCCGAACAATGCCCGTGCCGCCTCGCCCCGAAACATCTTTCGACTGAAGCCCTCAGCCGAGCGCAGCGCCTTCAGCCCGAATCTCGCAAGCAGCACCGGGTGATCGGGCCAGTGCAGCGGACCAAGCATGTCCGGCAGGAGCTCCGGCCACCGCTCCACCAGTGGCTCCATCCATTTGCGATAGGCGTCCGGGTCCTCACCTACGGACCTGGCCGTGGCAGCAATGTCATGTTCGAGCAAGGCCGGCGGGCCCTGATCGAACGGATGGGCGAGCGGAGCGGGCGCGTGTACCCACTCCAGCCCATGTTCGCGTAGCGGCAGCGAAGCAAAGAAGGGGGAACTGATGCCGAGCGGATGCACCGCCGAGAAGGCGTCGTGCACGTAGCCTGGAAGGGTCAGCTCCAGGGAGCGCATCCCGCCACCGATGGCATCAGCCCCCTCGAGCATGAGAACCGAGCGACCGGCCCTCGCCATCGTGATGGCCGCCGCCATGCCATTCGGCCCGGAGCCCACGATCACCGCGTCGTGAGTCATCGCGCGGCTAGCGAACGACGACTACGCCACGCATGTAAGGATGCGGTCCGCAGTAAAAGACGTACTGTCCCGGCTGATCGAACGTTGCGCGCCAGCCTTCCCCCGGTGCGACGGCACCCGAGCGCCAAGTTCCATCCTCCGCGTTCACCGTATGCGCGACGTCGTCGCGATTGGTCCACTCCACCGTTTCCCCCGTCCTGATCTCGATCGCCCGGGGGCCAAAAAGGTAACGCCGCATCTCGGCACGGAAAGCCGGCTCTGCCGGTGCGTCCTCGGTCACCGCCTCCATGGCGTGCTCGCGCGACGGATACCATCCAAAAAGGCGCCCGATCGCCATCGGCACGGTAAACTCGACGCCGTATCGGGTTCGCGCCGTTCCGAGCGAAGTACCCTGGAGGGTGCCGCTCGTGCCGTTCGTAGCGAACAGCGCGATGGTGTGATTGGTATGTGCGATGCCGAGGTTCATACCGGCGCTCCACGCCATCCGCTCACCGGAATTCCGATCGGTGAGCGTGATCAGGTCGCCGGTAATGCCGATCGGGATCGTTCCCTCTGCGGGATGCACGACCAGTCCGCCGCCCAGAGCGCTACGGGAGCGGCCCTGATCGAAGGCGTCGCTGAATGCGCGAGCCGATCCCAGGATGCGTATCCTCCCAATCCACCTCGCCAGAGAGAGCTCACCATCCACGCCGCCTGCGGCACCATTGTGAGCGAGTGCTATCGAAGCATCGAATGGCGAACCGCGCTGCTCATCCAGCAGGCGAGCGCGAGTGAAGATCTCCCACTCCGTGGGCGAACCGGGAACGGTTGACGATTGCACCGCCACGGTGGTTCCGACGAGAAATCGTCTGTGCGCCGCGAATCCGAGGGAAAGGTTGGAGGTACTGACGAGCGAGGCACGCTCGCCCTCCGGCCGCCATATGAGTTGCCGCAGGTGAACCTCCAGCGCTCCCGGTACCCCGATCCAGCCGCCCGCAAGCTGCGGCGCCCGATCGAGCGTCTCCTGTGCACGCGCAGGTCCGGCCAGCGCGCAGATCAGAAGGAGCGCCAACAGTGCGGTAACCGCTCGCGTCATGACTCCCTCTCGAACCGGGGCGCCGCTGGAACTGGCAAGTTGCATTCCGGCTGGGTCGCGGTGCCGGCGCCGCCCGAGCCCGAGCGTGGCTGCACGCTACATCGGTCGGTGAATCGCCACTCCTTCGGCCGGGGGGAGTATCCCCTCAATCCACGGGAGACATGGCTTTGCCGCCGAACGCACGACGGATGGACACCGTTCGCTCCAGCTCGTCGGTGGCCTGGAGGACCTTCAGCCTCAGGTCTTCGGCGTGGCCGCCGGTCTCGCGCAGAAACTGACGGACGATGGCAAGCCCATCGGCATCGTCGCGCGTTCCAATGAAAGAGGAGAGCCAGGATCCCAGGAAGAAGATGCGCCGGTTGCGCTGGATCCATGGCAACGTGTCGAGTGCGGGCCGCAGGAAGTCGAGCGTCAGCCCCTGATGACCCGGCGCATGGAATGCATCGAGGCTGGCTGTCGCCCAATCTTCGTTGAGCGCCTCGTCACCAAGGTACCGCTGGAAGTACTCCTCCTTCACGGCACGCGCAGGGACCGCGGCTCTTGCGACGAAGGCGCGACGTCGACCATCCGGAGTGGTATCGCGGGCGATCTCATCGGTCAGGCGCCGCTCCGCCGACGCCGCGCCGCGAGCGACGAGCATGGTGACCACCGACCAACGGGTCGGGCCCCGCAGCGGCTCGCCCGCCGCATGCGTGGCATCGAGCAGCGAATCCAGGGCGACCAGCGTAGAAGCACGCTCAGCGACGGAGATCAGCGCGTCCAGATGCGGCTTCCGAAGACCGTATGGCCGCGCCTCGTCTTCCGATCCTGCCCGGAGTGTCGTCTCAACAGCGGCAACAACCTGCTGCCGCTGTTCCGGCGCGAGATACGCCCGAGTGGCACGCACCAGTCGTCCCAGAATCATCGATGCGATCTGTTCATCGCTCTCCGCGGGAAGCTCGCGCAGGGCCATCTCGATATAGCGCGACGGGGCGAGGCGTGCTTCGCGCACCAGGTCCCACATCGAACCCCAAAGCATCGCGCGGAGAAATGCGTCGGGAACGCCGCCGACGTTGTCCTCCAACCACTCTACTGAGTGCGAGTCGGGCAGGACGAGGGCGTAGGCGTGATCGCCGGCATTTGCGTAGATGAACGACGGTGCGGCGGCACCCGCCGCCTCGGCGATCTCCGTGGCGCCATCCGTCAGCTCCACCGCCAGTTCCAGCGGCAGCCTGTCCGCGTACCATAGCATTACGCGCGTACGCATCGGCCAGGTGGAGACCGTGGCAGTTTCGCGCGCCGGCCGCTGCACCAGCGTCAGGCGCTCGATGGTGCCATTCCGCAGCTCGACATGCTGCTCGAGAACAGGCATGCCGGGTTGCAGGATGTAGCGCGCGCCCCACTCGTCCAGCGGGCGCCCCGCTGTACCACCAATAGCTGCCAGGAGATCGCGCCAGGTGGCGTTTCCGTACGAGTGGCGGCGAAGGAAGTCCTGCACACCCAGCCGAAAGGCGTCCTCTCCCACCATGTACTCCAGCTGCTTGAGGACCGACGGAGCCTTGTTGTACACGATGGGACCGTAGGCACTCTTCGCCTGATCGAGGTTCTCCAACTCCTGCCACACCGGTGTCGTGCCGGCGGTTGCATCCACGGCGTAGGCTGGAGGCTTGTTGCGCAAGTGGAATGTCTTCCATGCATCGGACGTCGGCTCGAGGGCGTCCTGCATCTTGGCGGCCATGTACGTGGCGAATCCCTCCTTCAACCAGAGATCATCAAACCACTCCATGGTCACCAGGTCACCGAACCATTGGTGTGCAACCTCGTGAAAGATCAGAGCCTGTCGAGTGAGCAGCTGATTGAGCGTCGGCCGCTCGCGAAAGATCAACCGGTCCTCGTTGTAGAAGATCGCCCCCGGGTGTTCCATGCCTCCGAACGGAAATGCCGGCGCGAGCAGCATGTCGAACTTCCCGAAGGGATACGGTGTGTCGAAGTACTCCTCCAACCAGCGCAATGCACGCAGGTTCAGCGCGACTATGGAATCCGATTCCACCTCGGCCGCCCGCGACGCGCGCACATAGAGGGTGATCGGGCCAAAGCGCTCATCGCGGTGTGGCGTGATGGCGGCCCATGGGCCAGCCGCGAATGCCATCAGATACGTACTGATAGGCTCGGTGGCGCCAAACCGGTGCGTGCGAGTGCGCGCGCTGGAGTCTGCACCTACGAGCGCGCCATTGGAGAGTGCGGTCCAGTTTGGCGGCGTCGTGAGTGAGAGTGTGAGTCGCGCCTTGAGATCAGGCTGATCGAAGCAGGGGAATAGCTGATTCGCATCCGCCGGGACGAGCAGGGTGTAGAGGTAGTCATTGCCGTCCGTGGCGTCGCTAAAGCGGATGATGCTGGCGCCCGACGGCGCGATCGCGGCGCTGAAGCGGACTCGGATCTCATTTCGTCCGGTTCGAAGCGACGCCGCTGGCACGCGCAGGTGCGCGCCGTTCCATTCGGTGTCTCGCAGCACACGCCCATTGGCTCGCACCTCGCCAAGCCATGGTCCCCGAAAGTCCAGGATCACATCGCCATCGCGAAGCCGGTCAAAATGGACGGTCACCTCGCCACGGGCGCTGTCTCTGGCGGTGAGATCCAGGTTCAACTCGTAGCGCACCTCGCGGAGCTGTGCGGCGCGGTACTGCGCCAGCGCGCGGGAGACGCCGGGCGCCATCAGCGAATCGACCGAAGTGACCAGCGCCGGCCCCGGCGCCCCGGCCGAGCCCGCCATCGCCGGTTCGGCAAGCAGCAGGAGGAGGAGAAAAGTGAGTGGCATGAAGAAGGTTAGCACCCGTGCCGCCGGCCAGCCAACCGGTGTCGGCCACAGCTTCGCAGCAGCCTCTCGTCACGCCGATGTCCCGTCGCGGGCGCTCTCTCCGTATTATTCTAGTAGAGTGGTTCGGGCGGAATGGAGCGCCCAGGGCATGCACCGTCAGGATCTATCGTGCGAAAGACGCTGAAACACTTTCTTGCCGAGTATGGTGCCGCGGCGGTAGTCGTCTACCTGGCGGTGTTCTTCTTCGTCCTGTTCGCCGCATGGGGCGCGATCCACTTTGGGTGGGATGTAGGCGGCGTCGCACAGAACGTCGGTGCCTTCACGGCTGCCTATCTGACCACCAAGGTCGTTCGCCCGCTCCGCATAGCCGCTACGCTCGCGATCACGCCACTGCTTGTGCGGGCGGTGGACCGCTCTCGTCTCTCCGCGTTTTTTGGGCGCAAGGTGCGCGAGGGGGGGTCAGGGGGTCAGGGGTCAGGGGTCAGGGGGTCAGAGTCGTTGAATTCCACTCCGGAGACAGGGGGTCAGAGTCGTTGAATCCCACTCCGGAGGCAGGGGGTCAGAGTCGTTGAATTCCCATTGTCCAGATCATGGGCGCGTCTTGAGACACTGGCATGTGGGTTAGCAGCATTGACCGCAGAGCCGCAGAGAATTGGACAGGGGCAACGAATGGTAAGTGGAATCCCGACTAAAGATCTCTCGGCGGTTTCTGTGTCGCGTCTCGGCGGTAAAGATGCTTTTCAAGCCCCGCAAAGGCTCTGACCGATCGGGAGCGTCTCGACCGAGCTCGGCCTCACCCTCGTGATGCGAGCCCGGATGCCCGTTTTCAACGACCCTGACCCCTCGAGTCCCCCGTGAGATTGAATCTTTCAACGACTCTGACCCCTTGAACCTTGAACTGGAAAGCCTTGAAAGCTCATTGAGCTTGGCTGCGGCTTCGGGGGTCAGCCGAGGCTGCTCGGGGAGCCCGTGGGCGCGCTGGAATGCTTTCAGCGCGGTGATGACCTCCTCGTCGAACGCGCAGGAGCGCGCCTCTGACGCGGTGCCGAAGCCGAGGCGCGCGAGCCGGTTGCGAAGAGTACAGATGTGCGGGCCGGTGGGTGCGCCGAACGGCTCCGAACCAGCGGGCAGGAAGTGATCGTTGGGGTGGAAGAGAGACATCCAGATGCCGTAGATGCGCTCCAGCTCCAGGATCGGCTCCGGGTGATCCTCCACCCGCAGATCGGCATAGCGATCATCGCCACCGCCGTACCCTGCGTCGGGCTTGACGATCAGGAGCCCCGCCGCCTGCCGCCCGCGCCTGTCGCCCCCCGCGGCTTGCCCCGCCTTGAGCGATGCGAGCAGTCGCTGCCCAAAGGGAAGTCCGCGCGACTCGGCGTCCTCGTATGCCCGCGCCATCGCCTCCACCACCTCCGCACCAGTCAGGATGTTCCCCTGCACGCTGTAATGCTGACCGACACGATGTCCCGCCCAGGCCAGCGTGCTGTCGCCGGTGAACGCCGCGAACCGGCAGCGGCCATCCGCCACTGCAAACTGACGTCTGTGGATACCGGAATCGGAACGGATGAAATGTGCCCTTACCTCCTCGGCGCTCCTTCCCTCGCGCAGCATGCCTAGCGCGTCCGCCTTGTAGCCCACGTTCGCCGCCGCCTGAGTGGCGATAGCGCCCACCCCAGCCTCGGCCGCTGGCACGATGGATCCGGCGGAAACCACCCGCGACTGGACGCCGACGCCAAGGAAACCTCCAGTCGTGTCACAGGCGACGATGCTGAAGGTGGCGACCTCCTTTTGATCCTGCGCGCGAGCCAACGCTGGGACGCAGCAGAGAATGACCACGACAACGCATCGGTTCATGGGAGGAGCCTCAGCGGGTCAGTTGCGCGATCTGCGGACCAGCCCGACTCCCAGGGTCAACAGTCCCGTCACCAGCACTACCGCGCCCACGTAAGCGAGGTAGATCAGCGCGTTGGGCTCCGTGGCATCGGGGCGCAAGACGGAAAGAAAGAAAGCAATGGGAAGCAGTATCGCCGCCGACGGGATCGACACGCGCACCAGCTGCTTTGCTCTCTCGGAAAGGTTGGCCTCATCGACGTAGCGCAGTGAGAGCAGCGCGAGTATGAGCAGGACTCCGGCATGGGCGTGGCCGGCCCGCCAGAGATCCTGGCGGAGGGGATTGGCAGCGTACTGCGGATCGTGCACCAGCAGAGAGAGGATGCTGACGCCTCCCAGAACTACCGTGGGCAGCACGATCAGCAGAATGCCAGCCATGCGGCGCGAGTCGGGACTCATCGGCCGCTCGCGAGTTGACCGTTACATCGTTGGTCTGTCACGCGAGCGAATCATGCAGGTGTCAATCAATTGACCTCGAGCACTCCCATCATCCCGTGATCCTCGTGATCCAGGATGTGACAGTGGAACATCCACTTACCGGGGTGCAGATCATACCGCACGATGAAACGCGCCGTCTGGTGCCGGGGAACGTTCACCACATCCTTCCAGCTTCGATAGGGTTCCGGCACGCCGTTGCGGTCGAGCACCTGGAAGCGGAAGCCGTGCAGATGAAACGGGTGATCCATGCCGACGAGATTCTCGATCTCCCAGATCTCGGTCGCGCCGAGTGAAGTGCTCACATCCACGCGGCTCATGTCCATGTGACGGCCGTTGATCATGTGCTGCGTCATCGACATCACGCGACGTGCTGTCACCTTGGTGGTATCGAGCGCAGGGATCGAACGAAGCCTGGAGGGAAGCTCGACGGGCCGCACGGGCTGCTCGGTGGTGTACTGCAGCGTGAGGAGCTCGCGCGTCTGCTCCCAGTCCTTCGGTCTGGTTTGCGGGATGTAGCGGTTGTACGGCAGAGCCTGAAGGGTGGTTCGGGAGCCAGGCGCACCGCTAGCGCGCACCAGCAGCTCCACTCGCTCGGCGGGCGCTACCAAAATTTCCTCCACCTCCAGCGGCCGCTCGAACAATCCTCCATCACTTCCGACATGAAGCAGCCTGTGCCCGGGCAGCGCCAGCCGATAGAAACGCGCCGCAGAAGCGTTGATGATTCGCCACCGCTGCACTTCCCCACTCCGCACTGTGAGGGTGGGCATGACTTGCCCGTTCACGAATAGAACGTCGCCCTCTCGTCCGTTCTCCGCATCCACGCGGCCAATGGGCGTATTGGGGGGCTGCAGGTCGATCGAACCGTCTGGACGGAACCGGTTGTCGCCCAGGATCAACAGCCTCTCCTCAAGTGAGGAGGGCAGCGGATCGTCGGGCGCTCTCACGATGATCGCCCCGAAAAGACCCTTGCTCACCTGGTATCCGGTGCGGTGATGCGGATGCGGGTGATACCAGTACGTGCCGGCCGTCCCGGGCTGGACCGTGAAGACGTAGTCACGCTGCTCGCCCGGTGCGACTGGGTGAAAGGGACTCCCGTCGGAAACAAACGGAAGAAGGATGCCGTGCCAGTGGACGGTGGTCGGCTCGGGCAGCTCGTTCCGGAAGCGGATGATCACCCGGTCGCCCTCTCGCACTTCCAGCGTTGGGCCAGGGACGCTCCCATTGTACGCGAAAACCGTGGTCGTCTCGCCTGGCCGCAACTCGAGCCTGGCCAAGGCCGCGGTCAGGGTTACCTCCACTGTCCGCGGTGCGGAGGAGAGGTTAGCTAGTACGGGCGGGGCGGCGAGCGTTTCCGCTGGTGCCGCCAGTTCCAATCCTGCCCCTTGGAAACGACTCGGTGCGGCAAATGCTCCAAGAGATACCGACAACGCCAACACCGTCAGCAGCGCTAGCTTTTGACTCATTCCGGTCCCCCTCGCGACCGTCGGTGCTTTCATTTTTGGGTATACTAGAGTGGGGCTGACCGACTGTCGCGTCAAGACCATTGTGCCTATTCCGGCGGCCCCGCCAGGTCGTTCGCCCGCTTCCGGGCCTCCTCGACCATCCCGTCGGCCCGGCTATCGGCTTCGCGAACGATCCGGTCCGCTTTCTGGTCCGCCTCGCGGCGGAGACGGTCGGCCGCCGGCTGCGCGGCGGTGCGAGCGATCGGATTGGTGGCCCGCTCCAGGAGCGCGTCCGCCTGCTCGTAACCCTCCTTGCGGACGGTTTCAGCCAGCCGCTGCGCCTCCTCGCGCACCGCCTGAGCCCGTAGCTCGGCGTCGCGAATGATCCGGTCGGCCTCGGCGCGAGCCTCCCGGCGCGCCGCCTCGGCAGCGGAGTCCACGCGCTGTTCCACGTCCGCTACGGTACGCGCGACCTCCTGGCGGGCGGCCTGTTCCACCCCCTCCCTCACCGACGTCGTGACACTGCCGGCATCCGGCCGAACGGAGGGGTTGGTGACCGTCCCCCCAATCTGAATGCCGAGCGCAACGGTCTCCGCCGCCTCCAGATTGAGCCCGGCACGTCCCGTCTGCGTCACGAGGCTGGCCACGGCGCGGTTCGCCTCGGCGCCGAGCAGGGCGCGCGGAATCTGAAGTCGGACGGCGTAGTCGATCGACTGGTCGATGCCGTTGGAGCCACCGATGTTCATCCGAAGATCACCACCTGCCATCGCCACGTCGAACGGGCTGACGTGCAGTCTGCCACCCCTGATCTCGATCAGCGAGCGAATCGCCTCCAGAGTGGGATCGCTGAGCTGCGGGATCTTCACGGCGTCGGCCAGTCGCTCCATCAAGGGAAAGTCCTGAAGCACGAGCCTCGTTGTCTCGATCGATCCCCTGCCGTTGAGCGCGTCGAACAGCGGCGTCATGTCCTTTCCTAACGGACCGCTCATGCGCATGTCAGCCGAGAAGCTCCCTCGCGCGTATCGGGCGACCGGCGCCAGCATTTGGACGGTCACGAATGCCGCGGCGGCGGCCGGGATGTCCAGGCCGGTCATCCGAAGGTTGGCATCGAACGTGGGTCTGCTGACGTCGGTCGTTTCGTAGAAACCCGTCATTCCCAGCTCGCCGCCGAGCAGGTTCATGCGGAAGTCTTCCAGCGTGACGCGGCGATCCTTGACGCGCAGCCCGCCGCGGGCGTTGGTCATCTCGAGCTTGCCGTATGCCAGCTGCGCGACCGTCGCCTGGAGGACGAAGTCGATGTTCGCCGGCACCGGAATGACCTCCGTCGCTTCGTCGTCGGCCTGCCATTCGTTGAGATCGAAGCGCCTGCTGGTGATCGTCGCCCGCCCCCGGAGCTCCTCGTCGCGCATCACGTAGCCGATGAGGTTGTCCAGGTAGCCGGCGAGCTGCATGTCGCTGCTGCCGATGCTCCCCTTGAACGATCGCAGCTCGGCATGGCGCGGCGTGAGCTGGAGAACTGCCTCGTCGATGATCACCGCGTGCGAAAGGTCCGCCCATCTCATCCTGATGCTTCTTGCGTCCGCGCTTCCGCGCGCCGTAATCCTGTCGTACTGCTGCCGGTCGACGAACGACATCCGCGTACGTACCGCGACATCAGCGCCCACGGTACCTGTCAGCTCTTCCACGCCCTCGAGCTTCATCGTGCGATTCAAGTCGGCCAGGTTCAGCTTCCCTGCCAGCCGGAAGTCCACATCGGGATCGGATACGGGCGTGCGCAGCACCATGGCGGCATCGATTGGTTCGCTGCCCACCACCACGTGAAAGCGCCGCAGGTTGACCACGGTGCTGTCGGCGTCACCGCCGGCGTTGACCACGGCGAGGTCGACAGAGATGTCGCGCGCGGGGAGCGGCAGGTCCGGGTATCGGAAGGTGCCGTTCTCCACTGTGACCTCGAGCGCGAACGATGGAAATGCGTCGTCGCCATAGTTGCCGTTGACGCGACCCGAAAGAGCCATCGTCCCGGAGGTCTGCACTGTCTGAAACTCCCGTGCGTATATCGCCGGCACGAGCGACAGGATGTGGCGGAAGTCGGTGGTCGGAGCATTGAACGCCACATCCAGTGCCACATGATCGTCCGTCACTCTGGCGGAGCCGGCGAACCCGATCATCAGATCGTTGAGCCGGACCTCGTTTTCCTTGAAGGTGAACCGCCGGTTCGACATGTCGGCCTCGACATCG
Source organism: uncultured Gemmatimonadaceae bacterium (assembly GCA_964467195.1). GTDB lineage: Bacteria > Gemmatimonadota > Gemmatimonadetes > Gemmatimonadales > Gemmatimonadaceae > CAYXRS01. The sequence continues at coordinate 29,804 of CAYXRS010000005.1, forward strand.
GCCTTGACGTCCAGTCGCACCTTGTTCAGGTACGGCACTCCAGCGAAGCGGACCGATAGCTCATCACCGTGCGCGCTGGTCTGAATGACGAAGAAGTCCTGCCGGAAGTCCCCGCTGAGCGACTGCCGATAGCCGGTCAGCGACGCGGCCAATCCAGTCTGCCGATCATCGTAAGTGATCGTGGCGTCGCGGATCTCGAAGCGACGCAAGCTGACCTCCACCGCGCTCGGCGCATCGTCCACGGGTGCGTCTGACGATCGCTTGGCAATGTCCCAATTGGCCGTGCCGTCCTCCAGCACCCTGAGATTCACCACTGGCCTGTTCACGTCGATGGACCGGACTACGATCTGCTCGCCGCTACTCAAGCTCCGCAGTACGCTCCCCATGTCAAGCACGAGGCGAAGGCTGCCGATCGCCGCCAGCGTGTCGCCCTCGAACCGGTCGATTCCGGTGACGGTGAGATCATCCAGGCGGAAGGTGAGGTTTGGGAAGTTGCGGAAGAGCGTTAGCCCAACGCCGCTCCAGTCGACACGAGCCTCCACGTTCTCATTGATTTCCCCCTTCACTCGCTCGGTGATCCGCCCGCGAAAAGCGAGCGGCAGAGCGATCATCATGGCGAGCAGAAGAAGGGGAATCGTCGCGACCGCGACTGCGAGCTTTCGGGGGACTCTCATTTCTGAGCTCTCGGCAACCGGTGGGGGAGCAGCGTAGCGGGGGGACGACCCAACGGATGGCAATCCCGGATCGGTCGGTGGGCTGGTGGCTGACTAAAGCTACACACTTTCCCCGTCCTGTGGGGCCATGGGGACGTCCTGCCCCGAGGTTGCGCCGGCTACGAACTGGTGACGCTTCGCTAATAGCGTCACCGCGGAGACGCAGAAACCACACAGAAGGTCAAAAAATGACACATGGCCGGTGAGATCTCTCCGTGTTTCCCCGGTTCCACTGCTAGGGGCCGCGCCAGCTCCGAACAGGAGTCCCTGTGAACAGCATTGCGGAGACGCAGAGAGCGCAGAGAAGGTCAAGAAATCCTCTCCGAGGGGCTACGTCAGCTCCGAGCAGGAGGAGTATTTGTGAACAGCATCGACCGCGGAGACGCAGCGAGCGCAGAGAAGGTCGAGAAATGTGGTACATGCCAGGACGACAGGATCTGCGTGTTTCCTCTGTGACACTGCGCCTCTGTGACTCTGCGCCGCTGCGGTTGACGGCAGTTCACCCACAGCAGTTCACCGAACGCCGTACCGGTAAATGTCGCTTTCGTACTACCGTCCCCCGCCGCCTCCTCCACCACCACCACCGCCGGAAGACCCGCCGCCGCCCGATCCCGAGCTGCTGCCGGGCGGGCTCGACGCCGACGAGATCTGCGAGCTGAGACTCGAACCCACCGCGCGGCTGAAGTCGCCGAGGTTGGTAATGGGGCCGCGACCACTGTACCAGGTCATGCTCGCCGCGGCCGCTGCGGCGGCGGCGGCGCCCGCGGCGGCTGTGAACTTCTTCGTCCACGCATCCTCCACCTCCAGCGCAACGGCAAAAGGAAGCAACTCCTCGTAGCGCTTCGCATCGAGGACGGGGGGCCCATCGGGACCCTTCATCCCCGCGAGCTCGTCGCGCTCGGCCACGCTCAGGTACAGCTTCAATCCCTCGATCTCATCGAGCAGCGCGCGACCTTCTTCGGTAGGCGCACGCACGAGCCGGGCAAAGATGATCAGAATCACGAGCATCGCCGCATTCACTGCAATGATCGCCGGAATGCCGAAGCCGCCCGAAAGTATGACCGCGAGCGTACCAGCACCTATGGCGATAGCGGCCGCCACGAATACACTCCGCGTGTTGCGATTGAAGTAATGCGGGTGAAAATCGTGATCGAGCGCCTTGCGGTGCGCGTCCCGCGCCCCTTGAACAGTGGTGGCATTCGTATTCCTGAGCACCAGGCTCGGCCCGCCCGTGAACAGCTTCGTCAGCAGCGTCTGCTGGATAGGCGTCGCCGGTCGTGGGAGCTCCGCCGCCCCGTTGCGATCCAGACGCCACTCGTCCTTCAGGAACTTCTTGTCGCGGTTGATGCGAAGGTGGCCACCCACCGCCAGCGCCAACACGTCGCTGGAGAAGCATCGCATGTCGTAACCCATCCGGCGCAGATAGCGCAGCCCAGCCGGCGTATGACCCTGGCGTGGCTGGTAGCGCGGAATGATTACGCCCTTGCGCGGATCGCGGCCGACGCGCCGCCACTCGTACACACAGAACAGCAGGAGCGCGATCAGGCCTGCCAGGGCGATGAGTACGCCGCGATTGTCTGCCAGGAACCACTGCATCCGCTGCGCACCAGTCGGCTGCGGGACCAGCCCCTTGGGAAAGGTGAGAACGATGGTGAAGCCTTCTCTGGGCGCGAGCGGCCGAGTTAGCACGTAGCGCGCTACGCCAGGTGCGGGAAGAGTGGCCACGTAATCGCTCCCCTGTGCGTCCTGTGGACCCGTGTAGCCCTCGGCGCCCAGCTGCGCGGTAGGCACTGGCGCTGGCAGCCGTACTTCCACGCTGCCGCTTTCAATGGGAAAGGCCCAGCCGGTGCCTATGGCGTTCCAGTACAGTTCGTCGTGGTTGTCGAAGAATCCAAGCTGCCGTGTGGTGCGGTAGCGCAGTGTGAACGTGTATTCGGCCGGCACTGGGAGAAAATCATCGCCGCCGGTGTTGATCCGTACGCCATTCATCATCCGTTCAGTGAACCACGGCTCGGGAGCTCCGTTGCGCTGCACGCCGAGCATCTCGAAGTCGACACGCACGCGATTGTCGTAACGGTCGCGATAGCGCGTGGGGAAGTCGCGGTAGATGCCGCGCCTGATCTGTCGCCCTTCGGCGCGAACTCTGATGTGTTCGGTTACATCGAGGCTTCCATCGGCGCGAATGTCGATCTCGCTGTCGAGCGACAGGATGCGCTCCTGGGCTACGACGGGAAGTGCCAGCAACGCGATCACGAACAGCGCTGCGCCCATCCATGCCGCGGATCGCACCACGGCGATCCGTCCCACCGCCGAGCGCATCATTATGACAGCTCCACGCGCACTGGCGCGCGCTCATCGGCGCCCGCCTGAAAGTACTCTCCTTCCGTGAAGCCGAAGGCTCGTGCGATCAGCATGTCGGGCACCCGTTGGATGGTGGTGTTATAGTCGCGCACGGCGCCGTTGTAGAACCGCCGCGCGTACTGAAGGTGCTCCTCGATCTCGACCAGGTCGCGCTGAAGCTGGGCGAAGTTCTCATTGGCCTTGAGATCGGGATAAGCCTCCTTCAGCGCGAACAGACGGGAGAGGGCCTGCTCGAGCGACGACTCCACGTCACCGAGGCGCGCGGGGCTGGTGAGCGACACAGCTCGCGTGCGCAGCTCGGTCACCGCCTCGAGCACGCCTCGCTCGTGTCCAGCGTAGCCCTTCACCGCGGCCACCAGTTGTGGAACGAGGTCGTGCCGGCGCGTGAGCTGAACATCGATGTCGGCCCAGGCGGCTCGCATCTGATTGCGAAGGCGCACCAGGCGATTGAAGGCAATCCCGGCCCACAAAAGCAGGGCCAGGCCGATGAGCATCAGTACAGTCGTCAAGTTCATCCTCCCGGTACCTGCAGAACCGGATGCGAACAGTCAGCCGCAACGGCCAACAGGAGAATCCGGCGCGGGCCATGGTCGACAGGAGAATCTGGCGCGGGCCATGGTCAACAGGTGAATCTGGCGCGGGCCATGCCTAGGGCGGTAGGGCTCCTCTGCGGCAGCAGGAGGTTGACAGCCTGGCCAATCGAATGAGCTTCGGGGCACCATGACTCTCGGTCGATACCCAACGATCAAGGTTACTCGGGGCGCGCGCCAGCCTCTTTCGCGATGAGCGAGCTCCATGATGTGAGCGACGATCCGCCGTTGCCGCCAGCAGCTCCGCGACCCCTCCTCCAGAAGATCCTTCTCTACGGGATGTCGCGCGGCACCACGGAGGGTCTCCTTGGTGTGCGCGGTCTTGTGCTCGCGAGTGTGCTCGGACCCAGTGCTTTCGGCGCCTGGTCGCTGTTTCGACTGGCGATGCGCTACGCGGCATTCGCGGTGCTTGGCGTGCATCGCGGCCTGGAGGTGGAGGTGGTGCAGGCGCGCGCCACCCGCGACGGGCACGCCGCGGTCGACAGCGTGCGCGAGGAGTCGGCCAGTCGGACGACGCTTGGTTTCTCGCTGGCCGTGTTTGGCGCGCTGGGAGTGCTTGCCGTCGCCGCGTCGTTCGCGGTTGCGGACAGCACACTCGTACTGGGGATGCGCGCGCTCGCGGGGGCTCTGATACTGGAGCAGGTCTGGCTGTACTGCGTTGTGCTCCTACGCGCTCGCGGCGACTTGCGCGCCTTCGCGATTGCCGAGATGCTGAACGCCGCTCTGCATCTCGTCACCACCGCTACTCTGGCCTTTCTTTTCGGCCTCCCTGGCGCATTCGCAGGCTTCACAATCGCGGCCGCAGTGAGCGCCGCCCTGGCTGCACGGCGGGTCGAAGCGCGCCCGGCTCTCGATGTCCCGCGCCTGCGCCGGCTGCTCCGAATCGGGTTCCCAATCGTTCTCACCATGATGATCGGGACGGCCCTGGCGACGGCCGACAGGCTGGTGGTGGCCGCTCATGGCGGTACCACAATGCTCGGGCTTTACACCTTCGCGGTTGCGGTCGCCGGACTGGCCGGCTCCGCAGCCTGGGTCGTTCGCACCGTCGTGTTTCCAGGCGTGTATGCGGGCGCACAGGGAGCCGGTACGGTCACCGCCGTCAGATCACATGTGGAGGGGACGATCCTCCCCTTCGCTCGCCTGTTCCCGCCACTGCTCGGCTCGCTCGCGATAGCGCTCGGTCCACCCGTCGCCATGCTGCTTCCCCAGTACGTCGCCGCCATCGAGCCCGCGCGCATCTTCATCTTCACCGGCGTCACCGTCGGCTTCACCAGTATTGGCGCCGTGGGAGTGGTGGCCGCCGAGCGTCAACGCATCCTGCCGCCATTCTCAGCCGCCGCGCTCGTGTTGAACGTTACGCTCTCGGTGCTGGTACTGCGCTCCGGCCTGGGGCTACCGGGCGTGGCGGCCGCCGCTCTGTTCAGTCAGAGTGCGTACAGCGCGGTAGTGCTCTACATCAACGCCTCAGTGGCGGGACTCCCGAACCGCGCGCGGTTTCTGTTCGACTCCATGATACCGTTGATCTGGTGCGCGGCGGCGGTGGCAGTGGTTACCCGAACTCTGGCCGCCACGGATATCTCATCCACGATTCTCTCGATCGCAATTTTTCTCCTGCTCATCACCCCTCTCTCACCTTCCTTCGTGCGGGAGATCAGAAAGATCCGGGTTCGCCGCGCCCTCGGCCTCGAACGCTGAATCGCACAGAAACGCTTGACGCGCCGGCCAGGCGCCGTCAGCTTTGCCCATAACATTCCGAGGTCGCTCCAGACACCCCACAGGAGGTATGACGATGACGTTGACGAGAGCTCTGCTGCTGGCAGGTGCTTCGCTGTTCCTGCTGGGGCCAGCGGCCACTCAGGCCCAGACCAGCATCGGCGGCCAGGTGAGCTGGGCGGATGACGCCGACATCGGCCTCGGTGCACGCGCCTTCCTGCCCATACCCGCGTTGCATCCGCAGCTAGCATTCGTTCCCTCCTTCGACGTCTTCTTCCCGGGGAGTGATCTCTCATACTGGGAGCTGAACGCCAACATCCACTACACATTCGTCACCGACAACTCGAACCTGAGCCCGTACGTGGGCGCCGGGCTGAATTTCGCCCGCGCCTCGGCGCGGGTGGGTCCGGTCGGTCGCGTCTCCGAAAGCGAAGTTGGCGTAAACGTACTTGGCGGGTTGCGCTTCCCAATGGGCGGCTTTTCTCCCTTTGTGGAGGCGCGCGTGGAGCTGGGCGGCGGTGAGCAGTTCGTGCTGGCGGGCGGGCTGCTGTTCCGCGTGGGCGGGAGGCGGTAGCGCCGCACCGCTCGGGCGCGGAGAGGTTGGGCTCTTCCCGTATGGTGCTTTCAGTGGATACGCCGAACACCGTAGGGCGCCGGTCGGACACATCCGACAGCGTCCCGTTGGTCGACCACCGAGTCCGAAAGGCCGTCGTGGTGGGCTTCACGTGGACGGTTGCCATTGCCGGCGTGGTATGGGGAACGATCTACCCTGCTGCTCGGCACTCGCGGTGCTTCGGTGTATCCGTTCGGATTCGCCGCGCCATGGCCGAGCAGAACGCGTCACGCCGTTTTTCGTGGCGTTCCCCTCGGAGCTCCGTCACCACGGAAGGTTCACGCGGGGATCATTGCTCTGGCGATCCGGCTCGTGCAACGCGTGAAGGGCATCATGAGGTGATCGCGTCGCCGCTCGATCGAAGTCCGCGGAGGATCCTGGCCGTGGTACTGACCTGCCCCAAATGCCTGGTGGTATGCTCACCAGCATGGTAAAGGAGGCCGAGCACAGTTGAAGGGTATCCCGCTCTGCCAACCGAGCGCGGAACCGTGAGATCATCCTCAGGAGTCGAACGGAGCTGCGCGAAGGCGCGGTCACTCACCTCACGCAGCTCGCTGAGCAGCTCTCCTTTACCCATGCCGGGCGCACTCTCCTTCTCGGCGGCGAGGGCCCTGCGTTGCTCCGCCGACAGTGCTTCACCGCGCGCGTAAGTCATGAGGCGATCCAGGCTGCCCGCCGCGTGACGGAGGTGAAAGCCTATGCTCGCTGCACCTCCCACGGTCGTCCACAACTCCGCTGTCTCGAGATCCGACGTCAGCAGCTCGGCGTCCTCGAGCGCCTGCAGTATCGAGTGAGCCACCGGCTGGAGCGCGAGCGGTATGCCGGGCACCGGTCCACGAAGCCAGACTTCTGGTTGCGTTGGTGCTTCAGTCACTTCTGCCGTGTGTTCGATGAACCACTACGTCCATCACCGACAGCGTAGGCTTCGCACCGGCCGCCTGGAAAATCAGTACTCCTGTGGGCGTCACGCCCGACGCACGCATTTCCTCCAGGTCCCTGCGGGCTCGCCACACCGTGACTATCCGGAACACATTCGAATCACCCGAGTCGCGTACCAGGAAGGTCTGGACTATCTGCGGCGGCAACTCCGTGATCCGTTCCCTGTACTCGCGCTCCAGATCGGCGGCGCGGTTTGGCTGTACACCAGCCTCGAGAATGGTGATGACCATGGTTTCGTCCTCCACGGCGGAAAGATTCGCCGTGAGTAGCATCAGCGGCAACACCATGCAAGCTGTCCAGAGAATGCAACTTCGCATGTCGCTTTTCCTCCAGTCTGACGTTCAGGCAGGCCGGCTCTTCGGACTCGTGCAGGCGGCAAAGGTGTCCATGCACGAGCTGCGCGGCGACACCTGCGGCACGAGGAAGTCACCGGCCGGTTCTTGTCGCCATGAATACCTCGTAGCTCCCCGAATCCACCTCCGAATGCTCGACCGGCACGACACTCGGTTCAAAACCCACCTCGGAAAGGAAGCGGAGCCAGTCTCCACGCGAGAACAGACCTTCCAGGTGCCGGTCGTGCTCGACGCGAACAGTTCCGTCACTGCCATGCAGGAGAAAAGCGTAGTCGACGATGAAGGTGCTGTCCGTCGGATCCGGATCCCACGTCCATGCCAGGTAGCGCATGCTCTCGCGCTCGCCATCGTGACCGCCCCGCTCGGTGGATGATTGGAAGTTTTCCACTACATGATCCGGGGCGAAGAGAGCAGCACCTCCAGGACTGCAGTGAACGAACGCGGTCTCGATCGCCATCCGCAGGTCTGCCTCGGTGGTCATGTACATGATCGCATCCTGTATGAATACGCAGTCGAACTGGCGACCGAGCCGGACAGACCGCATGTCACCCTGAACGTGCTCGCACTCCGGGTTCAGATGGCGGCTCACGTCGAGCATGTCGGGCGAGAGGTCCACCAGGACCATATCGAAGCGCTTCTTGAGATACGATGCGTTGTTCCCACCGCCGCTGCCGATCTCGAGAAGAGTGCGCGGCGGGCGCTCACACGCGTCGACAAGGAGGCGCTCGTAGAGGGCGGCTTCCTCGGCGTACTCCTCGGGGGACGAAAGCAGCGGCCACCACGAGGCGAGCTCCGTGTACATCCTGAGGGCGTCGTTGTTCATCGGGGCTCTTGTACCCGCGCCGCCGCCTCCGCGGACGTGACGACGGGATGCACCTCGAAGGCGACGAGGTCCGACCAGGCCGCCATCCAGGTCTCCAGGAGCGACGTATTCTCGCACTCCATGACCTGGTAGCAGCGTGTAAGGTCAGAGCTCACCCAGCTGCTGACGTAGTGCAGGCCATCGGGTGCGAGCCGGCCTCGCGAGCGGAAGCGCTCGTACACCGGCGCGGCGTCGCCGTCGCGAAAGTGCTCGATGATCATGTAAAGCACGAATTGCCTCCACGAAGCGGGAGCATAGCTCTGCCCTCAGGCGCAGACAAGGTTCGGGTTGAAACGCTCTACACGGAGCGGCCGCCCAGAAGCGATCCGACGTAAACAAGGCCACTGAGATACCAATTGCGGCTGGCGCGCGATGGACACCCGCCGGATTACCGTCCAGATTCCTGAGGCCTTTGCGCTCTCAGCGTCTCCGCGGTAGAAGGCAGCTTCGCTGCCCTGCCTCGAACCGCCGCTAGCACTGCCCGGAGAAACCTACGACAGCTAACCGATGCTCACCTCGGATGCCACCAATGTTCGCGACGTTCTGCGCTCGCTTGAGCCGAAGGCGCGGTGAGTTCGTCAAACGCGCCGGGTTTGCGCTGTTGGCCGCGCTCGCGCTGCACGACAAGACTACCGGCGACGAGCCGTTCATTCGATCGCTGAGGCTCATTGAACGCGCCGCTTCCGACGAGCGCAACTTCGTAAAGAAGGGAGTGAGCTGGGCGCTGCGTTCGGTGGGAAGGCGCAACCAGGCGCTGAATGCGCCCGCCGCGGAGATCGCCCGCCGGCTTGCGGAGTCAGAGGACGCCGCCTCGCGCTGGATCGGAAAGGACGCCCTTCGTGACCTGACCAGGGCGGCGGTCAAGCAACGGCTGCGGCAGGTTCACCGTCCCAGCGCCTGAAAGCGCGGCTCCTCCCGCAGCGATTCGAACAGAGGATTGCCGCCGAGCGTGCCGCGGCTAGATCCTGGCCGGTCGCTCGATGGTCCGCTCGTCGCGCACGTTGCCCGTGTTGAGCGTCCCGGCAGGTTCGAACAGGAGAACGTGCACCTCCTCCTTCGCCACCGGCTTGTGCTCCGTGCCGCGCGGAACGACTATGCAGTCGCCCTCCTCGAGGGTGACGACATGATCGCGAAAGTGCATCTCCAGTCGTCCCTTCAGGACGAGGAACAGCTCATCCTCACTCTGGTGGTGGTGCCAGACGAACTCCCCCTCCAGCTTCGCCAGCTTCACCTGCTGCCCATTCAACTCGGCAACGATACGCGGGCTCCATGGTTCGGCGATCAGCGACAGCTTTTCACGAAGATTGAATTTGCTCATGGTTCCGGGGCGAGAGACATCCGGGACCATACCGGACGACGGCCCCCAACGCAAAGAGACGCTCATGAGGAATCCGATGCGCCGGCCGCTGGCCACCGCGCTCCTGCTGCTGCCACTCTGGCTGACACCGCTGACCGCGCAGGAACGGCCGGCGGTACTCTCCCCCAACGTGCGCGCGTTCGTCGCCGTCGACGAACCGGTTGTTGCCCTCACCCGTGTACGGCTGGTAGACGGCACAGGCGCGCCGGCGCGTACGGATCATACCGTGATCGTGAGCGGGGCGCGCATCCAGGCGGTAGGCCCGAGCGGCACGACTACAATTCCAGCCGGCGCGCGCGTGCTGGACCTGGCGGGGCACACGCTGATCCCCGGTCTCGTTGGACTTCACGAGCACACCTACTTTGGTGGCGTGGGACGCACGGCACCGCTGAACGCGGGCGCGCTGCTGTATCTCGCCTTCGGTGTAACGACGGCGATGACCGCCGGCAGCCAGATGCCGTACCAGGAACTGAATCTCAAGCGGACTATCGATGCGGGCGCAATGCCCGGGCCGCGGCTGCACATAACCGGTCCCTACATGATAGGCGGTCCGCAGAGGACCGGGACGTTCCGCATAATCACGAGCGCGGAAGAGGCGCGCCGCGTGGTCGACTACTGGGCGGACGAAGGCGCCACCTGGTTCAAGGTGATCGACGGGCCCAGCGACGTGCTTCGTGCGGTCGTGGAGGCGGCGCACGCGCGCGGACTGCGCGTCTCCGGGCATCTCTGCTCGGTCACGTTCACGGAGGCCGCGGCGATTGGCATCGACGCGCTCCAGCACGGCTTTATCACCAACAGCGACTACGTTCGCGGCAAGCAACCGGACGTCTGCCCGGCCGAGAACATGCGAGTTCAGGCGGATGTCGACGTCGCCAGCAGCGAGGTAACGGAGAGCATCCGCCGCATCGTGGCCAGCGGTACGGCCGTTGTTTCCACTCTCGGTGTGTACGAGACGTTCGTGCCGCAGCGCGCTCGACTGGATCCGCGCGCCATGGAGATGCTGGACTCGGCAACGCGCCGTGAAGTCGAAGCCAATCAGGCAGGCCTGGGGGATTCGCCGTTCACCGTTCCGGAGCGGCTGTTGACCAGGATGATGCAGTGGGAGCGCGCGTTCGTCGCCGCGGGCGGGCTGCTCGGCGCGGGCTCCGATCCGTGGGGAAGCGGCTTCCTGCCCGGCTTCGGGAACCTGCGCAATTACGAGCTTCTGGTCGAGGCGGGGTTCGCCCCCGAACAGGCGATTCAGATCATCACGCTGAACGGCGCGCGCATCCTGGGTGAGGGCGAGCGGATCGGTTCGATCGCCGCGGGAAAGAATGCTGATCTGGTGGTGATCCGCGGAGATCCGATTGGCACGCCGTCGCAGATCTACGAGGTGACGATGGTGTTCAGGGACGGCATCGGATACGATGCAGCGCGGCTGCGCGAGCGTTCAAAGGGGAGAGTGGGCGTATTCTGAGCGCGGTGCGCCTCAAAGACTCGCCCACGCATCGTCGCACTCGCCGCACACGCCTGCGGGATGCAGGAACACGGTCTCGTTGTCCCGCAGCCGCACGATCGCGCTCTCCACCACGTCCCGGGAGCGGGCAAGGCGAGCCTCGGCATGGCCGACCGTGCCTCGCCGCTGGAGACCGCGCGCCTCCAGCCACTCATCCATCAGCGCGAAGTTCTGGCAGCAGTGGTCTGTCTCGGCGTATTCGTACCGGACGCGCTGCCCGGCGTTCAGCAGCGTGACGTAATGGGCCCGCCGATATCGAACGCCTGCTATATTCTCGGCCAGGTGGATGGTGGTGTTGGCGTCGTGACCGATCCCCAGAAGAAGTACCTGACCGGCGAGCTCATGCACGCGGCCAACCGGGCTATCGAGTCCGTGTGGCAGATCGACCGGATGAGGAACCGTGATCCTGGCGGCCTTTGGGCCGGACGCCGCGAAGGCATGCGGACTGTCGCTACGGAGAACCCCGGGCATTCTCCAGAACGTATCGGCGACGACACCCATTCCGCCGCATGGCGTACTCGCGGAATCGAATGGATCGTCACTCGAGTCCGCCATGCTCGGCATCACCAGAGTGCCGCTCGGCCCCAGCGCGTCTCGCAGTGCCTCGATAAGACCGGTCGGTCCGCCTTCGACCGGAGCCACCCTGGAGAAGGCGGTGTGCACGACCAGCACGCCTCCCGGCTCGACTCCCAGCGTGAGGAGCTGTCTCGTTATCTCACTGCGATCGATCGTTCCGGACATCTTCCTTCTCCATCCGTACTGCCCGTCGGTCGCCACCCGGTGTCTCTATGATGAGTGCGGACATCGCACCATCGGCGCCCTCCTCGAATCGCACCGGCACCAGCAGCTCCACCCCAAGATTGTACCCGATGAAGCGATGCCCTCCTTCGCCCTGCTCCTGCGCGAACAGCGCCGAGCGTGAGGGGCTGGGGATGGCGGCACCACCGATACCCGTGACCTGGCCATCCCCCCAATGAAAGCGGAACAGCCGAGTGCCGCGCTCGAAGTTCAGGCGAACGAAGCTGACGGGTTCGATCGGTTCCGGATGCTCGTGCCACCAGCTCGGACCGGTCCCGAGCACATCGAACGATCGAAACTCGCCGAAATTCTCCTCGCTCGTTCGCCAGATTCTCTGCAGCGTTGCCGGGGTCCGTTCCGGTGATGCACTGGCCGCGCCAAGAAGTGTGAAATCGCCGCGGCTCGCGCCCTCCATGATCGCGACGGATCGCGCGTTCAACTCCCGATACCGGGCGAGCATGGCGACGTCCGGGTTCGTCACCAGCTCAGCCGCCTCCTGCCCCTCGGCGTCGAGAGTGAGCCGTCCGTCGATCACCGACACGACCATGCGAGCACCGGACGGCATCACGTAGACACCGCTGTAGCGCTCTTGCTCGGACGCTGATAGCCGCGCCACGTCCACGGGTGGCAGCGCGGGCGGACGTCCCGAGAACACCGCGTCCACAACACGCTGGCGGACCGGGTTCACGGTTCCGCTCGCATCGTTAGTGGCGAGAATGAGCACCACGTCCTCCTCCACGTAACGGAAGAAGTCGGCGTAGAAGTATCCGTTGCCGCCATTGTGCGCGATGACTTTCGTGTTGCGCGGGCTGGCAAAGATCACCCAGCCGTAACCGTAGTGAAACAGACCGGACGGGCCCTCGGCAACGTGCGGCGTGAACAACTTCGCGCGGGATTCCGCAGAGAGGACGAGATCGCTTTCGAGCGCCCGGTGCCAGCGGTGCAGGTCACCCATGGTCGACAGGATTCCACCGTTGGCGCGGAGATGCCACCATGGCCCGTCCTCGGCCCACTCGTGATCGAGCGGCGTGCCCCATCGCACGCCGCGGCGATATCCCACGGCCAGCTCTTCGGGCGTCCACTGCGGCAGCCGGTAGCCGGTGCGGGTCATCCCCGCGGGACGCAGAAGGTTGTCGTTCAGATAACGCTCGTACGGCTGACCCGACGTGAGCTCGACGATCGCGCCGAGCAGGCTGTATCCCAGGTTCGAGTAGTCGTAGCGCGTGCCCGGCGCCCACTGGAGCTCGGACGCGAGCGCCAGCCGTACCAGCGAATCACGAGGCATCACCTCATAGTCCCGTCCGAGATCGCCCTCCAGGCCGGACGTGTGCGTCAGCAGATGGTGAATCGTGATGCTGCTCTTGTCAGCGGGGACGTCTTCGAAGAATCGGCCGATGGAGTCAGTGACCCGCAGCCTGCCCTGCTCCTCCAGCTTGAGGATGGCGGCGGCAGTGAACTGCTTGGTGATGGATCCGATGTCGAACACGGACTCGGCCGTGATCGGCACACGCCGCTCGCGGTCGGAGAGTCCGTAGCCTTCGTGCAGGATGACGCCATCGCCGGTCGCCACCAGAAAGGCGCCGGAAATGCCGAACGGGACCGTTCGCTGAAGGTACGCGTCGAGTCCGGCGCCCAGCTCACTCTGCCCGGCAACTGCAGCAGATGACGAGGACAGCGCGGGACCACCCGACGAGGCGCAGGCAAGCACCCCGGCGAGAATCAGGGGCAGGTTCAGGAGGCTACGAACGGCATTCATTACGGATTTCTCCCGGAGTCGGATTACTGCGTAAGGTAATGCCCAGCGTGGTAGTGTCATCACTGGGCACCACCCCCATCGTGCGGTGCTGGTGTCAGACCAAAAGGCACGCCATGAAAACTACGGCGGAGATGATGGGCTGGTTTCCGCGTCAGGAGAGGAGGCGTCGGGTGCGCTATCGCAGCCCCATCTCGCGCTCCACGCGCGCAACGAGCTGCGCGAAGCGCGGATCCGAGCGCAGTGGATCCAGCGCGGGGTCGTCTCGAGTCGCGCGATGCGGCCAGCGCCAGTTGCTGCGTTCGAGCCAGACGAACGCGCTGTCCGCCTCGCCAAATGCGACGTGCGCGCGCGCGATGTTGAATCCCTCCAGCGGTTGCATCTTCGCGCGGTGCAGCGCCGCACGCGCGTCCTCCCGTCGGCCGGCCAGCGCCAGCACGTAGGCGAGATCAGCAACGAAGTCGGGTCGCTGCGGCGCCAGCTCGATCGCCCGCTCCATCGCACGGATGGCTTCAGCAGCCATCTCTCCCCCTTTCTGCGCATAGATCAGACCGAGCCCGCGGTAGGACGCCGGATATGGCGAGATCTCGATCGTCCGGCGGTAGTGATCTATCGCGCACTCGTGCCGCCGCATGTTGTAGCAGTGCCAGCCCTGGTTGTGCGTGATCACGACTCCGAACGGATCAAGCTCGGTGGCGCGACGGCTCTCGCGGAGCGCCTCCTCCGATAGACCCATCCCTCGCAAAAGCAGCGCGAACCAGCTGCGCGCGGTCGCGTCGCCAGGGTTCAACTCGATGGCGCGCCGAAACTCGCGGACCGCGCCAGGCCAGTTGCGCTGCCACTGCAGTGCGACCGCGAACGACAGATGCGCGTCAGCTGATTCATCGTCGAGTGCGAGTGCGCGCTCCGCGGCCCACTTCAGCCTGTCGTACGTCTCTGCTTCGGACGCCGTCAGGAGTTGCAGCTGGAAGGACGTGAGATACACATGCGCGAGGCCGGCGTATGCATCGGCATAGCCCGAATCGCGCTCGATGGCGCGCTCGTAGTATTCGATCGCGTGCTCGTGTCCCGAGGACGTGCGCGTGTTCCACAGGAAGCGGCCACGTTGATAGAGCTCGTGCGCTACCGGATCGCGCGTGCTCTGCTTCGCCAGCAGTCTGCGCGCCCCTGCCGCCAGCTTCACCTCCAGCGCCCGCGCCACTTCGTGCGCGATATCCTCCTGCACGCGGAAGCTGTCGCTCAGATCGTACTCGTAGTTCTCCGCCCAGATGTGGACGTCACTGCGCGCATCGATGAGCTGCGCCGAAATCCGCACGCGCCCGTCGCTCTGGCGCACGCTGCCCTCGAGGATGTGATCGACATTAAGCTCGCCAGCGATCTGCGGCAGCGGCTTGTTGCTCCCCTTGTAGTGCATCGCCGAGGTACGGGAGATCACCTTCAGCCCCGGGAGCGCGGCCAGTCGAGTGATGATCTCCTCGGTCAGTCCATCGCTGAAGTACTCGTAGTCCTGGTCCGCACTCATGTTGATGAACGGCAGCACGACGATGGAACGCTCGGCCTCGACGGCGCGCGGCCAGCCGGCCCAAACAACTCCGGAAAGGGCGAGCACGGCCGCCAGCGCTCCGGCGACGATCCAGCGCCTGCCGCGCGGCGGCAAGGCGCCGGCCGCCGTTGAGAGCGGGAGCGCATGGTCCACGATAGGCCGTGAAGGACTCGAGTCGTCCGATATCCCCGCCTCCGCCTTATCCTCGAGCAGCGCTGGGGGCTCTTCCCGAGGGAGGTTGGGAACTTCAGGCATCGGCTCCCGCCGCAGCATCTCCGCAAACGCCGCTACCTCCGGCGCCGATTCCACACCGAACTCAGCCCGGAGCAATCGCTGGTGAATGGAGGCATGCTGGAGCGCTCCGGCCCGGTTGCCGCTGGCCTCGAGCGCGCGCATGAGCCGGAGCGCGACGCGTGAGTCGTAGGGGTCCTGCGCCGCCCTCACCTTCCACCACTCCGCCGCCGCCGGAAAGTCCTTGGCGGATGCTGCTGCGTCGGCGAGCGCTTCCAGAGCCTTCAGAAAACCTGAAGCGAGCCGCTCGCGCTCGCGGCTCACCCACTGCTCGAACTCCTCTGCGTCGCTGAGGAAGAAGCCGTCCATGAACGGCCCCTTATAGAGCTCCAGCGCGCGCCCGGGCTGCCCCTGCCCCAGCGCGACCTCGAATTCGGCGACGTCCACCTCGATCAGCTCGGCGTTGAGGCGCAGCTCATCACCGTTCGCCAGCAGCGCTTCCTCTCCCAACGAAGAGCGCAGCACGTAGGTCGACACCTTGAGGAGGTTGCGTCCCCGTTCGGACCCGCTTTCCGGCCAGAGGAAAGCGATGAGCTTGTCGCGGCTCAGCCGCCGGTCGGGCGCCAGCGCGAGCAAGGCGAGCAGTGCGAGCCTGTGCCGCTGCACCACGCGGCCGGTCAGCAAGGCTCCCTCATGCTCGATTGATGGAACGCCGAAAAGCTTGAGCCGCAACGTCATCGAGGCATTCCCGTCCAGAGTTTACCGGGCCGACACCCTGCGCTTACCGCTCCCATTCAATCTATCCCCGCGATGCCGCTGCACAGCATCCGGCGGCTCAAGTCAACCGTAGTCAACTGACCAAACTCGAACGGAGAACAAGATGTCATTCAGAATCCAAGGGCGCACCGCGCCCCTGGCGCTGGTTGCGGCCCTGCTTGCCGGCTGCGGCCACCACCCCACCGCTCCCACCCCACCGGCGCCTCAGGTAGCGTACGTCCGGACGGCGCCGGTCACTCTGGAGTGGCAGGCTCAGGCGCGAAGCCTGATCGCGGCCAATCGCCTGAACGCCCTCGCCGCGGGGCGGATCTATGCGGCGCTGAGCGTCGCCCAGCACCGCGCCATCAGAAATGTAGACGCCAGCACGGCCGTCAACCTTGCAGGGCCCATGATGGGCTTCAGCGCCGGCGGGCACAGCCAGTTCGAGGCCCGCCGCGGGGCCGTGGCAGGCGCATCCGCGCAGGTACTGAGCTCGTTCTTCCCGCCCGTGTCCGGAACGCTGGAGCAGATGGTTGAAGACCAGGGCAACGTCGGCCCTGGCCAGCGTCACCCGCAGTTCACAGCGGGCGTGGGTATTGGACGCACCACCGGCGACGAGATGATCGAGCAGCTGAAGACCGACGGATTCGGCGCGTCCTGGACCGGGACGGTGCCTGTGGGAGCGGGCCGCTGGACCACGAACAGTCTGCCACCGGCGGGCGTGACGCTCGGTAACGTGAGGCCGTACTTCCTCAAATCCGCCTCGCAGTTCCGGCCGGCACCTCCGCCGTCATACCTCTCCGCGGCGTTCAACACCGACCTGAACGAGGTTCTCACTCGCACGACGAATCTGACCGCCGAAGAGCGCGCCTTCGCGGAGTACTGGGATTTCTCGGCGGGCACGCCCACGCCCATCGGTTTCTGGAACAGCACGGCTGCCGGCTACGTCGAACAGCGCCACCTGGACGAGGCGTCTGCCGCCCGGATATTCGCGCTCACGCACGCCACCGTGTTCGATGCACTCATCGGCTGCTGGGAAGCCAAGTACTACTACTGGACGCTGCGACCGTCGCAAGCCAACCCCGCGATCTCGCTGGCACTCACGCTACCCAATTTCCCGGCCTACCCGTCGGGCCATTCGTGCGTGTCCGCGTCTGCGACGCGCGTGCTCACCTACCTTTTCCCGCAACAGGAGGCGGAGCTGGCGGAGTTGATGGAGACGGGTGGACTGTCGCGCATCCTCGCCGGCATTCACTACCGCTTTGATATCTCGGCAGGAAAGCAGCTGGGGACGGAAGTAGCGGAGTTCGCTATCTTGCAGGATCTGCCCTGACGCTCCAAGTGAGTTGATGGACTCATGGATGGAGGACGGCCGGGAAGGTTTCCGGCCGTCCTTCAGGTACGCGGCAATCCCCCGCTGCGGTGCGCTTGAGCACCAGCCGAAGTGTGAGGGATGAGCCAGGAACGAGCAGGCTCAGGGAGGCCCCCGATGTCCGCACCCGTCCGGAGGCCGCACGTTCGCCGCACGCTGCGCCACGACGTGCGTGAGTACCGCTGCCAGGCTCAGGTATATGGCAGGGCGCGCCCATGGCCGCTCCAGTTCACTCAGCGCTGGTTCGCGAAAGAAGGCGGCAGCAAAGAGCACCGGTAACGATAGGATCGCCACCGAGGCGATCTGCTGTGCGAGGCGTACACCTCGCCGGGTCGCCAAACGCAGGTATGCGCCGAGCAGCAGGTTGAGCAGCGCGGCAAAGAGCAAGTAGATGTGGGCCGACCGGTACAGCAGGCGCGGGCCATCGGGCATGCCTTCCAGGTGCGCGTGCACGCGATCCATGTACTGACCGGTCAACAGGAAGCCAAGCAGCGCTATCGTGCCCACCAGGAGATGCAGCCGACGCATCTGGTCACCTGAATTGAACGTTGACGCCTTTGACGAGGAGCCGGATACAGAGTGACGCCTCGCCAAAAAAAGCAGGAACCAGGATCGCTGGGAACATACTCGCTGCGACCATCGGGGCGAGCAGCAGCGCGAAGCTGTTGATCAGGTAGCTGGCGCCAGCGATCGCCAACAGAACACCGAGGACCCTGGGGAACTAGCCTGAGATGAAGATCAAGTATGCTCACGGAATCGCCCGGCACGAACGATGCTGCCTCGAACGTACGCCTCGCCGAACAGCCCGACGACAATGATGATCAGATACAGCGCGCCGCCGATTCTCGCAATCAGTCGTGGCGAGTGTTCAAAGCGGTACTCTCCCCATGTCGACCAGCACTCCTCATTGTAAGGTGGCGCGCAGAGCGGCGATGCGGGGCGCGGCTCGTTTCGCGCGGACGCGCCACAGCCAGTAGAACATCGTCACGAGCACCGCCAGCGGGGGGAGGGCGAGCAGAGGAGGGATGCGAATCGGCTCGGGAATTACCTTGGCCTGACCAAGAAAGAACGACATCGCGGCGATGAACAACGCGAAGCACATACGCCACAGATGCCTGCCGAGCCGGGATGGGCCACGCACCCCACCGGCACCGATCACCCGGAGGTCGAGTGCGCCCCCCAACACCCCAACCACACCAAACATGAAGTATGGAAACGCCGGGATCCCATCCCGCTGGCCGTCCGCGCTGGCGACTGCCTCGAAGCCCATGGTGAGACTCGTCACGCCTACCGCCAGCGCCACCAGCATTGCGCCGAGATTGAGCCAGCGCAAACCTCTTGACGGTGGCCTCACCGTAGCCAGCGCGGTGACCACCAGATAGATGGTCAGCGAGGCCGCGAGCACGTTCACCGCCGGTGCCGCACCGCCGAACGCCATGATCAGCAGCGCACTGACCGCCATCGTGATCATGGCGATGACGAACCCCATTCCGACCCTTCGATGCAGCCGCGCCCCCTTTGTTGCGTAGAGAGCAACAAAGCCCGCGATGAGCCCCAGCCCTCCCGCGGCTACATGTACTTCGATCAACGGCAGTTGCACGACGTCCATCCTTTTACGGTTGTGATCGTGATGACCTACTGAGAACGCATGGTGATCGCCGGGTCGATCCGCGACGCACGAAGCGCGGGAAGCCAGCATGCGGCGAGCCCGATGGCCGCCATCATCAACGTCACGGTTATCATCGTGATCGGGTCGTGCGGCGCGACACCGAACAGCAGCCCGCGGATCACCCGGGCGGCGAAGAAGGCGCCGACGACGCCCAGCGCGAGTCCGATCGCCAGCAGCACGCCCCCTTCCCTCAAAACCATGCGTTGCACCCGCCCCGGGTTGGCCCCGAGGCTCATGCGGATGCCGATCTCGTTGGTGCGCGCACTCACCGAGAATGCCAGGACGCCGGCGATCCCCACAGCGGCGATGATCACGGCCAGAACGCCGAATGACGACACGAGCGCCGCATTCAGGCGGCGCGGCGAGACGCTCTGATCCTTGATCTGCGCCACGGTCATCACGTTCTCGATGAGAGCGGTGGGCGCGATGTCACGGACGATGCGCGTTACCGCGGGCGCCAGAACGGCTGCGTCTCTCTCGGCGCGAACCACCAGCGCTCCGGCTATGGCCACCTCCTGCGCGAAGGGCATGAACACCACCGGCCGCGGCTCGGCGTCCAGCCCGCCGTCCTGCGTATTGCCGGCGACGCCGACGACCGTACGCCAGTCGGTGCTGAAGGGAGTGAACCGCATCACGTCGCCTGTCCACGCGATCCGCTTGCCGAGCGGATCCTCGCCGGGGAAGAATCGGTCGGCGAACGTCTGGTTGATGATCACCACCATCTCGGAGCCGATGCGATCGGTGGCGGCGAACTCCCTCCCCCTGATCAGCGGAACCCCCGCGGCGCGGAAGTACTCGGGGCTTGCAGTACGAAGATCGGCTCGCGGCACCGCCTCGCCATCGGCGACCGTCCTGCCTTCTGCCTTCACGTCGAGCTGCACGCTCGTGCCTCTGAGCGGAATGTGGGAGCCCACTCCCGCCTCGATCACGCCGGGCAGGGCCCGTATCTCTCGCAGCATGCGATCGTAGCGCTCCTTGGCGTCGCCGTCGCCGGTGGACAGGAGCTGTGCCATCGTTACGAGCGGAACCTGCATCGTGAGCACTTCCTCGGTCGCGAGACCGGTGTTCACGCTGGAGAGCTGGATCATCGTGCGGGTGAGCAACCCCGCGCCGGCAAGCAACATCACGGATACCGCTATCTGCGCGACTACCAGGCCGCGCTGAAGGCGCTGCTTGCGCAGACTTCCGCTTATCCGCCAACCGGCGGCGGCAATCCGCATGGCAAAGGTGCCCTCCTTCGGCAGCGACGCCGCGAACGAGAGGAGCAGCGCCAGCGCGACTGCCAGCGCGAGCGCAAAGCCAAGCACCACACCGTCGAGACGGATCTCGTTGGCGCGCGGCGAATAGCGCTCGACAAGGGAGATGAGCAACCCGACGCAACCGATCGCGATCATCACGCCGAGCAGACCGCCAAGCAACGTCAGCACGAGATTCTCGACCAGCAGCAACCTGCGCAGCCGCGCTACGCCGGCGCCAAGCGCGGCGCGCACCACGAGCTCGTGCTCGCGGCGCACGCCACGCATCAGCGTCAGGTTGGCAACGTTCGCGGCGGCGATGATCAGGACGAATGCGGCCGCGCCGATCAGCAGCCAGACCGTCAGTCGCGCCTGTTCGCCGAGCGCCTCCCTGAAGGGGATGACGGCGACGCGATGGTTCGATCCCGGGTCGTACGCTTCGCTGAACTCGCTCTGCATTCGTGCGAGAACGGCGGTGACCTCCATCCTTGCCTGTTGCACGCTGGCGTCGGGCGCGAGCCGGGCGATGATCTCGGTCATGCGATGGGTGCGGCCGTGCACCATCAACGCGCTCAGATGGTGTTCGCTGACCACCATGTTGGTGAACGCATCCACACGATCGGGAAAGTAGGGCGCGGGTTGCACTACACCGATCACCGTTACCGGAGCGCCGTCCAGTATCAGCTGCTTGCCGAGCACGCCCGGATCACCGCCGAAGCGATTCATCCAGAACTCGTGCGTGAGTACCGCCACCGGCGGCACTCCGGGGCCGTCGTCGCTCGGTTGCGTGAGCCTGCCAACCGCTGCTGACAGCCCCATGATGTCGAAGAAGTTGCCGGTGACGAGACCCAACCTGACGCGCACCGCACCGTCGTCGCCCTGAAGGGTCAGCGACCACGAGGAGAACTCCGCCATGCCGCTCAGCGACCCTGCGCCCTCGCGCAGATCGTTCACCTCCGGAACGGAGAAGCTGATGCTCGCTCCACCCGGTCCGTCGATCGAGTGTCGAAGGTAGACCAGCCGATCGCCGTCACGGTGCGGCAGCGGCTTGAGCAGCACGCCGCGGACGACGCTGAAGATGGCGGTGTTGGCGCCGATGCCGAGTGCCAGCGTGATGACGACAACGGCGGTGAACGCCGGGGCGCGTCGGAGCGCACGAAAAGCGTACTTGATGTCGGCCGCGATGCTCTCCAGCCAGGGCAGGCCGCGCCTATCCCGCACCGCCTCGGCGGCCTGGGTGAGACCTCCCGACGCCATGACGGCCTGCCGGCGAGCTTCGTCCGGATCCATGCCACGCCGGAGGTTCTCGGCGGTCTCCATGTCCAGATGTGATTCCAGCTCTTCACGGAGGTCGGCGTCGGCGCGTTGCTTGATAAAAACTCCGCCGAGGCGCGACAGAGCGGCCCGAAGGTGCCTCATCGGGCCTCCCCCTCCGGTCGCAACGCGAGAAAGGCGGCGATCAGATCGGCGGTCCGATACCATTCGCGGGTCTCGCGCGCCAGCTGCTTGCGCCCCGCAGGAGTGAGCGAGTAGTACTTCGCCCGCCGGTTGTTCTCCGACTGACGCCACTCCGCCGTAACGAAACCTTCCTGCTCCAGCTTCAGTAGGGATGGGTATAGCGTGCCGTAGTTGAGCTTGAGACGATTATTGCTCGTCTCCTCGATGCGACGCGCGACGCCGTAGCCGTGAAGCGGGCCGAGTACCTCCAGGGTTCTGAGGATCATAAGGGCGAGAGTGCCCTGCTTCACGTCCAGCTTCTCCGTCATGGCCCGTCCTATGGGATTCCCATAGGAGAGTAGTGTCCGGCCCGGGATCGCGCAAGAGCGGCGTGAGGAGACCGTCAGCCGGCTCCCCGAGTGGGAACGCATATCGCATGGTAGCTTGCAGCAGCAGCTCTCCTGCTGGAGGCTCACCATTATGGAATGGATAGGCGACCCGAATGCGTGGCTTGGACTTCTCACGCTGACTGCCCTCGAGGTCGTACTGGGCATCGACAACATCATCTTCATCTCCATCCTGGCCAGCAAGCTTCCGGCAGCGGAGCAGCCGAGGGCGCGCCGGCTGGGATTGATGGGCGCCCTCTTCTCGCGGCTGATCCTGCTCTTCAGCCTGGCATGGATCATCGGGCTCACGCAGCCGCTGATCGAGATCCTCGGACGCGGCATCTCCGGACGCGACATCATCCTGGTGCTGGGCGGCCTCTTCCTGATCGGCAAGGCGACCTACGAGATCCACCAGAAGCTCGAGGCCGAATCCCACCAGCACGCCGTTGGCGGCGACATCGCGCGATCAATGGCGCGCGTCGTAGCGCAGATCATGGTGATCGACATAGTCTTCTCGCTCGACTCGGTGATCACCGCCGTCGGCATGGTGGATCACGTCGCGATCATGGTCGCGGCAAACTTGGTCGCGCTCGGCGTGATGCTCGCATCGATCGATGCGATCGCCGGCTTCGTCGAGCGACACCCGTCGGTGAAGCTCCTGGCGCTCTCATTCCTCCTGCTGATCGGCGCCAACCTGGTGGCCGAAGGATTCGGCGCGCACATCCCGAAGGGATACACGTACTTTGCGATGGGTTTTGCGGTCTTCGTGGAGATGCTGAACCTTCGTCTGGGTCGCAAGCAGGCACCGGTCGAGCTGAGGCAGCCTCTCGATTACTCGAACGTCGTGGACAGGGCGGCGGGGAATTGAGGCAACCTCCCGTTTACTCGAATTTCGTCGACAGGGCGGCGGGGAGCCGAGGCAACTCGGTTGCGCGTATGTTCGGTTGCGCGAATGTCGTCCACAAGGCAGCGGGGAGCCGAGGAGTCGTCAGACGGCGTGGCGATCCTCCCCCTGCTGCGGAATGTCAGCGCTCTCCTCCACGATGCCGGCCCATCGGTCGCTCCGCTGCTGCTCGCTCGTCTCCTCGATTCGGCTGGCGATCGTCCAGACGTGGCTTTCAGGATCCATGAGCCAGGCAACGCGGTCGCCCCAGAACTGGTCCTGCGCCGGAACGAGGATCCTGGCACCATGCGCCAACCCCCTGTTCACCGTCCGATCCACATCGTCGACGTAGACGAATATCACCACCGGCGAACTTCCGTCGGGCGCGGGTGCTCTGCTCGGCAGGGTCGGCCACTCGGACTCGATCATTATCATCGCGGGCCCGATGGTCATCAACGCATGCACGACCTGGCCATCGGATCCACCCCTCCGCCCAAGCTCGACGGCGTCGAATACGCTCGAGCAGAACTCGATCGCCCTGATGGGTTCGCGACACACCAATCGCGGAATGACGACGGACGAGCTCTCCGGAATTCCGCCGGGCTTTTTCGCCATGTCTCCTCCAGCGCCGACATCAGCTTCCAGCAGCTTTCGCCGAGCTCTCTATCTGCGGGAGCAGAATGTCCCTTACGTAGTGCCAGCGCGGACTCAGCGCGAGCGCCCTGCGCGCATGATGGCGCGCGGCCTGGTGGTGAGGCGGGTCGACGTTGAGGTGGAAGAACGCCAGCTGCATATGAAGCTCGGCTTCACCCCATACTGGTTCAAGTGGCGACCTTCCGGGCGCCGCCTGGCGATTGGCGGCGAGAGCGCGCTCCACCTCGGCGATGGCCCGCAACCGGTCGCCGCCATACTCGCGAAGAGCCCAGTACGTTCGCGCCGCCGCCACGAACACCAGTCGCGGGTTGTCCGGATCTGCCTTCCTTGCGTCGGCCACGAGCCGCAGCGCTTCCGTCATGAATACGGTGGCGCGGTCCCAATCGTGACGGCGAAAGTGGGCCGCGTTCATCAGCACTGCCGCCTTGCCGATCCTGGCTTCCACGTAGCCGGTGTCGAGAATCAGCGCTTCCTGAAACTCGACGGCGGACGCCTCCAGATCGGCGATGATGGAGTCCGCCAGTACGCCCTCGTTGGCGGCGTTCGTGGCGCGTCGCCAGAGCGCGAAGCCACGCCAGTACCGTATGTCGCGGGCCAGCGCCGAGTCGGAAAGCAGCGGTTCCATCCGCGAGTGTAGCCGTCGCAACTCGGCAAGGTCGCCCAGGTAGTCAGCCTCCTGGACCTGGGCGATCAGCGAAAGCGCCTGGCGGTGGGACCTGCCGTTCCGAGCGCTGCCAGTGGACACGCAGCCGGCGTACACCAACGCCACGACGCCAGCCATGATCACGCGAAGAAAGTTCACGTTCCCCTCTTGCGGGCTCGATATGTTTTACAACATAGTACATCATGGCTACGAGGTCAATCGGGAAGCTGGAGCTGGCCGTGCTCCTTTCGGTTGCGCGTCTTGGCGACGACGCCTACGGGGCGGCCGTGCGACGCGACGTCTCGGCCCGTATGGGCCGTGAGTATTCGGTGGGCGCCATGTACACCACGCTTCAGCGGCTAGAGGACAAAGGACTGCTGCGATCGTGGATGGGAGAGCCCACGGCCGTGCGTGGTGGAAGGGCGCGACGCTGGTTCCGGATTACCGCGCCCGGGATGCACGTCCTTGAACGCGCACGCGGCGAACGTAACGCGCTCTGGTCGGGCGTGGACCTCCGCCCGCGTTCCGCATGAGCTCCCCTCCGTTTCTCGCCGAGCTGATAGTGGCCGAGCTCACGGCTGACCCCGGCATCCGCGACGCCGTGCTGGGAGACCTGGAGGAAGAGTATCAGGCTCGCCGCAACGACTTTGGCCCGCGCACCGCGTACCGGTGGTACTGGGGAGCGGCGGTTGCGTCGGTGCCGCCGCTCGCCGCT
>CAYXRS010000006.1:0-53769 GCA_964467195.1 uncultured Gemmatimonadaceae bacterium
CGACTCGCGGGTGGCGCTGCGGCTCATGCAGGCACTCGAGACCGCTGGCAATCGCGCCGGTGTGCTGCAGCACGCGGCATTCCACGAGCGGCTGCTCCGGGAGGAGCTCGGCATTGCGCCCGACCCGGCGACTGCTGCGCTGGTTGAGCGGATCCGATGGGACGCGGTGCAGCCATTCGCTCCTCCGGCCGGATTCCCCGAGCGCACCCCCGAGGCAGTGGCTGCGGCCGCGGTCTCGTCGGACTCTCACCGCGCAGGTACGGGGGAGGGGAAGCACGGCGAGCGGCATGTCCGGGACGTGGGGCTCGTGGTCCACCCTGCCGGCAGCAGGTGGAAGCGACTTGCGGGTTCGGTGGCGGTACTGCTAGCGCTGGGCATCGCCGGCTGGGCGGCCATGACTGCGTTCGGGCAGAAGCGGCCCGATATCCAGCGTGTGGCCGTGCTGCCGCTGGCGAACCTTACGGGGGATCCGCAGCAGGACTACTTTGTGGCGGGGATGCACGATGTGCTGGTGTCCGAGCTCGCAAAGATCGAGGCGTTGACGGTGTACTCGCGCCAGTCGGTGCTGCGCTACCAGGACAGCCAGCTGCCGCTGCCGGAGATCGCGCGCGAGCTGGGCGTTGATGCGCTGGTCGAGGGCTCCGTGTTCCAAAGTGCCGACAGCGTTCGGATCACCATCCAGCTCGTCCGCGCGCAGCCGGAAAAGCATCTCTGGGCTTCCTCATACTATGGCTCGCTGGACCAGGCACTCTCGCTGCAGGGGGAGGTGGCAGGCGCCATCGCTCGCGCGCTGCATGCACGGGTCGCGCCCGAGGTGGAAGCGCTTCTTGCGAGGTCGCGAGCCGCGGATCCCGCTTCCCAGCAGGCGTATCTGCGAGGATTGTATCACCTGGAGCGCGCTGCGTACGGCGAGTTGCTGTCCGGGGCCGAACGGCTCGAGGAGCAGCTTACCGCGGTACGCCACCTCGAGGCAGCGACCACGCTCGATCCCACCTGGGCTGCAGCACACGCCAAGCTGGCACTGGCCTATCAGTGGCTGGCTAGTGGGTCCGGCGGAGCGCAGGAAGCCGAGTTCTACCCGAAGGCGAGGGCGTCGGCGCTGCGGGCGCTGGCGTTCGACGAAGCGGAGTCGCAGGCGCA
Organism: uncultured Gemmatimonadaceae bacterium; assembly: GCA_964467195.1. GTDB lineage: Bacteria > Gemmatimonadota > Gemmatimonadetes > Gemmatimonadales > Gemmatimonadaceae > CAYXRS01. The sequence goes on from CAYXRS010000006.1 coordinate 1,141, forward strand.
CGCCTCTCTGGGCTTCGTGCTCTTCATGTTCGAGTGGGACTGGGATGGAGCCGAGCGGGCGATTCGGCGCGCCCTGGAGCTTGATCCTAACTCGCATCACTGGACTGCCGCGGCCTACCTTCAGGCGGCGGGCCGGCACGATGAGGCGATTGAGCACTTCCACAAGGCGGAAGAGCGCAACCCGCGCTCTGAGCGCCTCAAGCTGCAGGTCGCCGGCGCCTATGCCTGTGCCGGTCGGCGTGAGGAGGCGATTTCGCAGATCGAGGAGTTGCACGACCGCATGGGAGGTGCGCTGCGTTCCGGGCTCGTGGGGGATGCCGCGGGGGTTCCACTGCTGGGGTTCCGCGAGCGACAGTACTCGCTGATGGGCAGGCATGCGGAGGCAGTTGGGCTGGCGGAGGAGGCAGTCGCCTTGACGGACAGCCTGCCCTTCGCCGTGATGAACCTGGCGTTCGTTTACGCGCGTGCCGGACGCATCGCGGAGGGCCGCCGGCTGGCAAACCTCATGGAAGAGCGCGCGCGGTCGCTCGGCCGGGCATGGCGACCGGCGCACGTGTATGCTGCGCTGGGAGATACTGAGCGCGCGCTTGACATGATGGAGTCCGCACTCGAACGGCGCAGAATGATGCTGGCGACCCTTCGTTGCTCGGTGTCACACCAAATGCTGAAAGACGAGCCGCGGATGCAGGCGCTGGTGCGGCAGGTCGGCTTTCCGCGGTGAGACAGCGAATCTACCGCTGGGGCTGTCGGGCCAGAGTCCCCCGGTCCTGGAATTGCGTCGACTTTCGGAGGTGCGCCGGAACATTGCCGTGACCGGTGATGCCGCGGCGAGGTGACAGTAATGATCGTTGTTCCAGGAGGGGCTGGCGTACACTACGCGATCGCCGGGGTCCACCGGGATGCTGAACGCCGAATAGATGAGCGGCCGGGCACCGGAGGCGACGAGGATAGAGGACAGCGGGTATTCCAGCCCCAGGCGATCGCGATAGAAGTCCCGGATGCTCTCGCGGAGCTCGGGCAGCCCTTCGGCGGGCGGGTAGTTCGTCTGCCCCGCGTGCAGCGCGGCGGCGATCCGCCGCTCGAGCGCCACTGGCGACGCTCAGCATCTCGTCGCCCTCGGCGAGCAGCCGGTGCGTGAGCACCAGGCGCCTCGCTCCCCACCTCCGAGAGCTCGAAGGTGACCTCTGACTCACGGTCGTCCTCCTCTTCCTACTTGTACGTTCACCGGTCGCACGAACATCCAGTCGCCGGGCGTGCGGTTGCCCATGTCCTGCTGGAAGTGCGACCCCAGCTGCCGCTCGTGCTTGCTGCCATAGTGCTCGGCCGCCGGATTGGCGTGCTGGCCCGCTGCGAGTTCAGCGATCAGTTCCGCGGAACCCTCTCGCAGGGCGAGGGCGAGGAGCGTCTCGTCGGGACCGTAGATGCGCCACGAACTCAGCGGCCCGGAATCAGCTTCTCGTACTCGCGCACGATGCGTGAGGCGCGAGGCGTTGAAGGACCGCGCGTGGTGAGCGCGCCGCGCGGTCTGCTTGGATGTAGTGCGCGCGTCTCTCCCGCCGTCGCCGTCGCGCATTAACGGTTCGTCCCACTCGTCGCGCGGTGAGATTCAGGACACGGCCGCGCTGATCGATCGGGAGTATCTGACATCCGCATCTCCCGGTCTCCGCAGCTAAGCGACCCAGACCGGACTCACGGCGACCTCACTCACGGCGGCGGTGCGGTCACACCCAACCGCCTATGCGGATCTCGACGGTCTCGCAGACGCGATGCTGCGACAGGAGCCCGCGCTACGCGTGGCCTTTCGCAAACTCGTCGAGGCATTCCCCGGCACGGCCTTTCGCTGCCTCGTGTGCAGCTGAACGTGAGTAGTCGGTCAGTCAGACCACACGGCCTGACGTTCTAGTTAGATCGCTTCACGAAAGCCGATAACAACTCGACAGTTTTACTCTGGCGTCGGGCCAGATCCTTGGTGGTGCGGTCGTTGCACCCTAAGTCGCGACAGGTGCTCACCCCATAGCGCCAGAGTCGTTGAACCGCCCCGATTCCTTGAAGTGCCATCGGCATCATCTTCGTGGTTACTACATGCGACTCTGGGAGACGGTATAACCATCGATCAGACATTGGAAAGAGCGTATCGAAGACCCTAAGTGCATGGGGTATTTGATCGCTTGGCGGTCGAGGCAATCTGGGACTTCGACGGATGGACGGCGCATCGGAGAGAACGCGTGCTTCCGCAGGGCGGCGTCGAACTGCTCGTGCAGCTCGATGAGCCGTACCAGGACGTGCACGGAGTTCGCACACTGCCTACCCCCGCGCTCTGTGTTACAGGCATACAGACCGGGCCGCTGGTGATACAGGCTCCATCACGCGGGTGTCGCGTACTGGCAATTCGATTCCATCCGCTGGGCGCCTGGGCAGTGCTGAGGCATCCGCTGCGCGACCTGACTAACGCGACCATTGACCTGCGAGACGTTCTCTCCACGGCGGCCGCTGAGCTGGGGCACCGTACCAGTGATGCTCGCGATGGTCATGGCCGCGTACGACGCGCGGTAGCCTGGCTGCATCATCGGGTCATGGCGATCGGGGCGGAGCGAATTGATCCTTCCGTTCGTCATGTGGCTCGCCGTATGGCGTCCGGCACCACGCGTGTCGGGCCGCTCCGGGCGGAGGGGCGGTAGGTGCCGAACGACCACTCATTCCCTTCGGGATCGCGCGCGCAGTATTCGCGGGAGCCGTAGTCCGTGTTGGCAAGCGGCCTTGTTATCTCGGCGCCTGCCGCCCTGGCGCGCTTGTAGTGTGTGTCGGGATCGGCAACGTATACGTACGGTGCGTTGAATCGGCGTTTCGGCTTCGCCGCATCCTCCTCGTCCAGCGTTCCCAGCATGAGCACACCCGTTCCGAACGCCATCTCCGCATGCACTACGGGTCCGCCGGTCTCGGGGTGGATCGCCATCTGCTCGAAGCCGAAGGCCCGCTCCAGCCAGTCTATGGCGGCGCGGGGATCGCGGTACGCTACGCACGGATAGAGGGTCGGGGCGTTCAACGTCATCACTGCCTCCTTGGCTGTGGGTTCGAATGCTGCACGCAGGAACATGGCGAATGTTCCGCCTCGTGTCTTGGAAAATTGTTCGCGGCGCATGCCGCGGCAGGCAACTCTCCCACTGCACGGGCGCGGCAAGCGTGCCATTGCAATCTCCGAATCGTCTGACTGGCACGCCCTCCAACGTCCTGGGACGCAATGCTTTTGACGAAACGTGTTGGCGGTGACGCAGACGCGGCGAACGCTGCTTCGGGCAGGATGCCTGCTGGCGCTTTCCGTCCGGTCATAGGCCGAACACCGGCAGGCTCGATCTGGGCGCTCTGCACCGTCCTCGTCGCGATCGCGACTATTGGAGCTTCGGTCGTGCGCGATCAGGGTGTTTCGACGGATGAGCCGTGGCAGATCGACATGATCCGGCCGCTACATGCGAGGGTCGTGCATGGCACACCGATAACTGGTGAACACCGCTACTATGGAACGGCCTTCACCGTCGCTTCTGAAGGGATCTTTCAGGCCAAGCGCGCGCTGGCCGAACTCCTGGGCATTGGGGCCGGCGGCGACACCGCCGGACTTGCACCGGAGTACGCGAGATATCGCGAACGCATTCGAGTCAAGCAGCCACTCACCTTTGTAATCACCATCTTCGCGTACATCTCCGTAGCGGGACTGGTAGCCGCTCTGTGCGGCGCCCGTTGGGCATGGCTCGGACCTGTGGTACTCGCGCTGATGCCGCGCTTCTGGGGACACAGCTTCTTCAACCCCAAGGATACTCCATTCGCCGTCGGCTTCACGGTGGCAACACTCGCTGCTGTTTTCGCGATCGAGCGGTTGTGCCGTGGTAACGAGGGTTGGTGGGCGCTGGTGCGGTCGAGTGTCGCCGCCGGTGCATCCGTGGGAGTACTGGTCGGATTGGCCTCGTCCGTCCGAATCGGTGCGGCGGCGATGCTCGTCTATTTTCCCCTCGTGTACGCGCTGGTTGTGGCCGTGCCGGTTGGCGGAGCCGGGTGGCGGACGTTCGATGGTCGGCACTGGCAGAATGCGGCCCGATCATTCGTCGTCGGGTACGCGGCGCTTTGCGCGAGCTGGTGGGTCACTGTCACGCTGGCTCACCCGGCTGCCTGGTCCGATCCGATCCGGTGGCCGTTTCGGGCCGCTGCGTACCTGTCGAGTCACCCGTGGTCGGGGCAGCTCCTGTTCGAGGGAGTGTACGGACCGTCGAATATTCACCCGTGGTACTATCTGCCCAAGTACGTTCTCCTCACTGTCCCATCGGGTTTCCTCGCAGCGTTCGCCGCTGGGATTGTCCTCTTTCTCTGGCGCTTTCCGCGCCTGTCCGTTCGGCAACGGGCAGTTGGCCTTCTCGTTGCAATGCAGGTCTTCTTCGTTGCCACGATCGGCATCCTGAGGGGGGCAACGACGTACGATGGCATGCGTCAGTTCCTGTTCGTGCTTCCCGGCATCGCCGTCCTGGCTGCTGGCGGTATGGCCTGGCTCTTCGACGCGCTCCGCTCCCGCGGCAGCCGCGCGATCGCGGTGTTGGTGTTCATGGTCGGAGCAGCGCTCGTCGTGCGAGACATGATTCAGCTTCATCCGTACCAATACGTCTACTTCAACAGAGCGTCGGGTGGACTTTGGAACGCGGTCGACCGGTACGAGCTCGACTACTGGACACTGAGCTTCCGCGAAGCCACCGAATGGCTCAACGACCGTGCGACGGTGCCTGCTACCGTCGTAGTGGCGGGGAACCGCCATTCCGCCGCACTGTTCGCCAAACCGGGGCTCGACATGGTGCACTATCAGAGCGAGCGGGCTGCGGAGGCCCGCGCCGGCGCGTTCTACTTTCTCGCGCTCTACAAGCACGGGTACGCTGAACTCCACCCTGAGTGCAGCATCATTCATCGGGTGGTGCGCCAGGAGGTGACTCTGTCGTTAATTCGCAGCTGCGGCGTTGAGGAGCGCGTCCAACGGCCGTGATCGCGGCCGACGACCGAGGCCCTCGGGCAGCGCGGCTGTTGAGCCGTTCCTTCTCTTCGGCTAGATTTCTCGTGTCAGGCCCGAGTGGCGGAATTTGGTAGACGCAGGGGACTCAAAATCCCCCGATCGCAAGATCTTGCGGGTTCGAGTCCCGCCTCGGGTATGTTACGAACCGGTAATATCTTATGTTCAGCCGGTTCAAGTATGGTCGTGTGGCTGTAGTGCTATTCCTGTGATGACGCTTAGGCTAGTGACCTCCTCCCGGAAGCGGAGTCGGATCGTAACTTGTGAGTCCCATCCGCCAGCCAGCGGGAGGACTCATGAGGGAAGAGTCGATACACGTTTGAGCAGCGCTTGCGGCATCTGCGTTGGATAACCGAGCCGCTCCTGAGCCGCGACTTCCGACCAACAGACTACGGGAGCGGTGAGTCATTGGTGCGGAATCGAACCCGCTCAGCGGCGTGCCCGCGAGCAATTGGCTCGTACTGGGGCCCCCGCTCAAGGCGAACAAAACGGTAGATGCGCTTCGAGCCAAGCGAGAGCTGCTGATCCGGAACGAGTTCAATTCCCTCACCAAAACATCCGCTGTTGAGTTCGTGGACCGCCCGCGCCTCGCCGGTGAGACGCGAGCCGTAGTTGACCTCGTAATCATCAAAGTAGAGAACACATCCACTTGGCAGGTGCGGAATCAGCCGCTCCAGAACCGTACGCGCCGAGCTGTAGTAATCACAGTCGATCCAGACCAAAATGGGAAGATTTTCCTGGAGAGAGGCGAGGAACTCGTTGGTGAGGGTGGATTCGAAATACCCCTTGTGAAGACGGTAGTTCGAATAGCGGGAGCGGCAGTAGGCGTCTAGCTCCTGATAGCGTCCCCGGTATTCTCCTTCCACCCAGCAATCACCTGTAACGATGTTCTGGTCCGTACGCCCCTGTGGTGGCGGCATCCCTTCGAAAGAATCGAAACCGTGAACGATGACTCTAGCCTCCATATCAAGGTACCGGGCTGCATAAAGCATTTTGGTGAATGCATATCCGTCGGACGTGCCGAACTCCAGGATGGAAAAGTTCCCCCGATAGTTGCGCTTAGCCTCCTGGAGCACGTCGTATATGTGCTCCATACGATAGAATGCGTTGATGAGCAGACGTAGAGACCTTCGCGGCCTGGCGACAGCGTTGAGGAAAAAGAATGTTTTGAGGTAATCACCGGGCAGGAGTTTGCCGATAAAGCGGAGCGCGGTGATGAAGGCGGACTTGTCACGTCGCATAGTGGGTGTGCTGATCTGAACCGCCCCGGGTTTCCGGAGACTTGGTCGAGTGAGTGGCACGGGCGCAACAATGGCCCATTTCCGGACGATACGCTCCCCGGAGCGGCGTAAGGTTGCGGCGCGTTCTACTTGTCGTATGTTCCCTCAGGGCAGTAAGAAGCGGGCGCTGCCGAGGCGTTTGAGGGATCGCGCAGGTCGCGCCCCCGCGCAACTTGAATAAGCCCGCGAAGGGAGGACGACAAGATGTATGTCGTCGTGCAGCACCGGATCTCCGATCCGGCGGCGTTCTGGTCCAAGGCCGAGGAGTTGGTCCCCAATCTCCCCAGCGATCTCAAGCTTCACCACTGCGTCCCCTCTCCCGACGGAAAACTCGGGATCTGCGTTTGGGAGGGTGCATCGGTTGACGCCGTTCAGCGTTACCTCGAGGGGCAGATGTCGAAGTTCAGCAACAACGTGTACTTCGAGGGCGAGAACAAGGACGGAATCGGTCTGCCGAGCAAGGTCGGAGCCGCGACTGCCTGAGGTCGAGCGCAGCTTGCTGGGGACACAATTTTGCGCCTCCAGGAAGCTGCGCCTCTCGGCCTCGCCCTTCCCGCAGCACCAGAGTAATTCCTCGAGTGCCGCGATCCCGGTACGCGCCGGTACCAGCGACCATTACGTTGCCCTCTCATGCCCTACCGGCTCGGGCTCCGCGCGAACTGGCCGTCGGACCGAGCATCCTGCTGGTGAGTCAGCGGCGCGATTGGCTCGCCGTCTCCTCCACCATACCCAGCTGCCTCATCATGGTCGCGACGTCATAGTAGCGTCGCACATCGCTGAACTCACCAGCGCTGTTAACGTCGGCAAAGACGGAAGCCGGAACGTCCACGGGCTTGCCGGTTGCGGGGAATTCGCCGTCCGGGGTGCTGATCGGACCCCGGTTCGTACCCGTCAGCTGTAGCTCGTACATGATTCGATTCCCGTCTACGTGGCGATTCTTGATGGTAACGCGAATGTCCGGAAAGCTCCTGAACATCGACACGTAGTCCTCGCGAATCGCGTCCCTGCCGCGTGCCGGCTCGGGTAGTTGCGGATCGTACAGCACGGCATCGCGAGCGTACAGCTGGATGACCCCATCGGGATCGTGCCTGTTGAAGGCATCAACGGCCTTCTGATGCTTCTCGAGTACGGTCATCTCTCCTCCTTGACATGGAGCCCCGTTTTCGCTGCAGGTAGCGGGCCGCCGTGTCGATCGCGTCCAGCCCCGCAAATCTGCTGCACATCGGCAGCGCGGCGGCACCGCGATCCTACGCGGATGGTCGCGGTTCCCCCCGCAGACGACGCGTCCACTCCGTTAGCTCCTGAAGCAGCCTGCCAATGAACTCCCGCGTCTTCTCGTCCGTGAGCCGCCCATCCGAATCGAACTTCTCCCTGGCACGGTAGACGAGAATCTCCGGCTGGAGCAGCGCGGGGGTTTGGGTGAAGACGAATGCCTGCCGCAGCTGCGACTGTGCGCGCGCGGTGCCGGTAATGCCGGGGCTGGCGCCGAAGAGGGCAGTGGGCTTTCCGGCCAGCACGGAGCCGCGAGCGGGGCGGGACGCCCAGTCGATGGCGTTCTTGAGTACACCGGGCACGCCGTGGTTGTATTCCGGCGTGGCGATCAGCAGCGCGTCAGCTTCATCTATCGCCTGCTTCAGCGCTGCTACTGGCTCAGGGTCACCGTCCGCCTCGACGTCCTGGTTGTAGGGCGGAATCTCAGCCATTCGATCGAAGATCCTGACCTCCATGCCCTCGGGCGCCAGTTCAACCGCCGCGCGCAGCAGCGCTCGATTGTACGACTTCTGGCGCAAGCTGCCTGCAATGCCGCAGACTGTGAGTGCCTGTTCGGCTGCGCTCAACGATCCACCTGCTCTGGTTGCTTCAGGTCCATGGCCTAGTGCCGTCAGAAGAGCGCGCCTGTCCTCTGACTGACGGCTGAAGGAGTACTTCAGTGGAAATCAAGAAGCCTGATCATATGACGCGCCAGGCATCGACATCAAGATCCTTCGCGCCGACGATCGACTGCTCGGCAACGCCCAGCTCCGAGCGCGCCGAAGTCCGGCTGGGAGTCGCCTGAGCCGCTACGTCGACTGCGGACGTATCGCGACCGGGCCGCGCGCCGAAACGTATCGGCTCACCATCGATATTCGATCGCAGATCGTCGACGAACTGCCGTCGGCCTCACGGCTCGTGACCTGGATCCGCGCCATGGCCAGATCGCCCTCGACTAGCGCGGAGCGAAGACGGCGGCGATGCGGCGCTCGAGCGCCGCGAGGTTCGCGTGCACATCCTCTCGCACGTCGAGTGCATGCACGTCCAGCCGGCTCTCCGTCAGGCCAACACTGAGCGTACCGGGCAACAAGCCAACGACGGCCGCAAAGCACGCTCTTGGCGCGCCGGCAGGAAGAGTAGTGTCATAGCTGAGCACGCCCGGAGAGATGGGCAGGCGCGGATCGATGGCTCGACGCGCCACGTCGACGCCCGCGATCATTGAGCGCCGCAGGAAGAACAGCGTGAAGCGCAGCACGCCGGCAGGAGCGAGCCGCCATTTGCCCGGCGGAGTGATGCGGACGCTGGCGACAGCCGCTCCCAGCACCACTACAGCGGCAAGTGCCACGTTCGCAACGGTGCCTTCAGCGAGCGCCCACCATGCCACAGTGAAGATCGCCACGCGAACTGCGAACGTGCGAAGGATCCCTCGTCCCGGAAGCGGTATCGGTGAGCTCATCGTGTACCGAGTGCGACCGCGCCCGCAATGCCGATAACGACCAGCAGGAAGAGCAGCCCGACGGCACGCCAGCGTGAAAGGCGCAGCTCGATGACGTGCGGAAGCCCGACGGTCTCATCCGCCGCGTAGAGTCCGTACCATTTCGACCCAAGGCTCACCACCGGGCGAGCGCCAGGCATTCGGGGCGGCGCCAGTCGTGCGCCTACTTTCCACAGAAGCCGCTCGAGCGGAAGGAGGAGGTCACCCGGCTGCACGTGAATGCGGCGCGCATCGAGCTGGCTCCGTCTAAGCAGCAGAAGCGCGAGCAAGGCCAGCAGTGCTCCTCCCACGATTGGCCAGATAGCCACCCATAGGGCCTCGATGGTAGGAAGGCTGGGCGGATAGCCTTCCATATCGTAGTGCGACGGGACTACCCAGATGATGGTCGCGACGCCAACAAGAAGCATGGCCCAGGAACGCCAGAGTGGTGGCGAGCGCCTCCCGTCGGCGGCTGGCATCGACGCTGCCACGAGCAGAAGCACGCGCGCCATCAGCAGCGTCGTGCCCAAAGACGAAAGTCCAAGCAGCAGATCCATCTCGATCGGCCATCTCACCGGCGACAGCGGAACGACGTCCTTCAAATACTGTTTCGCTATGCCGCCGCTCGTGAGAGGAGCCCCGGCTAGTGCCAGCGCGGCGAACAGCATCCCTCCCATCGCGAGCCGGCGCTGACGCTGACTCCTCACCTCGGCCATTACTCCAACGCCCAGAAAGAGCGCTCCCTTGGCGAGTCCGTGATGCACCACGAACGCCAGGCACGCCGTCAGCGCGAGGGGCCAGCCGGCGGGTGATGCCAGTCCGATGCCTATCGCAACATTGATTAATCCCATCTGACTGATGCTCGAGTAGGCGAGCGCCGTTTTCGCGTCTCGTTGCGTCACGCCCACGGCAACACCGAAAAAGGCGGCGATGAGCCCCGCCGTCACCAGTATCGCGCCCCATCCTTCCAGCGGCGCGATACCGAGTGGCAGGAAACGAAGCCAGCCGAGCAGTCCTGCCTTGATCATGCTTCCGCTCAGCACGGCGCTCGCTGGTGTTGGCGCGACCGGGTGTGCAAGCGGAAGCCAGACGTGCAGCGGAAGTGCGCCGGCCTTGATGCCGAACCCGCCCAGCATCAGCCCGATGATGAGATTGCGATACGGGGACTCGGCCACGGATCGCGCAACGTCAGCGAATCCGAGCGACTGCGCGCCGAGAGCAGCAGTGATGAAGCCGACAACCAGCATCGTTTCGCCGACTACCGACATCACCAGGTAGATCCTGCCAGCGCGCTCCGCCTCTTGCGTTGCCGTGTGCACTACCAGGCCGTAGCCGGCAAAGGTCATCACCGCAAACGCGGCATAGAAGGATGCCAGATCCTGTGCGACGACGAGGCCGAGATTGCCCGACATCGTAAGAAGGTGGAAGACGAAGTAGCGGACTTGGCGCACGTCCCCGGTTGTGTAGTGGCGTGCGTATGCTCCCGCAGCGCTCCACAGCAGGGTGGTGAAGATGAGAAAGACGCGTCCGATGGAGTCGAGGCCGACGCGACCGCCGAGAAGGAGCCAGTCCAGAGGTAGCCACGCGGCTGGGAGCGGCCAGAGCGCCAGTGCCAACGCTGGCAGCGGGGCCAGCCACGCGCCGCGAATGCCCACACGCCGGCCCGGTCCTGTGAGCATCGACACCGCCATTGCCACTGGCAGTGCGACGGCGAAGATGAATGCCCAGCTCATGGGCTGTACATCGTTGCGACCGCCAATCGAGCCAACCCCAGCGGGCCGAACCAGACGCCAGCCAGCAGACCCGCGCCGAGCGCCAGCAGGCCGGTGGTCACGAGTGGCGTCAGCAGCATCCAGTTCGCCTCGAGCTTCCGGCCGGCGTGTCCCCACTCCTCGCTGGGCTGACCGAACCAGGCGGCGCCCACGATCGGCAGAAAATACATCGCGTTCAGCAAGCTGCTGGTGGCGAGCACGGCGAGCACCCACGGCTCTCCCGCCGCCAGACCGCCCAGCCCCAGGTACCATTTGCTGATGAAGCCCGCCACCGGTGGAATACCGACCATCCCGAATGCGGCTATGGTGAATGCCGTCATCGTCACCGGCATTCTCATTCCGATCCCCCGCATCTCGCTGACGCGCCGGATGCCCAGCGTTTCCGCAAGGACTCCGGCGCAGAAGAACAGAGTGACCTTCATGATGCCCTGGTGCATCAGATGCACGACGCCGCCGGTCGTGGCGAGCGGACCGAGAATGGCCACACCCAGCGTGATGTACGAAAGCTGACTAACCGTGGAGTAGGCGAGCCGTCGCTTGAGATCATCCTGCGCTATCGCGCGCAGGGAGCCGTAGATGATCGTGACACTGGCAATGATCGCCAGCGGCGTGAGCAGGCCCAGGTCAGCCGCCGTCTCGACGCCGAAGATGTCGTGAACGACGCGCAGTATTCCGAATGCACCGGCCTTCACCACCGCCACAGCATGAAGGAGCGCGCTCACCGGAGCGGGCGCGACCATGGCTTCCGGAAGCCAGCCGTGCAGGGGCACGAGCGCGGCCTTCACTCCCAGGCCGAGCACGAGAAGCATGAAGATCACGGTGAGTTGCGTGCCGTGCGTGTATAGCACCGGAGCCACGATACCACCGTGCGCGAAGTCCGCCGGTCCGGTGATGATGTGCAACCACACCGCGCCGGCCAGAAGCACGGTGCCACCGGTCAACGTGTACAACAGATACGTTCGTCCGGCGGCGAGCGCCTTGGCCGTTCCGCGGTGCACCACCAGCGGATACGTCACGACGGTGAGCAGCTCGTAGAAAACGAAGAAGGTGAGCAGATTGCCCGCCAGGGCAATGCCCATCGTAGCCGTTACACACAGACTGAAAAAGCCGAAGAACCGGCTGCGATTCGACGATCCTTCGAGATAGCCGATGGCGTACACTGTGGTGATCAACCACAGGACCGCGGACAGCGCAGCAAACAGCAGGGCAAGGAAGTCAACTCGCAGCACCAGCTCCCAGCCTGGCATGAACGCGAACCGCGCCTCGAAGTGTTCACCGCGCGCCGTACCCAGAATTAGCAGCGCTACCAGGAGTACCTTCAGGAGTGCGCCTGCCATGTTGAGAGTCGTGCGCAGTCGCGCACGCGACTCCCGTAGCTGAAAGATCAGCAGTGCTGTGACCAGCGACGTGGCCAGTAGCAGCACCGGGAGCGCCGCCTGCCAGCTCATTCGCTGAGCTCCATTGGCGCCTCCAACGGGTTGCCTATTCGGAGCAGCTCCAGCGGTTCGATGGCGCGCACACCTAGCAACAACGCGACGAGCGCCAGCGTCATGGCGGCATACTCCAGCGTCCGGGGCACGCGCTTCAGGACGGCTTCCGTGTCGCTTTGCGCCTGCGAGAGCTCCTGGCCGAGCACGAGGAAGACATAGCCGGCGGTGAGAATACCTCCGATGACGATCACCACCGCCCACCACCACTGCCCGCTCGCAATGCTCGCCGATAGGAGAAGCCACTTGCCAATGAATCCCCCGCTGGGCGGCAAGCCAATGAGGCTCATCCCGGCAATGCCGAAAGCGTATGTCGAGATCGGAAGCTTTGACGCTATACCGCTGATGCCGTGGAGCCGGTCATGTCCCAGCGCCCGCGTGATCGTACCCGCGGCCAGAAACATCGCCGCCTTGGCGCACGCGTGCGACAACAGCAGATAGATCCCCCCGCGCCAGGCATCCAACGCCCATGGAGGGACGCCCGTTCCGCTCCCCTGCGCCAGCGGGATTACCAGGAAGACGTACCCGATCTGGCCTACAGTGGAGTAGGCGATCATCAGCTTGAGTCCTCGCTGTCGGATGGCCTGTACCGACCCCCACACTATTGCCAGCGCGCCCAGCACGCCGATCACCTGTGCGGCAGCGGGCGTCACAACCGGAGAGAACGCCTCAAACCACAGACGAAGAAACACGTAGAACGCGGCCGCCACCACGAAACCGGAGAGCATTGCGCTCACCGGTGCGGGCGCGGTCGAATGTGCCCCCGGTAGCCAGAAGTGGAGGGGGAAGAGGGCGCTCTTCATGGCCAGGCCGGCGCAGGCGAATGCGACAGCCGCCCACGCGAGAGGACCGGGTGACAGATGTGCACCGATCAGACGCAGATCGAGCACGTGCGCATCCGCATACAACAGCGCCACCGCCATCAGGAACGCCAGCGAACCGAGAAAGGCGGCCATGAGATAGCGCATCGCCGCACGTCGTGCCTCTGCAGAGTTCGCCAACACCACAAGAGCGATCGATGCGAGCGTCAACAGCTCGAGCGACACGTACAGATTGAACGCATCGGCAGAGAGATAGAGTGCCTGGAGCGCACCCAGCAGAAATAGCCAGCATGGCCAGAAGGCATCCTGCGCGCGCCACTCACCGGGCTCACGAGCTCCAAGGGACGCTTCTGCGTAGAGCGTCGCCGGCAGCGCGACCGCCGCCGTGATGAAGGCCATCGACGCGGCAATCCCATCCACATGGAGTTCTATGCCGAGAGGTGCCCTCCAGCCACCCATGGCGTACCGAGCTGCCCCCGCATGCCATACCTCGAGAAGCAGGATCGTGGTGCAGACCACCTCTGCCGCCACCGCCGCGATCGCGATGATCGCCGCACCCCGGGCGCGCCGTAGCAGCAATATGAAAGTTGCCGCCAGCAACGGCAGCACGATTGCGATCGGAGCGGCACTCACTCCGGCGGCGCCTTCTCGTCAGGTTGCTGCTTTTCGTCGCTTTCGATCCGCCGCGCCAGTCCGACGGCGAAGGCGGTGATGCTCACCGCCACTACGATCCCGGTGAGCACCATGGCGTGCGGAACCGGATCGGGAAAAGGATCGGGATCCCGATAGGCGAGGGTGATGAGAAAGAGAAACACGGCGCTCCCCATTACGTTGAGCGCGAGCAGCCGCTGAATGAGCTGTTGTCGCCGGATCGCCGCTATGACGCCGAGCGCGAACAGGAGAGCCGCCGCGACGCCGTACAGCTCGGCGGCATGCGTCATCGCAGCGCCGACGCCGACGAACCGCCGGCAGCACGCGCGGCTGCGAACAGCAGCGCCAGTGCCGTGGCCACGGTGATCGTGATGGCAACCTCCACCAGCACGATCATGAGCCCGGCTTGAGCAGCGCGGAACTCCAGCAGCGAGCGTGCGAAAGCAAGCGGAAGGAGAGAGGCCAGCAGAAATGCCGCGAATCCGGAAGCGAGGAGCATACGCTGGGTGAGCGATGGAGCGGCCGCACCCCTCCACCGCGACAGCAGCAGAAGAACCACGCCGGCCGAGCCGATCACGGCGCCGGCCTGGAACGCGCCGCCCGGGGCGCGCGTGCCAAGCCAGAGCAGAAGACCTGCGACGAGGACCATCGCTGGCACCATGATGGACAGCATCATGTCCGTCACCTCGCCTTCTTCGGTGGCCGGCGGCGCAGTGATGCGTCGGTCACCGGCAGCCGCGAACGCGCCAAGCACTGCGAGCACGAGCACGCCGGTCTCGAGCCAGGTGTCGTAGGCACGGAAGTTCAGAAGAACCGCCGTCACAGGGTGCTGCACACCCGACTCGGCGATCGCGCTGGCGGCCTCGGCCGACAGTCCGCCTCCAACCCCCACTGTGGCAATACCTGCGAACAGCAGCACTGCCATTGCCGCGCCAATCGCAGCCGTCAGCGCGCCGCACGGGGCGACGCGCCCCGGACGCTGATCCGCGGTCGTTGCGCGTCTGGTTGCATCGATAAGTAGCGCGCCAGTGAGGCCGGCACCAATGGCCGCTTCCGCTAGCGCGATGTCCGGCGCCCGCAGGCGCACCCAGGCCAACGCCATCAATAGACCGAAGGCGATGTAGAGCACTATCGCGGCAAAGAGGTCGGACGAGAACAGGGCACGAAACGCCACGCCGAGCAGCGCGATTACCAGCAGCGCGTCAAAAGCGATCTCGGGCGTCACGACCGGTCGGTCTCCCCTTCAACCGCGTGGCGGCCAATCAGGTAAGAAGCAGTGGCGCTGCTCACGAGAGCCAGCAGCCAGATTATCACCAGCTTGAGCCCGGCCGCGATGGATCCCCCCCACGACAACACCAGCAAACCGACGATGACGAGTCCGAGTCCAGCGGTGTCCGCCTTTGACACGGCGTGGAGCCGCGTGCGCGCATCCGGAAAGCGAAGCACGCCAATTGTTCCGGCCAGAAAGAAGATTCCACCTGCGGCAAGCAGTAGTACGCAGGCAACGTCGCGAATCATCACGGCTCCCCTGTCCCACCACCGGCTGACCCGCCCAACGCAAATACCACTGCATTGACGGCTGCGAGAACGCTGAACACCAGCGCGACATCGCGAAGGGCCGCCATCTGTAATCCCTCGGCTAGCACAACCAGGATGGCAACACCTGTTGTCCCGAAGAGCTGCGCCGCCAGCATGCGATCTGCTCGGCTGGGGCCCCGCAGAATGCGAACCAGACCTCCGGCGAGGGTCACCAGAAGGAATGCCGCGAAGGCTATCAGGAAAGCCGACATTAGGCGCTTAGGCTAGCGCCCACGGACCCTGGAGGGAAGGCGCAAACCGCCCAACACGGTGACTGGAGCGGCTTGCCGGAGGTCGTACTTCCTGAAGGGCGGGGCAGGTCCGCTGGCGCTTGCCCGGGCGCGCCGCCACATATTACGGTTGAGAGGAGGATTTGCATCCGCCCGGGTCGTCGAACCTGCCTCCAGAGCCTTCACCTCCAACCAAGCCGGTATGGAGAAACCCTTGCGAATGCGGCTGAATGTTCGCGGCACCGTCATGCAGATGGTGTCGCTAGCCGTGTTGGGGTTGGTGACGCTGGCTGGCTGTGACAGGCGCGATCCAACCGCAGCGGGCTCCGGCACTCTTCAGGTGACCGTGAACGGCCTTTCGTCGAGTGCACACGCCAGCGTTCGAGTGACCGGACCAGGGAGCTTCAACAAGCTGCTGGACGGCAGCAGCACGCTCACCTCCCTCATTCCGGGAGAGTACACCATCACCGCGGAAGACGTGAGCCCGCTGGAGGTATTCGCGCCGTCACCGCGGGTTCAGACCGTATCGGTTGGAAATGATCAAGTCTCCGCTATCGTCACGTATGTGCAGATCACCGGCTCACTGACGGTGGAGGTGAATGGTCTGCCCCCGGCAGGAACACCCACCATTACGGTGAAGGGGCCAGGCGGCTTTCAGCAGCAGCTCACATCCACGCGCACGCTGAACGCGCTCGTACCCGGCCAATATTCAATTCTTTCAACGTCAGGAACGGCGGGAAGCTGCGCATTCGCATCGACGTCGGACTCTACCGCCGTAGCGGTGAGCGCTGGCTCCGCTCAGTCGGCTACCGTCACGTACACTTCGGCGTCTTCCAACGGATACAACATGTGCATCGAAGGCGCTTACCTGGTGCAGGTAGTGCAGCAGCCGAGCGCCGCGGTGACTCTGGTGGCCGGCCGTGAGGCGCTGCTGCGCGTCTTCGTCCGCGGCAGCGAACCGCAGCAGGCGATGCCCGCTGTGCGCGTACGCATTCTCTCGGGCGCCGCGATGGAGTTCTCCGCGATGATTCAGGCGCCGGGCAACGTTCCAGTGAGTCCGGATGAAGGAGACATTTCCTCCACCTGGAACACTCGGATCCCTGGTTGGGTCCTCAGACCCGGTGTCACAATGCTTGTGGAGCTCGATCCGGGTGAGTTGGTTCCGGAGAATGATCGGTCGGACAACGTCTATCCAAAGAGCGGCACGCCGATGCCACTCGATGTTCGCTGGGTGAATCCGGCTCGCATCCGCTTCATACCCGTCACTCAGCAGGTCAGCGGAACGACCGGTTCCGTTCATGGAGGCAACATCGACGCATTCTTGCGCATGCCGCGCGCGATCCTGCCGCTGGGCTTGATCGATGCCGACGTTGGCTCGGCGCTCGTGACTACCGGGCCGGCGGTCAACGCGCAAAACACAAACAACGCCTGGCAACGGATCCTTCAGGAGCTGGAGGCCAAGCGCGTACTCGAGGCGGAACCCGGTCAGCCGGCGCGTCACTACGTGGGCGTGCTACAGCCCGGATACAACAGCGGCGTGGCCGGCCTGGGATACGTGCCAGGCTGGTCGGTGGTCGTGTGGGATCACCTGGGCATAAGCGGCTCCGCCTCCTGGGTATTGGCGCATGAGCTCGGACACAATTGGAATCGGTGGCACGTGCCGGGATGCCAGAATCCATCGGGTGTGGACCAGTCCTACCCCTATGCGAACGGTCGCATTGGCACCTTTGGGTTTGATCTGGACAGAAATGAGCTCCGGACGCCCGGCGACTACGCCGACATCATGAGCTACTGCAACATGCAGTGGATCAGTGACTACAACTACCAGGCGATCATGCAGTTCCGCGGCTTCAGCAGCACCGAGCCGATCATTTCCACTACAGCCCTGCCGCAGGATGTCATGGTAGTGTGGGGGAGCATCCGTGACGGGCGGGTAGTGCTGGAGCCGACCTTCGTAACGCGAGGTTATCCAAGCATGCCCGCTCGAGGGGGAGGCTATCGCGCGGAAGGACTGGACGGCGCCGGCGGCAGGATCTTCTCCTTCTCGTTCGAGCCCACGGAAATAGCCGACCTTCCGGGACCGCGTGAGCAGCAGTTCGTGTTTGCCGTACCGCTGGCCGCTGGCGCACGCGAGCGGCTCGACGCCGTCCGCGTGACCGGAGGAGTGGGCGAGGCGAGGCGCGTGTTGCGCACAGCCGCGGTGAGTCGTATGGAAGCATCCGTCCGTCGACTACCGGGCAATCGGTTGGAGCTCCGTTGGGATGGGACGCGGCACGAGGCGGTACTCGTGCGGGACGCCCGGACGAGAGAAGTCATCGCCATCGCGCGTAACGGTGCAGCGGAGGTGCTCACCTCCGCACCGGAGCTGGACCTGGTCCCCTCAGATGCCCCAAGAGCCACCTCCAGGCGGCTTACGATTCCCCATATCCAGTAGTACGTGAAGTCCCGGGCGCAGTGTACCTTCCGCTTCCCGGTGCTGGCCGTACTGGTGCTGGTGGCCTGCAACGGTCGTCATGAGGTGCCAGGTGATACGGTTGCTCCTGCACGGGATGCGACCATTGTCGAGATCACGCTCGAGCGCACGGCGTGCCTCGGCGGTTGCCCGATATACCGACTCGAGATGGATGGCACGGGGCTGGTGCGCTATGAGGGCATCGCCTTCGTGGAACACATTGGGGTGGATTCGGCGCATGTAGCGCCTGAACACGTGCGGGATGTGATCGGTTCTGCGGAAGAACTCGGCTACTTCGCCCTGGCTGACAGCTATCGCCAGGGAGATGCTACGTGCTCCGGGTACTTTCCCGACAGTCCCTCAGTGATAATTGACATCATCGCCGATGCGCGGCAGAAGCGCGTGGTCGTCGATCACGGCTGCATGGGGTTCCCGCAGCAACTTCCGCAGCTGGCCGAGCTCATCGACAGGGTGGCGGGAAGTGCGCGCTGGATCGGCCACTGACTTCCGAAGCCCTTGCACACCGTGCTTCATAGGCTAGACTTCCGCCGCACTGCATCACAGCGTGATCCGAGCGCAGGCGTTCGGACGATGTCCTTCACTAGCCGCTATGGTCGACATCACTCCCGTTCGCTCCACCAGGGACCGGCGCGCGTTCGTTGAACTGCCGCACCGTCTCTATCGTGACGATCCCCTATGGATCGCTCCGCTGAGATCGGACGTGCGGGAGATGCTGGATCGGCATCGCCATCCCTTTCATTTGCACTCACAGGTGGAGTTCTTTCTGGCACGCGATCAGCGCGGGCTGGTGAAAGGCCGCATCGCTGCCATTCACAACACGCGTCACCTGGAGCAGCACGGTGATGGTGCCGGCTTTTTCGGCTTCTTCGAGAGCGAGCGGGATGATGCCGTGGCTGGCGCTCTGCTCGATACTGCAGCTTCGTGGCTGAAAGAGCGGGGACTGACCACGATGCGCGGTCCGGCGAACTTCTCGAGCAACGAAGAATGGGGATTGCTCGTGCGCGGGTTCGAGAAATCTCCGGTAGTGATGATGCCCTACAATCCGCCCTGGTACGCCAATCTGCTCGAGGGCGCCGGCATGCATCCCGCCAAGGATTTTCTGGCCTACTGGCTGCACAGCGAGTCGATACCCGAGCGATTGCTCCGCGGCGTGGAGCTGGCGTCGCGAAGGCACCACGTAACCATTCGTGAGCTCGATATGCGGCGATTCAAGGATGAGGTGGAGACGCTGCGCGAGCTCTACAATGCAGCCTGGGAGAAGAACTGGGGCGCGGTTCCACTCACCGCTGCGGAATTTTCATTTGTCGCACGCAAGCTCCGCCCGGTGGTGGAGCCCTCACTCGTCGCCTTTGCCTACGTCGGTGAGACCCTGGCCGGCTTCTGTCTGGCGCTTCCCAACTTCAACGTTGCGCTCGCCCACATGGGTGGACGCATACTTCCATTCGGATGGGCAAAGGGATTGTGGCACGGCCGGCGAATCGATCATGTGCGGGTACTCGCGTTGGGCGTGTTGGAAGCATACCGGCGCACCGGAGCTGCCGAGGCGCTCTACGTCCATCTCTTCACCGCTGGCGCGAAGCGCGGCATTCACAAGGGCGAGTTCTCCTGGGTTCTCGAGGACAATGCAGGCATGCGAAGCGCTCTCGAGAAGATGGGGGCCCACGCCTACAAGGCATACCGACTCTATGATCGGGGCATCGCCTGATGGCGCAGTGCGGTGTAACGGTCGTCACCGGCGCCTCGGGCTTCATTGGCAGCCACCTGGTGGAGCTGCTGGTCTCCACAGGCCACACGGTGCGCTGCCTTGTTCGCGCGGCGAGCCGCACCCGCTGGCTGCCGGAAGGCGTCGAGAAGGTCACGGTGGACAGCGCCGACCCCGACTCGATGGCGCGCGCAATGGAGGCGGCCACCACGATCTATCATCTGGCGGCGGCCACCTCGGCGGTGAACTCCGAGGGCTACCGCCTGGCGAACACACAGTTCACACAGTCACTGCTTTTGTCGGTACGCAAGTCTGCACCCAAGGTGAGACTGGTGCTCTGTTCCACGCTTGCCGCCGGCGGACCGACGCGCAATGGACGCCCGCTCACCGGGACGGAGCCAGCCGCTCCGATAGGACCATACGGCTCCAGCAAGCTGGCAGCGGAGCGCATGCTTGCGGCGTCGGGGTTGGAACACGTGATCGTCCGGCCACCAGCGGTATACGGTCCCCGCGACCGGGATATTCTTCAGGTTTTTCGCTTTGCGCGGCGAGGCGTCGTGCCCAGCTTCGCACCTCCGGGACAGCAGCTTTCCCTTGTGCACGTTCATGATCTTGCCGAAGGACTGCGTCTCGCCGGGCTCCGTGGTGCGCCCGGAGCGATCTACTACTTCACTGATGGTCCGCCTCATAGCTGGGGAGAGATCGTAGCGGCAATGGGAGCGGCAGTGGGACGCAACGTGCGTTTCGTTCGGCTGCCGCTGGCTGTTGGGGCGGCGGCTGCTCGCGTATCGTGTACTCTTGCCGGACTGACATCTTCCAAGCCGCTGCTGACACTGGAGCGTATCGCCAACATGGCCGAGGCCGGATGGACTTGCGATGACTCGCGCGCCCGTATTGATCTTGGCTATCAACCGAGCATTTCACTCGAGCAGGGGATGAAGCAGACCGCTGGCTGGTACCGTGAGGAGGGATGGCTGTGACGGACCGGTCGCAGGTGCGCCCGCACGAGATGCTGCTCGCCGCCTACTTCGCGATTACGGGAGCGATGATAGCCATCGGTGGGCTCCCCGATCGCCAGTGGGTGCCGCTCCTGCTCCTGCACGTGGCCGCAATCGCGCTTTGTCTGCTCGCGCTACCGCAGCTCTCCGAGCATGGTTGGCGCGGCGTGGCGCGTGCATGGCTTCCGGTGGCGGCCTTGCCGCTCGTGTACAAGGAGGTTGCGGCGCTCAACACGCTTTTCACCTCCGGATACCACGATGCCCTCGTTCAGGCGCTGGAGCAGGCGATCTTCGGCACGCAGGCAGCCATTTCCTTTCGAGCTGCGGCGCCGTGGAAACCACTTTCGGAGTACCTCCACTTCGGGTACTTCGGCTACTACGCGCTCTTTCCAGCTCTTGGCGGTGTTCTGTACATGCGCGGGCGTCTGCCAGAGTATCGGCTTGCCCTGACTGTTCTGCTCGGCACGTTCTTCACGTGCTATCTCATCTTCATCGTCTACCCGGTAGCCGGACCGTGGTATCACTTCCCGCGTCCGTTGGCGTCGGAGGTGGGATGGGTGTTCCCCGCGCTCGTTCATTCCGTGCTAGAGCACGGCGCCGCCAAAGGCGCGGCGTTTCCGAGCTCTCACGCCGCGGCAGCAGTGGCCATCTGGCTGGTGGCGTGGCGAGTGGAGCGAAAGGTGTTCGTAGTTCTCGGGGCTGTGATACCGGCGCTCGTGGTGGGCACGGTGTACGGCGGCTTTCACTACGCTGTCGACGCCGCTGCTGGTGTGCTGGCCGGCATCATCTGCTATCTGGTTTTCTCGCGTCTGCACACGAAGTTGGCCGGCCCGGATGGACAGGAACCACCGGTGCGGATGCGCGACGATGCCGCGGCTCAGACTGAACCGCGTGCGCGCGTCGCTCGCTGAGCAACGGAAGGCTTGCTTCAGCGCTTCACTTGCACCGATGCCGAGCGTAACTTGCGGCGCGGCGCCCGTCGTGCGCCGATTCACGCGCTGCGCCTCGCACCCAGCCATGCTTCCGAGCCATGCCGTTCGCCCTTTCCGCCTCCCCCGAAACGCCTGCCTCGACCGACATTCCGCTGCTGGCGATCGGGCTTCGCCGCGGCGCGGCGCTGGACGATGCCCTTCGAGAGCTGGATCGCCCATTGGCGGGCGCACTCGGGAGGACAATCGACCGCGGCGACTTCCGCGGTGATCGCGATGAGATCCTGCACCTTGCGGGCGGTGCCAGCGGCCCTGCTCGAATACTCCTGGTGGGCATGGGCGAGCCCGCCGACCCCCCCAGTGCAATCCGACGGGCGGCTGCCCTTGCAGGACGCCAGGCACGACGACTAGGCGTACCCGCGCTCGCCTGGTACCAGGCGGAGCAGGTGGCGAATGCCGCCGAGCGTGCCGCCGTGGGCCTGCTGCTGGGCACGTGGGAATATTCCGAGCTCCGTACCCCGGCCCCCCCCGATGAACGACGCCCGGAGCCGGAACACGGAGTCATTCTCACCACTGATGCTGCTGGTGTTGACGCGGGCGTCGCGATGGGTGAAGGGATCAACCTTGCGCGGCGGCTAGGCATGATGCCGGGCAACCTGTGCACGCCGCAGTATCTGGCCGACACCGCACAAGACATCGCCAGTCGATACGAAATGGCGATCTCTGTGATGGGACGCACCGAGCTGGAGCAGGAAGGCATGGGCGCTTTTCTGGCAGTGGCGCAGGGAACGTCCCAGGATCCAAAGCTCATTACGCTCCAGCACCGCAAGGGAGGCCTCGCAAGGCCGATAGTTCTCGTAGGAAAGGGTCTGTGCTTCGATTCCGGCGGCATCTCGATCAAGCCGGCCCAGGGAATGGAGTGGATGAAGTTCGACATGTCCGGAGCCGGTGCGGTCCTGGGGGCAATGGATGCGATCGGACGGATGGATCTCGCGATCAACGTCGTGGGGCTGATCGGCAGCACCACCAACATGCCATCCGGTACGGCGGTCAAACCCGGCGACGTAGTAAGGAGTCACCTCGGCAAGACGATCGAAGTCATCAATACGGACGCCGAAGGACGGATGGTGCTTGCCGATGTCCTGTCATGGGCGCGGCGTCACGATCCGGCGGTAGTCATCGACGCAGCGACACTCACTGGCGCGGTCGTGGTCGCGCTGGGCCATACTGCTGTCGGCGTGTTCAGTGCCGATGACGCGCTGGTGACGGAGGTGCTCGACGCTGGACGCCGTTCGGGCGAGCCTGGATGGCGCCTGCCGCTGTGGGAGGAGTTTCGCGAGCTGATCAAGTCGGACATCGCCGACATGAAGAACAGCGGTGGTCGCGCGGCGGGAGCGATCAGCGCGGCAATGCTCCTGAAGGAGTTCACGGCGGAGTACCCCTGGGTACACTTGGACGTGGCGGGTACGGCGTACACGGAGAACGACCTCGGCCATCTCACAAAGGGCCCCACAGGCATACCAGTTGGACTCTTCGTGGAGTTTGTTCGCGCGAGGGCGGCTGGCGCGTGAATGCGCAGGTGGCGGCAATCATCCTGGGCTTCGGCCTCGCGGCCGGGGCCGTTTTGCCGCGCATCTCAGAGGGTCAGATACCAACCGACACCGTTGTTCCTGCTCCCACTCCGGCGCCGGAGCGGCAGGACACGATTCCCGTAGTTCCTGATACGGTGGTAACACCGATAGCGCGCGCAGAGCTACCCGGAACCGTCGGTGTGAACGAGCCCAATCGCTGGCATCGTCCGCAGTTCATGGGAACAGGCTCGCTGTCACTTCTCGATCTGGTCGAGCGCATTCCCGGCGTGACCAGCTTTCACACTGGCTGGATCGCCTCGCCAATGCACGCCGCTCATCTTGGCAATGCGGCACGCATTCGTGTCTTCCTTGACGGGATCGAGCTCGTCCCAATGGATCCGCAGATCGGTCTGGTGAGCGAACTGCACGATGTTCCGCTGTGGGGGCTGGAAGAAGTGTCGATCGAGCGCGGCGCCGACGAGGTGCGCGTCCACGCGCGCACCTGGCGGGTGGATCGCACCACTACTTTCACGCGGACAGATTTCGAGACGGGAGATCTCAATACGAACCTCTACCGCGCGTTCGCCGGCCGGCGCTGGCGCGGCGGTGCGGCAGTGCAGGGGGCGATCGAGCAGTATGCGACGTCTGCCCCCACCGGTCGCGGGGGCGGTGATCAGTTCACGCTCTTTGCTAGCGGAGGGTGGGCGCGCAGCCACTGGAGCGCGGACGTCGCAGTCCTGAATGCGCGGCGCACTCGCGATGCGCATCCGAGATTGGTCGGAACCGGCGGCATGCCGCGCCATCGAGCCAACCGCCGTACCGCCTACGCGCGTGTGGGATATGGCGACCCGGAGATGGGCGGGTGGGCGCAGCTGCTCGCCGTCACGCGTTCATTCCGCCCGGAGGTGCAGCTTCAGACCGGCCAGGAGCCGGTGCCCGACACCACCCGCTGGGACGCGCAATACATCGCCGCGGCCGGCGTGACTCTTTCTGGAGTCCGTCTGAGTGCCACTAACCGTCTGCACGTGTTGGATGGCGAAACGGTGAATGCAATCGAGGGGCGCGCCGCTGCCGGCTTTGGTCCGCTGTCGGCTTCGCTCCGCTCCGAACGACGCGGAGGCGGTCTCAGCTCTGTGGAAGAAGCCAGCGCCCTGCTGGCTCCCCTTTCATTCCTTGCGCTCACGGCCGCCGCAGCGCGTCGTACGGCTGGAGAGGATGCGATCGAGGAAGGAAGCCAGATCACCGCACGAGTGGAAGGCCATCTGCGCCTGCGCGGCTTGTGGCTTTCAGCCGGAGCCGTTCGCCGCGGAGAAATCCGGGTTCCCGGCCTCACAGTGTTCGACACCTTGTACATCGCGGCGGTGGACGCTGAAGCTACGGGCATCGTTGCCGGCGCGCGCGGGCGCATCTGGCGGGACGTGGGAGCCAGCGTCTGGCTCATTCGCTGGGAAGAGGCCGGCTGGTATCGGCCTCAGCTTCAGGTTCGCAGCGAGCTCTTCGTCCGGACGATGTGGTTGAACCGTTTTCCACGAGGCAATCTGGAGATCTACGCCGGCCTCACGCACGATCATCGCAGCGGGGTGTTCATTCCCCGCGCGGACGCCGGAGAGCTCTTTCTCGGGGCCGACGTAACTCCTCAGGTGGATCTGCTCACTGCTCGGATAGAGGTGCGGTTGCTCGACGCCGTGCTCTTCTGGCACCAGCGTCTGTTCGTCAGCGAAATACCGCAGTTCGTGCCAGGTTACGTCCCGCTCCAGGCGGCCAGCATGTTTGGCGTCCGCTGGAACTTCTGGAATTGACAAAATTGTTGTCATTACGTAACTTAGAAGATTGCACATGATCACCAGCATGACCGGTTTCGGCGCCGCTGCGGGGGCGATCGGGTCGGCTCGAGTGGCGGTGGAGCTGAGAAGCGTCAATCATCGCTTCTTCAGCCCCAGCCTCAAGCTCCCGGGCAGTCTCACTCGCTGGGAAAGCGATCTGCGCGAGATCCTCCGTAAGCGTATCTCGCGTGGGCATGTAACGCTGATGGCGAGGTTGGAGCGGGACGCAGTGTCGGGAGCCGTGGTGCGGGAGGAGCGGTTCGCAGCCTACGTGCGGGAGCTCAGGAGCCTTCAGGAACGCTACGGGCTGACCGAACCCCTGGACGTGGCGACGGTGCTGCGGCTGCCATTCGTGATTGCTGCTGACGGATCGGACGAAACGGAGGGCACGGTAGAAGAGCTGGCGAGCGTCGTCCAGGAAGCGCTGGGACAGTTGCTCGAGATGCGGGAGGCTGAAGGCGGGAGACTGGCTGCCCTTCTCGAGCAGCGCCTCGGCACGGTGGAGGACGCGCTGGGAAGGATCGAGGCACGGGCACCGGAACGTCTGGCGAGCGAGCGGGAACGCCTGCGCCGTGCGGTGCAGGAGTTAGCCCAGGGTGTGGCCGTAGACCAAGCTCGGCTGGCGCAGGAGGTGGCGATTCTTGCCGATCGCCTGGACGTGAGCGAGGAGCTCGACCGCTTCCGCTCGCACATCGTGGAGTTTCGCGCAGCTCTGCGTCGCGACACTCGGGAGCCCGTCGGTAGACGATTGGGTTTCCTCCTTCAGGAAATGCTGCGCGAAGCCAATACGACGGGGAGCAAGGCGCGTGATGCGGCAATGCTGCACGACGTGGTAGCCATCAAGGAGGAGCTGGAGCGGATTGCCGAGCAGGTGGAGAACATCGAGTGAAACCGTTGCCGGTCATTCTCTCTTCGCCTTCGGGGGCTGGGAAGACGGCGATCAAGAATCGTCTACTCGAGTTGCGGGCGGACATGGGATACTCGGTGTCATGCACGACTCGAGACAAGCGGGACGGCGAGGTGGACGGGGAGGACTACTACTTTCTCACTCCAACGGAGTTCGTGCAGCGGCAGGAGCGAGGAGAGTTCGCCGAGTACGCAACGGTTCATGGCAACCTCTACGGAACCTTGCGCTCCGAGGTCAGACGCGTGCTAACGAGTGGCAAGCACGTGATCATGGACATAGACGTACAGGGTGCTATGCAGTTCCGTAGAGCCTTTCCGGAGTCGGTGCTCATCTTCGTCCTGCCGCCCTCGGCGGAGGCAATGCTGCGCCGCCTGCGGGCCAGGGGTAGCGAGGATCGCCGAACGCTGGCGGCCAGACTCGCCAGCGCGCTGGTGGAATTGCAAGCCGTGAACGACTATCACTACGTGGTCGTCAATGAAGATGGGCATCTGGACAAGGCGGCGGAGAAGGTGTCCAGCATCGTCGATGCGGAGGGCCTCCGCCGCGAGCGGCTGCACGATCTGGAGCAGGATGTCCGGGCGCTGATCGAGCACCTGGAGCAGGAAGTGGCAACCTACAACAACGCAGAGTGAATCGATGCAAGTCTTCACGCCAATCGAAGTTTCACGCCACACGGCAAACAAGTACCTTGGCGTTCTCGTGGCCGCCAAGTTCGCGCGGATCCTCAACGAGTTTCCGGGTGGCTCGGCGGCGCGCGAGAAGAAGCTCACCACTCGGGCGCTCGAGGATCTGACGGAGGGAGCGATCGAGTACCGCGTCGTTCCGCGCCGCCGGCCCTGAGCCGCCCGTGCGTCCCTTCGACGGTCGTCGGGTTCTCCTCGGCGTCTCGGGGGGTATTGCCAGCTACAAGTCGGCCTGGCTCGCACGGCTGCTGGCAAAGGAGGGTGCAGAGGTGGACGTCGTGCTCACGCGCGGCGCAACCGAGTTCATATCAGCGATCACCTTCGAGGCGCTCACCGGACGTCCCGTCCACACGAACATCTTTACTCGGGGTGCGGCGCTCGAGCACATTCGACTGGCTCGGGACGCCCACGCGGTCATCATTGCACCGGCCACAGCTGATCTGATGGCGCGAGCAGCACATGGACGCGCTGATGATCTGCTCACCGCATGTCTGCTGGCGACGAAGGCGCCTGTGCTGATGGTTCCCGCCATGAACGACCGAATGTGGGCGCATCCGCAAACGATGCGCAACGCCGCTCATCTCCGTGATCTCGGTTATCGGGTTCTGGATCCGGATGTGGGGATGCTGGCCGCTGGTGAAGGAAGTGGGCCGGGACGAATGCCCGAGCCGGAAGCGATACTGGCGCACGCAGCGCGGCTGCTCGAGTCGCCTGCGTTGCAGGGACGGCAAGTGCTGGTGACGGCTGGGCCGACCCGCGAAGCCGTCGACCCGGTACGGTTTCTGTCAAACCGCAGCAGTGGCAGAATGGGCGTCGCGATCGCGGCGGCAGCGTGGCGGCGCGGCGCCGACGTCATCCTGATTGCCGGCCCGCTGGAGGTGCCGCCACCGGTGGGCGTTACGCATCAGCATGTGGAGACGACAGAACAGATGGCCGATGCAGTGCGCGCCGCACTCGGCACGACCGACGTTTTGGTCATGGCAGCGGCGCCAGCGGACTTCCGCGCCGCCGAGATCGAGCCGACCAAGATCAAAAAGAGCGACGCGCCGTCACCGCTCGCTCTCGCGTCGACCCCAGACATCCTCACCACGACCCGCGCGGCACGGCGCGCTGGCGCGGTGATTGTCGGGTTCGCCCTCGAAACGGAGGATGCGGTGGCGGCGGGTCGTGCCAAGCAGGAGGCGAAGGGGCTGGACCTGGTGGTGGTGAACAACCTTCGGGAGGCGGGCGCCGGTTTTGGCGTCGATACCAATCGCGTTACGATCGTGTCGGCGGGAGGAAGTGCCGAGGAGCTACCCCTGATGTCGAAGATCGAGGTGGCTGACATCCTGATCGATCGAATCGAGACGCTGCTGGATGGACGCTGAAAGGCTGCTGCGCCTGTACCTCGAGCAGCGTCGCGAGATGGGAGAGCGCGAGCTCGTTCTCGATGATCTGAGCGTCGAAGAAGTGCTCCGGATCGTCGGGGCGCGGAGAACCGCCAGGTCGTCGCTCACCGAAGGCGCAGACTGGCGCGCCGCGCTTCGGGCGAGCAGTGCAAGGGCGCCCTCCCCTCAGCGGGACCCGTCGCCGGGGACGACCCCTCCGGAGCCCGCCGTCTCGCGACTCACTCCGACGGACGATGTCGCGATCCCGCTCGAGGATCGCCTTCGCGAAATCGATACGCTTGAGGGGGTCGCTGCGCTGGTCCATGATTGCCGCCGTTGCGCGTTGTACGCCGAGGCGCGCAATCCAGTACCTGGCGAAGGCAATCCCGCGGCCGGTTTCATGTGCGTGGGCGAGGCACCCGGGTCGTCGGAGGACGAGACGGGCCGCCCGTTCGTCGGCGCCGCCGGTCAGCTCCTTACCAAGATCCTCGCCGCGGTTAACTTGAGGCGCGAGGATGTCTTCATCGCCAACGTGCTGAAACACCGTCCTCCGGCAAACCGTAACCCCCTGCCACCGGAGATAGCGGCGTGCCGACCGTACCTCGTGAGGCAGATCGAATTGATCCGTCCGCGGGTCATACTGGCGCTTGGGACGTTCGCCGCTCAGTCGCTCCTTGAAACCAAGCTCCCGATCAGCAGACTTCGAGGTACAGTTCACAGCTTTTTGGACGTACCTGTGGTGGTGACTTACCACCCTGCCGCCCTCCTTCGAAACCCCGCTTGGAAGCGCCCCACTTGGGAAGATGTCCAGCTCGCCCATCGAATTTTCCATAGCTCCCGCGCGTGATGTTTATCGCGATCGACCAGCTCCCTGGTCGGAGGACGCGGAGCAAGCAGTACTCTCGGCCATGTTTCTCGACCAGGACGCGATCCTTCGGGCCGCGGAGTACGTGGACGACACCATGTTCTATCGCGAGCCGCATCGCCGGGTCTTTCGCGCCATGGTGGCCATCGCCGATCGAGGCGAGGTAGCCGATCCGCTAACACTGTCGGAAGAGCTGTCGCGACGTGGTGAACTGGAGGCGGTTGGTGGGAAGGATTACCTGGGCTTTCTTATCGGCCTGGTGCCCACCGCGGCCAACATCGAATACCACGCCCGCATCATTCGGGAGAAGGCGCTTCGCCGGCGCCTCATTGAAACGTCGACCGCGATCGTCACGGAGGCGTACGAGGGAAAGCTGGGTGTCGCCGATCTCCTCGACGCGGCCGAACATCGGATCTTCCAGGTCAGCCAGCAGCGCGCCGAGCGCGGTTTCACGCGCATCAAGGAGCTGATGTGGCCGACGATGGAGCGCATCGAGGCGCTACAGCGCGGCGGTAAGACCATCACCGGTGTCGCGACCGGTTTCACCGATCTGGACGAAATGACGTCCGGCTTCCAGCCGGCCGACCTGGTGATTGTGGCGGCGCGTCCGTCCATGGGAAAGACGGCGCTCGTACTCAACATGGCGCAACACGCCGCCATCGAGCACAACGTGCCGGTGGCGATCTTCTCTCTCGAGATGAGCAAGGAAGCGCTGGTGCAGCGGATGCTCACCTCCGAGGCGCGCGTGGACGCGCAGAAGCTCCGCCGGGGCATGCTGCGCGATGACGACTTCCCGCGACTCGCTCGCGCCGCCGGAATCCTCAGCTCTGCGCCGGTCTACATCGACGATACCCCCGCCATCACCCTTCTCGAGACGCGGTCGAAGGCTCGGCGTTTGAAGGCCGATGCGAACATTGGACTTGTAATCGTAGACTATCTGCAGCTCATGCAGGGGCCGGCAGGGGTGGAAAGCCGTCAGCAGGAGGTGAGCCAGATTTCACGCGGGCTCAAGGCGCTGGCAAAGGAACTGAGCGTGCCGGTCGTGGCACTCTCGCAGCTTTCGCGTGCGCCGGAACAGCGGGCGGGTGATCATCGGCCCCAGCTCTCCGATCTCCGCGAATCCGGTGCTATCGAGCAGGACGCCGACGTGATCATGTTCATCTATCGCCAGGAAGTATACGATGGGCCTACGGACAAGGACGGCAACTCCCTCGAGGGGCGCGCCGAACTGATCGTTGGCAAGCAGCGCAACGGCCCCATCGGTTTCATCAACCTTTTCTTCCACAAGGCATACACGCGCTTCGAAAACTACACGGCTCGCACCACCAACCAGTGACCGCTCGCGCGCGCACCGTCCACCGCTGCACTTCCTGTGGCGCGGAGCACCCGAAGTGGGCGGGGAAGTGCGAGGCGTGCGGTGAGTGGAACACGCTCGTCGAGGAGATGGTCGGCACGACGCGGGAGCGGCGCGCCGCCGACAGCCGTCGCACCGACGAGGCGATGCGTGTTCGTGCGCCGGCAGCGCTGCGTGACGTTCCGGGAGCCACCGAGCCGCGCTGGCGCACGCAGATGGACGAGCTCGACCATGTCCTTGGCGGGGGCGTCGTGCCCGGATCCATGGTGCTCATCGGAGGCGAGCCGGGCATCGGGAAATCCACGCTCCTCCTTCAGGCGGCCGCCACGCTCCACGAGGGAGGCAACACTTCGCTGTACGTGTCCGGCGAGGAGTCGCCGCTGCAGGTTAGGCTGCGCGCGGAGCGGCTGCGGGAGCCGGCGGGAGCAATACCCGTCCTTGCGGAAACAGACCTGGAGGTAATCCTCGCAACCGCCGCCAGCATGCGCCCTGCCGTGCTCCTTGTGGATTCTATCCAGACGGTGTACCACGGCGACCTGGAAGGGGCACCGGGCAACGTTGGCCAGGTGCGCGAGTGCGCCGCGCGACTCATGCGATTCGCCAAGGACAGCGGCACGGCCGTTTTCGTGGTGGGCCATGTGACGAAAGGAGGCGGCATTGCCGGGCCGAAGACGCTCGAGCACATCGTCGACACGGTCCTCTATTTCGAGGGGGAAGGGTCGCTGGATCACCGCGTTCTTCGTGCGACGAAGAACCGATTTGGTGGTGTGGACGAGATCGGCGTCTTCCGCATGACCGAACATGGACTCGATCCGGTCGCCAACCCATCGGCGCTCTTTCTGGGCGATCGTGATGAGAGCACATCCGGGAGCGCGGTGACGGCGTTGATGGAAGGCACGCGTCCGCTGCTGGTCGAGATACAGGCGCTCGCCACCCGCGCCGGCTTTGGCACACCCCAGCGCGTTGCTACGGGGTACGATTCACGTCGCCTGGCCCTGCTCCTCGCCGTTCTGGAGAAACGCGCGGGATTGCCCTTCGCGCAGACGGACGTGTTCGTGAACGTTGCCGGTGGCCTGCGCGTGAACGAGACGGCTGCAGACCTGGCGGTGGCGGCGGCGCTCGCATCGAGTGTTCGCGACCGCGCTCTCCCGGTGGATGCCATCCTCGTAGGAGAGGTGGGTCTGGGCGGAGAAGTCCGGCCGGTGTCACAGCTCGACCGCAGGCTTCAGGAAGCGCAGCGGATGGGTTTCAGCACGGCGTATCTTGCGGCACGTGCGATGCCCCGTGTGAACGGAGCACTGAGCGCGCGTGGCGTGCGCCGCATAGCAGACCTGTTCGATCTACTCTTCGCATGACCGAACGCGATGTGGGAGTCATCATCGTTGCCGCCGGCGCAGCAACCCGTACGGGAGGCGCCGAACTGAAGCAGTTCCGGTGGCTGGCCGGGAAGCCAATGCTCCTGCACAGTATTCAGCTCTTTCAGAGCCGCCACGACGTTGCGCTGGTGGTTTGCGTGCTGCCCCGCGAATATGCCGCCGACCCGCCGCCATGGATCTTTCAAAGCGATCTGGAGCGCCTGCTGCTTTCGGTTGGCGGGCGTGAGCGCTGGCAGTCCGTCGCCGCCGGCCTGGACGACATGCCACCAGAGGTGCGCCTGATTCTCGTCCACGATGCGGCGCGCCCGCTGGCTGACGCCGCCACCGTGGAACGCGTGGTCAGCGAGACGCGGAAAGGTCGCGGCGCCGTCGCAGCCCTGCCCGTCGTGGACACGCTCAAGGAAGTTGATGACGAACGGAGGGTCACGCGCACCGTGGATCGGGCGCGGCTCTGGCGCGCGCAGACGCCCCAGGGGTTCCCTCGTGAGATGCTGGAGCGCGCACACGCCGATGCGGCGTCACGGGGCGAGGGGGCGACCGATGATGCAGCGCTCTGTGAACGCCTTGGCTTTCCGGTAGTGGTGGTACAGGGCAGCGAACTGGCCATGAAGGTTACAGAGGAAGCAGACTTTGCGCGCCTCGAGGCGCTAGCCGCGGCGAAGGCGTGAGCTGGCGGCAGTTCGTCACTCCCTTCTGGTCTCCTGCGGAAGTGGAGGCAGCGGTAAGACCGGTGATCGAACACCTGCAAGCCCGGCGTGTCCTCGCTTATCCCACGGAGACCGTGTATGGCTTTGGCGGCGCCGCCGATCAGGACTCCGTCGAACAGCTGGTGCTGCTCAAGAGCCGTCCCCGAGGCAAACCGTTCCTGCTTCTCGTTGCCTCGAGTGACATGGTTGGCCGACTCGACCTTCGCCTGAGCAGCTACGCGGCGCATCTGGCCGCTCGACACTGGCCTGGGCCGTTGACGCTCGTGCTCCCGGGTGGCGAGCGACGGATCCCCGAGCAGTTGCGCGGTCCCGAGGGAGGCGTAGCTGTTCGTTGGACATCTCACCCATCCCTCCAGCGCCTTCTGCTGGCATACGGTGAGCCGATCACGTCCACCAGCGCCAACCGCCCGCGCGTCGCGCCAGCCACGTCGGCGGCGGAGGTCGTGTCCCAGTGGGGGAGCGTGATAGCACGCGGTGTGCTGCGCGTACTGGATGGCGGAACGCTCTCTCCGTCACAGCCCTCTACCGTGGTAGATTGTACCGGGCGGCTCCCCCGGGTCATCCGTCCAGGGGCGATAACCGCGGCCACGCTCCGGGAGAGCGTACCCGACCTGATCGGCAATCTGTAGCAATGCGCATTCTGTTCGTCTGTACCGGGAACACCTGCCGAAGCGCCATGGCCGAGGCGATCGCCCGTCGCCTGGCGGCAGAGCGCTCCCTGGATGGAGTCGAATTCGCGAGCGCGGGGACTTCCGCGTGGCAAGGATCGCCCGCTTCGGATGCTTCGCTGCTCGTCAGCATGGAACGCTCTCTCGACCTGGCGGGCCATCAAGCGCGGCTCCTGAGCTCGCAGCTCGTCAGCAACAGCGATCTGATCCTGACCATGAGCCCCCACCACCTCGATCGCGTGGAGGCGATGGGCGGGAAGGGGAAGGCGCACTTGCTGACAGCATACGCATCGGGCGGCACCGACGATCGCGCGGTAAACGACCCGTTCGGTGGCGATCTCGAGCTCTATCGGTCGACCTTCGTGGAGCTGGAGGAGACGATCGGGCGGGCCCTCGACCGCCTGATGACCGAGCAGGAGGAGCGACGCTGATGCGACCGCCCGGGCGGCTGGTGCTGCTCGGTCAGCCGGTGGCGCATTCGCTCTCTCCACGGATTCAGAACGCCGCACTTCTCGCCGCCGGCGTCCCACTCCTGTACGAATCACTGGAGGTCTCACCTGAGGCGCTCCCTCTGGCCCTCGAAGAATTGGCCGCCGCGGGAGCCGCAGGAAACGTCACCATTCCGCACAAGACCGCCATGCTGCGGTACTGCGGGCAGGTGAGCGCACTGGCCGAACGCGTGGGCGCGGTAAATGTTTTTCGCCCACAGTCGGACGGAACCATCCTGGGGGAAAACACCGATGTCGGTGGGTTCGAAGCGCTCGCCCGTGGCGTGCTTGGCGCCCCAACGCCGGGCCTGCGAATCGCAGTGCTCGGTGCCGGAGGCGGCGGCGC
Organism: uncultured Gemmatimonadaceae bacterium; assembly: GCA_964467195.1. GTDB lineage: Bacteria > Gemmatimonadota > Gemmatimonadetes > Gemmatimonadales > Gemmatimonadaceae > CAYXRS01. The sequence goes on from CAYXRS010000006.1 coordinate 34,980, forward strand.
TGCGGTACTCGCGGCGGTGGAAGGATGGCGACCAGCAAGCGTCGTGTTGTACAACAGGGGCATGGACCGCGCTCACGGGCTGGCCAGTCGTTTCCCTGTAGTCAGCCTCGTGGAGCCGGTTGCGGAGCGCGCCGTGCGCGATGCCGACGTCGTGGTCAACGCCACTCCCATCGGGATGCAGACGGACGACGCCCCCATCTCCGTTGCCGCGCTGTCGTCGCATGCAGTCGTTCTCGACCTGGTGTACCGGTCAGGCGGAACCCCACTGGTCCGCTCGGCGGTGGACGCTGGTCATCTGGCTGCCGACGGCCTCGACATGCTCGTCGAGCAGGGCGCTCTGGCGTTCGAGTTCTGGCTGGGAATCAAAGCGCCTCGTGCCGTCATGCGGGCCGCGGCCACGGCCTGACTCCATGCATCCCCGCGGCCTTGTGGCACTGCGGCACGCTGGCGTGGCACTGCTGGATCTCGTGCTCCCTCGCGCTTGTGTGGTCTGTGAACGACTGCTCACGGCCAGTGGCAATCGAATGATCTGCGGCCATTGCTGGTCGCGGGCACGGCGCCTCCCGCACCCGCAGTGCGAGCGTTGTGGACACCCCGTTCGGCCCGGCCGCTGCCTTTGGTGCGAGCTTCTTCCGCCATACCTCCGCGCCGTGCGCTCGGTATGCTGGATTCCTGGTGAAACCGCCGCTGGCATGGTCCACGCGCTCAAGTACGATGCCTGGAGCAAAGTGGCTCGCGAACTGGCGTCACAGATGGCGCGGACATCATGGCCGAACGACGTGGTGTCGGAGCGCGCGTGCCTCGTACCGATTCCCCTGGCGCCTGCACGCGAGCGGGAGCGTGGCTACAATCAGAGCGCACTGATCGCCGAGGCGCTCGGCGAACGTTGGCAGCTACCGGTGGAGCATCGCGCGCTGGAGCGCTCGCGATCCACGGCGTCACAGACGCGGTTGACACCGGACCAGAGACGGATCAATGTTGCCGGCGCGTTCCGTGCAGGGGAGCGCGCGTGCCATCGGCTCGACGGTGCGCACATCATCGTCGTGGATGATGTCGTTACCACTGGCGCGACGCTGGCAGCGGCGGCCGCCGCTCTTCTGGATGGCGGAGCGCGCATTGTCAGTGCAGTGACTTTCGGACGGGCGCCGGCAACCGGCGACCCGGTGTGAGACGGTTCCACCATTCCAGAGAGATCATGGCCATTCGAGTGGGCATCAACGGCTTCGGCCGCATTGGCCGCCAGGTGGTGCGGGCGGCGAAGGAGCAGGGAATCACCGATCTGGACTTCGTTGCAGTCAACGACCTGACGGATACGAAGACGCTCGCACACCTCTTCAAATACGACTCGGTGCACGGCACCTACGATGGGCGCGTGGAAACCAGCGGGGACTCGGTCGTGGTGGACGGCGATGAGATCCGCGTCCTCTCGGAGAAAGACCCGGCCAATCTCCCCTGGAAGGATCTGGGCGTGGATGTCGTTCTCGAATCCACCGGACGATTCACGGTGGCGGCGGATGCCGGAAAGCACATTACCGCCGGCGCCCGCAAGGTGATCATCTCCGCCCCGGCCAAGGGCGAGGACCTCACCATCGTGCTCGGCGTGAATCACCAGACCTACGACCCGGCCAAGCATCACATTGTATCGAATGCCTCGTGCACCACGAACTGTCTGGTGCCAATGGTGAAGGTGGTGCGCGACGCGTTCGGCTTCGTGCATGGCAGCATGACGACCATCCATAGTTACACGAACGACCAGTCCATTCTGGACCTTCCGCACAAGGATCTTCGGCGCGCCCGCGCCGCAGCCGTCTCGATCATTCCGACCACCACCGGTGCGGCCAAGGCGACCTCCCTCGTCATTCCGGAGGTGAAGGGGAAGATTGATGGCTTCGCAATACGAGTGCCGACGCCAGACGTATCGCTCACCGATCTGGTCTGCATCGTGGAGCGTGATACAACCGTGGACGACGTGAATGGCGCGTTCCGGCAAGCCGCAGCCGAGGGTCCGCTCCAGGGCCTGCTCGACTACTCGGAGGTGGAGCTGGTATCGGTCGACTACATCGGCAGCCCTTTCTCATGCATCATCGATGGCAAGAGCACCAACGTCATCGACAAGCGGATGGTGAAGGTGGCAGGCTGGTACGACAACGAGTGGGGCTATTCGTCGCGATGCGTGGACCTCCTGCGCTTCATCGGCGAGCGTCTGTGAAGACGAGGACGATTCGGGATCTCCGGGATGCCGAGCTTCGCGGCCGACGCGCGCTCGTGCGTGTGGATCTCAACGTGCCGTTCGATGATGCGGGCCGCATCACCGACGATACGCGGATTCGCGCGGTGTTGCCGACGATTCGCGAGCTGCTGGACCGCGGTGCTCGCGTAGTGCTGTGCTCGCATCGTGGTCGGCCGAAGGGGAAGCGCGATCCCAGGTACTCACTCGAGCCGGTTGCGCGACGGCTTGGTGAACTGGCGGAAGTGCCTGTGCACTTCGTGCCCGAAACGGTAGGGCCGGAGGCTCGCCGGGCCACCGAGCAGCTCGGACCGGGCGAGATTCTCATGCTGGAGAATACTCGCTTTGAACCGGGCGAGGAAAGGAATGACGACACGCTCGCCCGGGCGCTGGCCGAGTTGGGTGATGTGTACGTGAACGACGCGTTCGGTTCGGCGCACAGGGCCCATGCCTCCACCGAAGGGATCACGCGTCATTTGCGCCCGGCGGTGGCGGGTCTCCTGATGGAGCGTGAGCTGGAGTATCTGAGCACAGCGCTGGAGAACCCTGAGCGGCCCTTCGTCGCGGTACTGGGAGGCGCGAAAATCTCGGGCAAGATCGACGTCATCGAGCAGCTCCTCCCCAAGGTCGACAGCCTGCTGATCGGCGGCGCCATGGCCTGCACGTTCTTTCGCGCAATGGGATACGAAACCGGCAGGTCGTTGGTCGAGCCTGACCGTGTCGGCATGGCACGAACGCTCGTGAAGCGCGCCGGAGACCGTATGGTGCTTCCTGAAGATGCCGTCGTTGCCCCATCCATCGAGGAGGCTTCGGAGGCCGTGCCGGCGCCGCGGGACGGCATCCCGGCAGACATGGCGATGCTGGACATTGGACCTCGGACGACCGAAACCTTCGCGCAAGAGATCGAGAAGGCACGCACGGTGGTATGGAATGGCCCTATGGGTGTGTTCGAGAAGCCGCCGCTGGATGCGGGAACGCGCGCTGTTGCCCAGGCCATGGCACGCGCCACGGCAAACGGTGCGACCACGATTGTCGGCGGCGGCGACTCCGCTGCGGCAGTCGCCGAGTTCGGCCTCGAGAACGACATGAGCCACGTGAGCACCGGCGGCGGTGCCTCGCTGGAGTTCATGGAGGGCAAACAGCTGCCCGGCGTCGCCGCCCTCGACTCCAACTGACCGATGCGCACACCCATCTTCGCCGCGAACTGGAAGATGAATCACGCTCCGCAGGAGGCGCGCTCCTTCCTGCGAACGTTCCTGGCCCGGTACGCACGCCGTACCGACCGTACGGTCGCGATCTTTCCTCCGGCACTGACGTTCTCGGCGGTGCATGAAGGACTCCGCGAGCGAACGGACATCCTTCTCGGCGTGCAGAACGTCCATTGGGAGGAAAGGGGCGCATTCACGGGCGAGAACTCGGCGCCTATTGCAAGTGCTGCCGGTGCGCGACTCGTCCTGGTCGGCCACTCCGAACGGCGCCATGTGTTCGGCGAGCGTGACGACGAGACTGCGCTCAAGTGCGCGGCTGTCAGCGCCGCCGGAATGACGCCGGTGCTGTGTGTGGGCGAGCTGCTCGAGGAGCGCGAGGCCGGCCGCACGGAGGAAGTGGTGCTGAGACAACTCAGCGCCGGACTAGCCAAATTGCAGGCTTCAGCCTTCGCGAATCTGGTGGTGGCGTACGAACCGGTGTGGGCAATCGGCACCGGGCGCACCGCTCAGCCCGAGGATGCCGCGGTGGTACATGGGGTGCTGCGATCGGCGCTTCGCGACGTCGCTGGCCCCACTGCGGCGAAGACCCCGCTGCTTTATGGCGGCAGCGTCAACACCAAGAACGTGGGCCATCTGCTGGCTGCCACCGATGTGGACGGGGTGCTGGTGGGCGGAGCGAGCCTGGACGCAGACGGTTGGGCGCAGATCGTTCGCACTTGATCGGCCGCGCTAACTGGCGTAATTTTAAGGTCTTGGCCATTTCACCGACCAGCAGGCGCGATGTTCACCTTCCTTCTTGTTCTACTCGTCCTCGACAGTATCGTCCTCGTGACCGTCATTCTCATGCAGGCGGGCAAGGGGGGTGGGCTTTCGGCATCCTTTGGCGGAGCAGGATCGTCCTCCGACTCCTTCATGGGCACTCGACAGATGGGCAACCTGCTCACGCGGCTCACTTGGTGGGCGGGTGGGTTGTTCCTCGCGCTTGGGTTCGCGCTTTCCATCATGTCGTCGCGGGCCGCGGCGCCACGGTCGCTCTTCGATCAGGAGATGCTGGCGCCAGTTCCAACGGCGCCCGGGATGCCAGCCGTTCCTCTCGAGGAGCCGGCCACTCAACCCACACCGGCACCCGCAACGCCAACGCCGTGATCGCGTGACGAATACCGAGGCCCAGACGGGGTTCATCCTCTTAGAGGACGGAACCCTGTTTCGCGGCAGCTTGCACGGCCCCGCACATCCCGTAGTGGCCGAGGTGGTGTTCACCACCAACATCACCGGGTATCAGGAGGTGTTCACCGATCCCTCCTACAGCGGGCAGATCGTGGTAATGACGGCGCCGATGGTGGGCAATTACGGCATCAACGCCGAGGACCCCGAATCATCGGGGCCCAAGGTTGCCGGCGTGATCGTCCGCGAACTCTCCCGCTCATACTCGAATTGGCGAGCAACCGGCGATCTGCGCAGCTGGCTGCTGTCTACACAAATTCCTGTACTGGAAGATGTTGACACGCGGCGTCTCACGCGGCATCTGAGATCACTCGGGGTAATGCGCGGCGTAATCGCCGCCGGCGGGGAGCCCGACCGCGAGGCGCTTCTGGCCTTGGACGCCTGCCCGGCAATGAAGGGGCTGGACCTCGCCTCGCGAGTCACGACTCGGGCCCCCTACACCTTTGGCCCGTCAGATGCGCGTTGGCACATAGTGGCTTATGACTTCGGCATCAAGGAAAACATTCTGCGACTGTTCGCCGAGCAGGGCTGTCGGGTGACAGTCGTGCCCGCCGATACTCCGGCGGACAGGGTGCTGCAGATGCAGCCGGACGGCGTCTTCCTTTCCAATGGACCCGGGGACCCCGCCGCCATCAGCTACGCGCCCGAAATAATCAGGGAGATCGCGGAGAAGCGGGTGCCGATCATGGGGATCTGCCTGGGGCACCAGCTCCTTGGCATCGCATTCGGGGCGCACACCGCGAAGATGTCGTACGGGCATCGCGGTGGAAATCACCCGGTCCGGGATCTCGCCTCGGGCAAGGTCCTGATCACCTCGCAGAACCACGGGTTCGCGGTACAGGGGACCGCGGAGGAGATCCCGGGCGCTCCCGAGCTGCGGGCGACGCATGTCAACCTGAACGACGGCACCCTCGAAGGCCTCGTGCATACCGGGCTCCCGATCTTCGCGGTGCAGTATCATCCGGAGGCGGCCCCGGGCCCCCACGACGCCCGGCCGCTTTTCGGGGAGTTCATGGAAGCGGTGCGCGGAGAGGGCCGCAATCGTCCAAACCCTTGACACACAAGAGCTAACGGGCTTAAGTTCGACCACGACTTCCCCTTCGGCGCCACGCCTGCCAGAGGTTATCTCATGACAAAAGCCGACCTTGTCGAACGCGTGACGGCGCAGATATCCCAGACCGCCGGCCCCACGATTTCGAAGAAGGACTGCGCACGCGTGGTGGACGCGTTTCTAGATGCCATCAAAGACGCGCTCAAGGAACAGAAGAACATCGAGGTTCGCGGGTTCGGCACGTTCAAGATCCGTCAGCGGAAGACGAGGATGGCCAGAAACCCGCGCACTGGCGCACCCGTGGAAGTGTCGGCGCGCCCGGTGCCTGTCTTCAAGCCCTCCAAGGAGTTGCGCGCTCTGGTAGCGAATGAGGAAGGCGACCCGGTTTCGGACGAATCGAACGCGGCGTGAGTATTCCTGTCTCCTGTACGCAGAGGCGCCCCGCCGATGATCGGCGGGGCGCCTTCGTCTTCACGGACTTGCAACCCCGTGACCGACTTGCAGATCGCGGTGCCGACCCGGCGTCAAGGAGGGCGTGACCGCATTCGCGGGCGCTCGGAACGGACCGGGTTGAGTACCTCGCATCCGGAGAAGGAGGCGACCGGTGCAACCACGACTCGAGCGGAGCATCGGAGGGGTACCGGGTGCAGTGTTTCCGGCCAGGCATCCAACAGCGCCGGGAACGGATCAAGCGGATTGGAGCGGCGGATAACACGAATCGCTCGGCCTACGCGATGTGCCGGCGTCCCTGAACGGGCGGTTCCTTTGCTTGCTGAAATTGGAAGCACTGGCCACATCGATTCATCGAAACGAAAGGCTGCAACCGATCAGCAAGAGCGTTAGTGAACGGGGAACGGAACTCCGTCCTGCGTCGGAACAGAATCAGCGCCTATCCGTTGCTCCGCCTGATCGTTTCCACCGCTGTCGATGCCTGCCGGGCGCCACCGCAACTGGTTCGTGCCCGTGCATGGGATAGTCCGGCTACGCAGAGTGATGTGGGTGGTGGATCGGTTTGAAGGACCATCACGGCGATGTGTGCTCGGTTGCAGTCATCCCAGGGGCCCGATAGCTTTCCGCCGTTGTTCCTACGCCACTCAACCTCAGCATTCCGAATGGTCAACAAGATCACCGTAGTCGGAGCAGGAAATGTCGGCGCGACGGCTGCGCAACGCCTCGCGGAGAAGGAGCTTGCACGCCAGGTGATCCTGGTGGATGTCGTCGAAGGCATCCCTCAGGGTAAGGGTCTAGACCAGTGGCAGTCGGCGCCAATCGAGGGTTTCGACAGTCGTGTGATCGGGACGAATGGCTATGATGAAACAGCCGATTCGGAAATCGTCGTCATCACGGCTGGCATAGCCCGCAAGCCCGGCATGTCTCGCGACGATCTCCTCAACACGAACGCGGGAATCGTGAGGGAGGTCTCGACGCAGGTGAAGAGCACCTCGCCCGAGGCCATCATCATCATGGTTTCCAACCCGCTGGACGTGATGTCCTACGTGGCCATGAAGACCACGGACTTCCCTCGCGAGCGTGTGATCGGGATGGCGGGGGTCCTCGATACGGCGCGCTACCGGGCGTTCCTGGCCGAAGCCATGGACGTGTCGGTTGAGGACATTCAGGCCATGGTGCTGGGCGGCCACGGCGACACGATGGTACCGCTGATCTCGTACACGACGGTGAGCGGCATTCCGGTGACGCAGCTGCTGGATCGTTCTCGTCTCGACGCCATTGTGGATCGCACGCGTAATGGCGGTGCAGAGATAGTGAAGCACCTCAAGACCGGTTCCGCGTACTATGCACCGTCCGCGGCCGCGGTGCAGATGTGCGAGGCAATCGTGCGTGACAAGAAGCGGATCCTGCCTTGCTCGGCCTGGCTGGACGGGGAATACGGCCTATCCGGTCTGTTCCTCGGCGTGCCATGCAAGCTGGGACGGCGCGGACTCGAGCAGATCATCGAAGTGGAGCTCACGAGCAGGGAGCGAATCGAGCTCGGGAAGAGCGCTGACGCCGTGCGCGAGCCGATGGCCGTGCTCAAGCTTTAGGCGGTCGTGCGAGTCGTTCTGTTCTGGCGGTCCACTATCGGCAAGAAGGTGGTCATGGCCGTGACGGGGCTGATGCTGGTCGCCTTCGTCATCGGTCACGTTGCCGCCAACCTTCTGGTGTTCCGCGGCGAAGATGCCATCGACGGCTACGCTGTGTCGCTTCGCGAGCTCGGAGCGCTGCTTTGGGTCGCGCGGGCCGGCCTTCTGGTCGCGGCGGTGCTGCACATCGTAGCGGCCGTGCAGCTCAGCCGGCTCCGGTCGGTGGCACGTCCCATAGGTTACGAGAAGCTCGAGCCTCAGGTATCCACACTGGGTGCGCGCACCATCCGCATCGGCGGTCTGATCCTCGCGCTTTTCATCTTCTTTCATCTGCTTCACTTCACTCTCGGGACCGTGCATCCGGACTTCCGTGAGTTGCAGCCGTATCACAACATGGTGGTCGGCTTCCAGTATTGGTGGGTGGTTGCGATCTATCTGGCAGCGATGATGTTCCTTGGGTTGCATCTCTATCATGGCGTGTGGAGCGCCTTTCGCACCCTGGGCGTCACCCGTGGCACTTTCGATCCGTTTCGTCGCCGGGCATCGCTCATCATCGCCGTGCTCGTATGGCTCGGCTTCACGATCATCCCCGTGGCGGTCATCGCCGGGGCGCTTCGATAGTCATGGAGCTCACATCAAGGATCCCGGGCGGACCAATTCAGGACAAGTGGGACCGCCACCGATTCGAGCTGAAGCTGGTGAACCCCGCCAACAAGAGGCGCTACACCGTGTTGGTGGTCGGATCGGGACTGGCGGGCGCTTCCGCCGCCGCCACGCTCAGCGAGCTCGGATACCGCGTGAAATGTTTCTGCTTCCAGGACTCCCCGCGACGAGCTCACAGCATCGCCGCACAGGGCGGGATCAACGCTGCCAAGAACTACCGCAACGACGGCGACAGCGTCTACAGGCTCTTCTACGATACCGTGAAGGGTGGCGACTTTCGCGCGCGCGAAGCCAACGTGTATCGTCTGGCTCAGATCAGCACCAACATCATCGATCAGTGCGTGGCGCAGGGAGTCCCGTTCGCTCGTGAGTATGGCGGCACTCTCGCTAACCGCTCTTTCGGCGGCGCTCAGGTTTCCCGCACCTTCTATGCGCGTGGCCAGACGGGTCAACAGCTCCTGCTAGGCGCCTATCAGGCACTCGAGAAGGAGGTGGCGCGCGGAAACGTGATCATGCTGCCGCGTACCGAGATGCTCGACCTGGTAGTGGCGGACGGTCGCGCCCGAGGCATCGTGGTGCGCGATATGGTTTCGGGCCAGATCACGTCTCATGCAGGCGATGCCGTAGTTCTCGCCACCGGGGGCTACGGAAACGTCTTCTATCTCTCCACCAACGCGAAGGGGTCCAACGTCACGGCCACGTGGCGTGCCTACAAGCGTGGCGCGGCGTTCGGTAATCCGTGCTTCACCCAGATTCATCCGACGTGCATTCCGGTCAGTGGCGAGCACCAGTCCAAACTCACGCTGATGTCGGAATCGTTACGCAACGATGGGCGTATCTGGGTTCCCAAACGGTCAGGCGACCGCCGGCCACCCCGGGACATACCGGACGATGAGCGCGACTACTTTTTGGAAAGGAAGTACCCGAGCTTCGGCAATCTGGCGCCGCGCGACATCGCGTCGCGCGCGGCGAAGGAAGTCTGCGATGAGGGGCGTGGCGCAGGCGCGACAGGACTCGGTGTCTACCTCGACTTCGCCGACGCCATTCGCCGGCTAGGCGAGGGCGTGATCCGCGACCGGTACGGCAACCTGTTCGAGATGTACGCGAGGATCACGGACGAGAATCCTTACGATGTCCCGATGCGGATCTTTCCGGCTGCTCATTACACCATGGGAGGCCTCTGGGTGGACTACAACCTGATGAGCACGCTTCCAGGGCTGTACGTGATTGGCGAGGCCAACTTTTCCGACCACGGAGCCAACCGGCTGGGTGCCAGCGCCCTGATGCAGGGCCTGGCCGACGGTTACTTCGTGCTGCCCTACACAATAGGCGATTATCTCGCGCGGGTCGAGCCGTCGGTCGCCAATGATACGACCGCGTTCCGCGAGACCGAGCATGATGTGACGTCGGGCATCGATCGGCTGCTCTCGGTTCGCGGCAAGCGGACGGTGGATTCCTTCCACCGCGAGCTGGGACGGATCATGTGGGACCGTTGCGGAATGGCTCGAAACGCCTCCGGCCTGCGGCAGGCACTTCAGCGGATTCCGGAGCTGCGGGCAGAGTTCTGGAAGAATGTGACGGTACCCGGCAGCGGAGGCGAGCTGAATCAGTCGCTCGAGAAGGCCGGACGGGTGGCCGACTACTTCGAGCTGGCGGAGTTGATGTGCATTGACGCGCTTCACCGGGAGGAGTCCTGCGGTGGCCATTTCCGTGAGGAGAGCCAGACAATGGACGGAGAGGCGCTACGGGATGATGAACGATTCGCGTATGTTGCCGCCTGGGAGTACGCCGGCGCCGGTACTGCGCCGAAGCTGCACAAGGAGCCGCTGCTCTTCGAGAACGTCGCGCTGACACAGCGGAGCTACAAGTGATGAACTTCAAGCTCAGGGTATGGCGGCAGGCCGGCGCCAACGATGCCGGCCGACTCGTCGACTATGAAGCACGTGACATCAGCCCCGACATGTCGTTTCTCGAGATGCTCGACGTCGTGAACGAACGGTTGATCGAGGGCGGCGATTCGCCGATCGCCTTCGACCACGACTGTCGCGAGGGCATTTGCGGTGCCTGTGGATTGATGATCAATGGAGTGGCGCATGGACCGATGAAGGGCACTGCCAGTTGCCAGCTCCACATGCGCAGCTTCCACGATCGCGACATGATCGTCATCGAACCATGGCGGGCGCATGCCTTTCCTGTTGTCCGGGATCTGGTGGTGGACCGCAACGCGCTCGATCGGATCATCGCCGCCGGGGGTTACGTATCGGTGCCCACCGGCAGTGCCGTCGATGGCAACACCATCCCGGTTCCCAAACACGATGCCGATGTCGCCATGGACGCGGCGGCATGCATCGGGTGCGGAGCCTGTGTGGCGGCCTGCCCTAACGGCTCGGCGTCGCTGTTCACCGCCGCCAAGATCAGCCACCTCGGGATGCTGCCTCAGGGACAGCCTGAGCGGTTCAACCGCGCCCTGCGGATGGTCACCCAGATGGATCTGGAGCACTTCGGCCATTGCACCCTGACCGGTGAATGTCAGGAGGCATGTCCGAAGGAGATCAGCATCAATACCATCGCGCGGATGAACAGGGACTACATCCGCGCAATGCTGACCGGCGTTGATGCCTAGTCTCTGCTTCGCCAGCAGTTCGCCGCACTGGTTGCCTGAGCGAATGGCCCACGGGTGGCAGTGTTTCTGATGGACGAGACGTATCACTCGCCTGATGCCGAGTCCCCTGTCACGCGTACAGGCGAGTTCCGCGAGCATGAGCGCTTCCACTCGCGGCACCTGACCAACGAGCACACAGTGGATGTGTACCTGCCGCCGGCGTACGATGCCGACACGGCGCGACGCTACCCCGTGCTCTATCTTCAGGACGGCCAGAACCTGTTCGATGAGCGAACAGCCTTCGCTGGTGAGGAGTGGGGTGTGGACGAAGCAGCCCAGAGTCTCATTGCCGAAGGACGGATCGTGCCCCTGATCGTGGTCGGCATCTGGAATGCCGGGGAGGCACGCATCGACGAGTACACCCCCACCTTCGATATCGCTCAGGACGCAGGCGGCAAAGCGGACCTCTACGCGAGCATGCTGGTGGAGGAGTTGAAGCCCCACATCGATCGCATCTATCGCACGATTCCCGACGCGGCCCACACGGGCCTGGGCGGCAGCTCGCTGGGTGGATTGCTCACGTTGTATGCCGGTCTGCGCTACCCGGACGTGTTCGGCCGACTGGCGGTGATGTCGCCGGCCGTCTGGTGGGATGGCAGAATTGTCGTGCGTGAGGTGCTGGCGCTCGCGGACCGGCTCCCTCTGCGCATCTGGCTCGACGTCGGCACGGGGGAGGGCAAGAGTGTGGTGGATGATTGTCGACTGCTCCGCGACGCGCTTGTTGCCAAAGGGTGGGAGCTCGGCGAGGACCTCCAGTACGTCGAGGCAGATGGCGCAGGCCACGATGAGGCTGCATGGGGCTCGCGAATGCCGCAGGTTCTGGAATACCTTTTTCCCCCCGACCCGGGCTGATCCGATCGGATCGCGGATCCGTCTTGGCGCGCTCGCGCGGTGAGGGCGGCACGCCAAGGCAAGGAGCCCTGCGGACGCAAATGCACCGAGAGTACCACCGTTGGCACAGCCCCTCGCTTGGGCGGGAGATGGAGTTGCTGATACTGGGCCACGCCGGCGCGCGGGTACTGGCGTTTCCCTCGAGCATGGGCCGGTTCTACGAGTGGGAAGACCGCGGTATGGCCAGCGCGCTCGGCGAGCACCTGGCCAACGGCTGGATCCAGCTCTACTGCGTGGACTCGGTGGACGAGGAGAGTTGGTACGCGAAGTGGAAACATCCCGCCGACCGGGCTTGGCGGCACACGCAATACGAGGACTACATACGCAACGAGGTCATTCCGCTCTCGGTACAGCGAAACGGCAATCCATACCTCATTGTGACGGGTGCAAGCTTTGGAGCCTTTCACGCGATGAATTTTGCATTGCGTCACCCGGGGCTCGTAGGGCGGGTGCTGGCGATGAGCGGACTCTACGACGTAAAAGAGAACACGGGCGGATACTCGGATGAGCGCGTCCGCTATCACAACCCGGCGGAGTATCTGCCGATGATGAGCGAACGGGGTGAGCACATCGAGGCCGTACGCCGGCTGGACATCATCATGGCCGTGGGGCGCGATGACCCCAACATCGGCAACAACGAGTGGTTTTCGGGTGAGCTCTGGAAGAAGGGCGTGTGGCACGCCCTGCGCGTGTGGGATGGCTGGTGCCACGATTGGGGGTGGTGGCAGGGGATGGCGCGAACATACATAGGCGGCGCGTAGACGCGGAGAGAACGGATGACGAAGGATGGAATGCAGAGAATCGGGCTGGTGGTTGGACGGGAATGGTCGTGGCCGCCGGCATTCATGGAGGAAGTGCAACGTCGGGATCAGGGCGTTGTAGCCGAGTTCGCGCAGCTCGGCGGGACGCGCATGGATGAACCGGTACCTTACGCGGTCCTGATCGACCGGATTTCTCACGAGGTGCCGTACTATCGGACTTACCTGAAGCACGCCGTGTTGCAGGGAGTCACGGTGGTCAACAATCCATTCATGTGGACGGCGGACGACAAGCTTTTTGGCGCGTCTTTGGCAACCTCACTGGGCATTGCGAGCCCGAGGACCGTCGCGCTGCCCAACAGGGATTATCCGGAGGGGATCAAGCATGATGAAAGCCTCCGCAACCTCGTCTATCCCCTCGACTGGGAGGCGATCGTCCGCTATACCGGCATGCCGTGCGTGCTCAAGGATGCACACGGTGGCGGCTGGCGCGATGTGTACGTCTGCCATTCGATGGACGAGCTGCTCCATCACTACAACAACTCCGGCCGCCTCACGATGATCGTTCAGGAGTTCATCGAGTGGGACCAGTTCATCCGTTGCCTGGTGATCGGCCAGGAGGAAGTGCTCCCCATGAAGTACGACCCGCGCGAGCGGCGGTATCACGTGGAGCACGATCACCTGTCACCTGAGCTCGGAGAGCGCGTCGTGCGCGATTCCCGCACACTGTGTCGCGCCCTCGGCTACGACATGAACTCCATGGAGTGGGCGGTCCGCGACGGTGTGCCCTACGCGATTGACTTCATGAACCCTGCACCGGATATGGACATCAACTCGCTCACTCCGCACTACTTCGAGTGGGTACTGGCGAAGATGGCAGATCTCACAATCCGCTTGGCAAAGGAATCCCGGCCCCGCTACGCCATCGACCGTGGCGAGTTTCTGATCGGGCGCCGGCAAAAGGAAACCGCCAGGAGGGGACCGGCCAGGAAGAGCGCGCCCAGGCGCGCCGGGACGTCAACCGTGGGCGGTACGCGGCGCACGGGCAAGGGCGGCGGGGATGCTTCGCGGAGCGATTGACCACTACCACTCGCTGCTGACAGACGATCTGGCGGGCGAGTGCGAGGCTCGTCTGGACGAGCAGCAGCGAGGCCGTGGACTTCTGTTCGGTGACCGCCCCCTGTGCACCGTGTTGCGCCCGCGCTTTCTCGTGCCAGGCCAGTACCGATTCTGTCAGGAGCGCGCCGCAATCATTCTTGGCGCTTTCGCCAGGGCGCACGCGCGAGCGCTGGAGGATCACGATTTCCGAACACAGTTCAGACTGGAGGATTGGGAGGAGTCGCTGCTGGCTCGCGACCCGATGGCGCGCGCGCCCAGCCCGACGGCGCGGCTCGACGCGTTCTTCGTGAGCGCCGAACACGGCCTGCGATTCACCGAGTACAATGCGGAGACCCCCGCCGGCCCCGCATATGTCGATGCGCTAACGGAAGTTTTCGACGGGCTGCCGGTCATGCGTGATTTCCTGCGCCGCTACCAGCTTCGGCCGCTTCCCGTTCGCGCCCACACCATGCACGCCCTGCTGGGTGCGCACCAGTGCTGGAACGGCCGCCGCGAGCCGCCGCGCGTCGGCATTCTCGATTGGCGAGAGGTGCCAACGTGGAGCGAGTTCGTGCTGTTCGAGCGTTACTTCCAGGCACAGGGGATTCCATGCGTGCTGGCCGATCCCCGTGAGGTCGAGTATCGCGACGGCCGGCTGATGGCTGGCGATTTCCACATCACCGTCATCTACAAGCGGGTCCTCCTGTCCGAACTGATCGCGCAATGTGGCATGACCCACCCAATCGTGCGCGCCGTCGGGGATGGGGCCGCACTCATGGTAAACAGCTTCGGGTGCAAGCTCCTCCACAAGAAGGCCAGCCTCGCTGTGCTCAGTGATGAGCGAAATGTGCACATGTTCAGCGAGGCGCAGCAGGCCGCCATCGACGCCCACATACCCTGGACGCGGGTCGTGGAAGATCGCAGGACAGTGCTCGATGGCTCCGAGATCGACCTGCTCGAGCACGCCGCGCAGCATCGAGAGCAGTTCGTGCTCAAGCCGAATGATGCCTACGGCGGAGAAGGTATCCTTCTCGGGTGGGATTGCGATGCCGAGGCGTGGCGAACGGGGCTGGCCGCAGCGCTACACACACCGCACATCGTGCAGCGGCGGATCACCATCCCCACCGCACCCTACCCCAGCATGGTCGACGGGCGGGTGGTGCTGGCCGATCGGATGCTCGATACCGCTCCCTACGTGTTCGGTGGCTCGTACGTCGAGGGTTGCCTCACACGGCTCTCTACCGCGTCGCTGCTGAACGTGACGGCAGGCGGGGGATCCAGTGTGCCGACTTATCTGGTGGAGCGGCGGTAGATGGCGACGGCCGGTTGCGCCGCGGCCGATATCCGCACAGGCTTCGGCAGTCCGCAGCGGCGCTGGCACGGAGGGGGAGCCGGATGAAAGGACCTTCGCTGACGCTCGGGATCGAGGAAGAGTACCAGATCATCGATCCGCAGACCCGCGAACTGCGGAGCTACATCACCGAGATTCTGGACGGCGAGCATCTCATCCTCGAGCAGGTCAAGCCGGAACTGCACCAGTCCATCGTCGAGGTTGGCACCACCGTCTGCCGTACGCCGGCCGATGCCCGCACGGAGCTGGTGAAACTGCGGCGCGCCGTGATCGAACATGTGGAGCGCAGTGGACTGCGGGTGGCCGCCGCCGGCTCACACCCCTTTTCCTCCTGGCTGGATCAGGAAATTACCCCACTGGAGCGCTATCTGGGCGTGAAATCGGACATGGCGGAGCTGGCGCAGCAGCTCTTGATCTTCGGAACACATGTGCACGTCGGCATCGAGGACCGGGATTTCATGATCGATGCCATGAATGCGGCCAGATACATGCTGCCCCATGTGCTTGCGCTGAGCACGAGCTCGCCGTTCTGGATGGGACGCAATACGGGGCTGAAGTCTTACCGGTGCGTCGTGTTCCGTAACTTCCCGCGCAGCGGCATCCCGCGGATCTTCCGGTCGCAGTCGGACTACCAGTACCTGGTCGATACCATGGTGCGCACAAGGTGCATCCCGGATGGGAGCAAGATCTGGTGGGACGTTCGGCCTCACCATGCCTATCCCACGCTCGAGTTCAGGATCTGCGACGTATGCACACGCGTCGACGAAACGGTGTGCATCGCGGCGATATTTCAGGCCATCATCGCCAAGATGTGGAAGCTGCGCCGCGACAACATCACCTTTCGTGTCTATCCGGCCGAGTTGATCGAGGAGAACAAGTGGCGCACGGTGCGGTATGGTCTCGACGGCAAGCTGATCGATCTCGGACGGCAGATCGAACTTCCCGCGCGCGCGCTCATCCGGGAGTTGATCGAGTGGTTCATCGACGACGTGATCGACGAGCTCGGCAGCCGGACGGAGGTCGAGTACGCCTTCCGGATTCTGGATGAGGGAACCAGCGCCGATCGTCAGCTTGCGGTGTACGAGAGAACGGGCGATCTGCACGCTGTGGTGGACCACCTCGTGCGCGAAACGCGCGAGGGAATCATGCCGTCCATCGAGGCGCAGCCCGCCGGTATCGGCGCGTGACGGCTGTGTACAGTGGTCAGTCTCGTTGACGCGTCTCCGGTTGTTCATGGATGATTAATCCCCAGCGCTCGAGCATGCCAGCAGATCCGACATTTTCGCCGCCACCCTCGCGACGCCCGATAATCGGTGTCCCCACACAGAACCTACAGAGTATCGGCGGTGTGGCGGCAGACATCCCTCCGTCGTGGGTAATGAGCCAGCGGTACATCCTCACGCTCACGCAGGGCGGCGCCCTTCCGTGGATGATACCGCTAGTGGTCGAGGACGAGCCGACTCTGCGGGGCATCTACGAGGCGCTCGATGGCATCTTTCTGCCGGGTGGGGCCGACATCGACCCCGGAAGCTACGGAGCGGAGCGACACCCGGCTTGCGACACCAGCGATCCGGCGCGCGACCGTGTGGAGCTCATGCTCTCGCGCTGGGCATTGGAGGATCGCAAACCAACGCTGGGCGTGTGTCGCGGTCTTCAGTTAATCAACCTCGCGGCCGGTGGCACACTCTATCAGCACGTTTCCGAGGAGCACCCCGGTGCTCACAAGCACGACTACTTCCCCTTCGGCGGCGCGTTCCGGCGCGATCACCTGGCGCACAGCGTGCGCATCACCAACCCTGGATCACGGCTGGCGCGGATCTTCGGCCGCGAGCGGTTCGAGGTAAACAGCATGCACCACCAGGGAGTCCGAACGCTTGGCGACGGACTGGTCTCCACAGCGGTAGCCGCTGACGGCTTGATCGAGGCGCTGGAGGGAGCAGACGAGGACCATTTCCTCGTCGCCG
The DNA here is from genome assembly GCA_964467195.1 of uncultured Gemmatimonadaceae bacterium. Taxonomy (GTDB): domain Bacteria; phylum Gemmatimonadota; class Gemmatimonadetes; order Gemmatimonadales; family Gemmatimonadaceae; genus CAYXRS01. Next base: position 52,158 of record CAYXRS010000006.1, read on the forward strand.
TCCAGTGGCACCCGGAGGCACTGACCGACAGCGACGCCGGCGCGCGCCGACTGTTCGCAGAGTTCATCGCCGCGTCCGCGGGACTGGCCTGATTCGCGCGTCGCCGCGGGCACGCTGGGCTAGTACCGTATCGCCCACTTCCTGGATTACCATGCCGCCGCGTTCCTCGCCCATGGCTGGCCCGCTTGCTGCAATTAAAACGGGCGGTTTGGCATGGGAAGGCGGCAAGGATGACCACACCATCCAGCGGTGGAAGCGGTTTTCAGGATCGGCAGGCGGGGCAGGGCGGCGCGGATGCAGTGCCCGACACCCCGGATATCGCAGCGCACGGTGCCCATCCTGGCGGAAGGCCGGAGGAGCCACGACCGTCCACGGCACCGGTGGCATCAGGGGGAGGCTTTGGTCTGATAGGCTGGGTCGTCGTGGCCGTGTTGATCCTGCTCGCGCTGATCTACGGGCTGGGGTTCCTGGCACGAGCATGAGGCGGTTGTTGCCGTTGGCGCCACTGCGGCGCGCTGACAGCGCTGCGCACTCTCACAGCTTGGGCAGCGTCACGCCGGTCTGCTTCTGATACTTACCGCTCTTGTCCTTGTAGGAAACCTCGGGTTCCTCGTCGCCCTCGAAGAAGAGCACCTGCGCAATCCCCTCGTTGGCATAGATACGCGCCGGAAGCGGAGTCGTATTCGAGATCTCGAGCGTCACAAATCCTTCCCACTCCGGCTCGAACGGCGTGACGTTGGTAATGATCCCGCAGCGCGCGTAAGTGGACTTGCCCACTGTTACCGTGAGAACGTTGCGCGGAATGCGGAAGTACTCTACCGAGCGAGCGAGTGCGAACGAGTTGGGCGGCACTATACACACGTCGCCGTCGAACTCCACAAAGGAATTTCGGTCGAAGTTCTTCGGATCCACCACCGAGCTGAGCACGTTTGTGAAGATCCGGAACTCGCGCGCGACACGCATGTCATAGCCGTACGAGCTGAGGCCGTAGGAAATGACACCGTCGCGAACCTGCCGGTCCTCGAACGGCTCGATCATGCCGTGCTCGAGCGCCATTCGGCGGATCCAGCGATCGGATTTGATGGACATGGAACGGAACGGGTTTGGGTTCGGAGCTCGGGACTACAGCACATCGGACCGGAGAACCGGCGAGGACATGCGGTGCCGGAACGGCTACCTCCGAACACCGATTTCCTGATCCCGAATCCCGGCTTCTTAGCGCCGGGGAATGTATCCGTCTCAGTCTGTCCAGCCAAGTTGACACCAATCCGCGAGGCGAGATAAGTTACGCTGAGCCAAGAAAGTGAAATTTTTCACGAGCCGCGAAGGGGCATGGAACGGACCTATCTGCCGCTGCTTTTGCTGGTCGGTTTCGTGATCGCGAACGCGATCATGATGCTGGTCCTGTCTCAGCTCGTGATTCGCTCCCGTCCAGCCGCAGTCAAGCAGAGTGCCTATGAGTCGGGCATCCCGGCCACGGGCGATGCTAGGGAGCGATTCTCCGTGAAATTCTACATGGTCGCGATCTCGTTCATCGTCTTCGACGTCGAGGCCGTACTCCTCATCCCCTGGGCTGCACACTTTCGCGAGATGTCCTGCCGGGTGGCGATGA
>CAYXRS010000007.1:0-53241 GCA_964467195.1 uncultured Gemmatimonadaceae bacterium
CATGCTCCTCCTCGGCCTCGTCTGGGCCGCGCTCGTGCCGCCCGTCCTGGCGCAGGACGTGCCGGTCGTCGAGCACGTGCTCGACAACGGCCTGACCGTCCTGATGGTTCCCAGGCCCGGCGACCCGAACGTCGCGGCCGGCTGGATCGCCCGGGTCGGATCCGTGCACGAACGGCCCGGCATCACGGGCGTGGCGCATCTCTTCGAGCACATGATGTTCAAGGGGTCGCGTAACGTGCCCGATGGCCAGCACTTCGGACTGCTCGAGCAGGCCGGCGGGCGCGCCGGCCAGGACATCAACGGGACGACGAGCAACGATCGTACGAACTACTTTCAGCAGGTGCCATCCAATCAGTTGGAGCTCGCGCTCTGGCTCGAGGCGGATCGCATGGGCACCCTCCTCGATGCCGTTGACCAGGAGAAACTGGACAACCAGCGCGAGGTGGTGAAGAACGAGCGCCGCCAGGGTGTCGACAACCAGCCATATGGCACCTGGTGGGAGAACATGTTCGCACGGGCCTTTCCAGCTGGGCACCCGTATCACCACTCGGTGATCGGATCCATGGAAGACCTTTCGGCGGCGACGTTGGAGGATGTGCACAACTTCTTCCGCACGTACTACGCTCCTAACAACGCCGTCCTCGTAGTGGCGGGAGACATCGACATCGACCGCACACGCGAGATGGTTCGCCGGCACTTTGGCTGGATGTCGCGCGGACCCCAGAGGCCGCCCCTGCGTGACACTTCACTTCCGCCGCTCATCGGACAGCCGCATCGCGAGGTAGTGCCGGACCAACACGCGCCGGCACCGGCAGTGTTCGTCGGCTTCCGCGTGCCCTCCCAGCGAGATGAGAGCGGGCCCGCAGTGCAGCTGCTCGGACAACTCGTCGCCAGCGGGCGCTCCTCACGCTTATACGAGTCGCTGGTACGGCGGCAGCAGATCGCAACCAACGTCTTCGGCTTCAACAGTGGCCTCGTTGATGGCGCCGATTTGCTCATCTTCGCCGCGTACGGCAGGCCGAACACCGACCCGGATTCGCTCGAGCGCGCGCTCATCGCCGAACTGGACCAGGTCATTGGCGGGTTCAAGGCCGAGGAGCTGGAGCGCGCGAAAGTCAACGTGCGATTCGGCAACGTCAACGCCCTTCAGACGCTCGGTGGTTTCGGAGGACGCGCCGACCGCCTGGCGGAAGCCAAGACTTTCTTTGGCGACCCGAACGCCGTCAACACGCGACTGGCGGCTCTCCAAGCGGTGACGCTGGCGCAGGTCGACGCGCTGGCGCGCGAGCGCATGATACCGCAGAACAGGGTGACGTTGGTCTACGTACCCGCGCAGCAGACTTCGGGGGTGGTGCCATGACGACTCCAATCGCTGCTCTGGCTCGCCTTGCCGCCGCGGTTCTGCTGGCCGCGCAGATCGTTCCCGGTCAGCTCCTCTCCCAGGAAGGACCGGCCCGCACCACGCCGCCCGAGCCCGGCGAACTGCGCCCATGGCAGTTCCCGCCAATTCGCGAGTTCACGCTGCGCAATGGCGTGCGTGTGATACTGGTGGAGCGGCATACGCTGCCGATCGTAAGCACGCGTGTGATGTTCGACGCCGGCGCGCTGCGCGAACCGGGCGAAAAGAGCGGGCTTGCGTACCTCACCGGCAGCCTCCTCCGCGAGGGAACCGACTCGCTCACCAGCGCGCAGATATCGGAGCGCATGGAACGAATGGGCGCGCAGTTCTCCACCGCCGGAACGTTCAGCATGTCGTACGTCGACCTGACGGCGCTTCCCGAGGTGTTCCCGCAGGCGCTTGCACTGGCGGCAACGACGGTGCTTGCACCGACCTTCCCGGAGGCCGAGTTCAACCGCGTCCGCGCCCAGGCGGTGGCGAGCTACCGTCAGAGCATGGCGCGGGTGGAAGGAATCGCGAACGAGGCGTTCTACCGCGCGGTATTCCGTTCCGAGGCGCCGTTGGCACGTCCGTCGTTCGGGACCGAAACGACACTGCAAGCCATCTCGCGCGAGGACGTGCTGCAATGGCATCGCGACATGTACGCACCGGCTCGCACGGTCGTGCTGATTGTGGGTGCGATCAGCGAAGCGGACGCCCGGCGCACGCTCGATGGTGTATTCGGGCGCTGGACGGGTGCGGCGCGACCCGCACCAGTGCCACCCAGTCCCGCGCAACAGCGCACGGCAACTCGCATCATTCTGCTCGACCGTCCCGGATCGGTGCAGTCCGCAATGATGATCGGCCAGGCAGCGCCAGCCGCGAACAATCCCGACTACATCCAGCTCGTGGCGCTCAACCATGCCTTGGGCGGCGGGTTCAGCTCGCGGCTCAACATGAACCTGCGCGAGCGCAGCGGCTTCACATACGGAGCCTTCACGAACTATGACATCCGCCGCGGTGGCGCCGCTTTCATGCTCTCCTCGTCAGTACGCACAGATGCCACGGATTCGGCGCTGGTGGAGGCGCTGGGAGAGTACCGCCGCATTGTCCGGGAGCCAATCCCCGCCGAGGAGCTGAGCGGCTTCATCAACAACCTCGTGTCAAGCTTCCCGTCGTCCACGCAGACCGTTCAGGAGTTGCGCGCGCGGCTGCAGAATCTGATCCTCTGGGATCTTCCGCTGGATTTCTACAGGACCTATCGCGAGCAGCTCGCATCGGTGACGCCGTCCGACGTGCAGCGAGCGGGGGCACGGCACCTTACGCCCGATCGCGCAGTGGTCGTGATTGCCGGTGATCTGGCAACGATCGAGCAACCGATTCGCGAGCGAAATCTGGGAGAGGTGGAGATCTGGGACTTGGAGGGGAACCGTATTCGATGAGTTTGGCGCCGGGCATCAGGCTCAGCCTTGGCTGAGAACCGCAAGCGCTGAGCTTCCAGCCACTCAGCTACCAAGCCACGAGCTGCAGGCAATGGGATGTCCCGGCACCTGCAGCTCGTAGCTCATCGCGGACAAGCTGAGAGCCGAGCGCTCGCTCGTTCCGTGTCATCCGTTCAGCTTTCGCGCTGCCCGCCCACAGCGCTCCGTCCACCGTTCACCGCCCCACTTCAATCCCTTCACAACTACCCGCCGCCACCAACCCAGCTACCGGAGCTCCCGCACGGCAATCCCATGGAAGTCGCTGCTCTCATTCCCTCTCGCCGGCTCCACCATGCGGATCAGCTCTCGGGTGCGCGCGTCGAAGACGGCAAAGCCCGGCGTCTCGCCCACCGCGACATGCGGCATGGTGACTGGGTTCGGGCCGCGAAGTGTAATGAAGACATGCTGGTTGTCCGGCGAGATGGCGACGATGTCCGGTGTCTTCCCAACGAACGGGATCTCCGCAAGCACTTCATTAGTTCGCGTATCGATCACGATGGCATTGCTCGACACCCGATTGACGAGCCAGTACTCGCGGCCGTCCGGTGTTACGGCGGAGCCATGCGCGTCATGCCCGTGCGTCTCAGCGCGATGGCTGGGCCGGTGCGTGCGAGTGTCCACCGAATGCCACACGCCCACCTCCCGGTCGCCGCCAACCAGATACATGTGCTGCCCGTCCGGCGCGAGGACCGTCCCGCAGTTCGCTTCGACCTCGCTGGGAGGAAACAGCTCTACCAGCCGGAACGCATCCAGGTCAACCACCGCGACGCCGCCCTCGGCCAGCCCCGGGCCGAGAGTCACATAGCCGTGCCTGCTATCCGCGGTGAAGGCGAGACACACGGCACCTCCGGTCTCCTGAAGTGACGGCATGTGATGTACGAACAGCGAGTCGTTGGCGAGCACCAGTTCACGTCCCACCGTGAAGCTCTCGTTGTCGGAATCAACCAGGATCTCGACCAGCTTTCCATCCCAGGCAGCATTGGGCGCGCCGATCACGGAAACGAGCACGGTGCGTCCGTCCGGCGACACCGCAGCGTGATGAGTCCGTGGCCCTGTCGGGAGCAGCGCCACCACCTCTCGGTCATCGGCACGGATGACTGCCACATTGCCGGTGGCCGGATTGGCAACGAAGCCGTACCGGTAGTCCGGAGTGAACTCGATCATGTGTGGAACGCGCGCTCCCTGGGCCCCCAGATCGATCGTTGCCGTCTCCTCCAACGCGGAGCTGTAGATGTGGATGATGTGCGTGCCCTGATCCATCGCCCAGATCTCGTAGTCGGCCGGTTCCGAGCCCTGCGGCTGCGTGCATGCAGCGGCCACGAACACTGTCGCGATCACGGCGGCAACGAACTGCGCGTTGCGGGAACCGGAAGCTGAACCAAGCACGGCGTCGTGCATCGCAGTCTCCTGTGGGGGCGAAGGAAGGTTGGAGCCAAGTATGCGCAGTCGACGCAGGTCACGCCACTACGACGCTCGGCTTGCCCAAACCGGCGCGAATGCGGGCGATCTGCTGGCGATGCACCAGATCGTGTGCGGCCATCAGCGCGCGAAGGCGCCGGGCACTCTCCTCGCCGCGCTCGGCGTGTACACCGAACCGGTCGAGCTCCTCCTCGGACAGGGATTCGTACAGGCGAAGGCTGCGCCGCCTTGCCATGGCGAGCTCCTCCAGCACCTCCGACAGCGGCGCCTCCCCATAGCGCAGCCGTTTGGCCCACTGATCCTGATCGTATCCACGCAATGGGGGGCGACTCTCGGCGATCACCGATCGCAGCCGGAATGAGCTGACGATTTCCTGGTCTGCGAGGTGGTCCACCACCTGAATGATGGACCACTTGCCCGGACGCTCCGGGCGGCGCAGCTCTTCGTCGGAAAGATCAGCCGTCAACTCCCGGATCCGGGGGATTAGCTCGCGCTGGACGGCGACCGGGTCGCGATCACCCAGCAGTTCGAGCAGCGCTGCCACGTAACGATGTGCCGCGTCAGGAGCACGGCCGGCCGGGTTGGTGAAGACGGACACGTAATCAGATCCTCCGAAGCATGCTGGCAAAGATCAAGCGAACAAGTAGCGCGAAAGTTCTCCGACGCATGTTGACGCGCGCGACATGGCATCTTATATAGTGCGGCCGATGCGTCCCCGCTATCTGCCGCCCGCCGAGTACGCCGCAACTTCCCTGATCATCATCGACATCGGCCCGTCCTCCGCGGACGGGCCCTTTCTTTCGGCCCCCCGCGATCATCGGGTTGAAGCTGTTCACATGGTTGCCTTGCCTCCAAGTGCCCCATTGTCCTGACGTTTTTTCAAGGCGTGCAATGGCGCGCCAGTCGCTAGCAACGCCATGTCCGCGACCACGCGGGGAGGAGATGTATGAGTGAAAGGGAATCGACCGTCGTCCTGAAGCCACCGGCTGAGCTGGCCCGCGCCTGCTATCGCGACATCAAGCTCTATGCGCCAGATCGTTCCCCCTCCCCCACGGACCTGAGCGACAACACCAACCTGTGGGGAGTTCCTCCGCGCGCCCTCGAGGCGTTGCGCGGGGCGGCGGATTCCGTGATGACTCGGTACCCAGCGCTCTACGCTCACCGGCTCAAGGAGGCGCTTTCGCACTACGCGGGGGTCCCCGAGGACATGGTCGTCACCGGCTGCGGTTCCGATGACGTGCTCGACTCCACCTTCCGGGCGTTCGGCGAGGAAGGCGACCTGGTCGCATATCCGGATCCGTCATTCCCGATGATCCCGCTGTTCGCGCGAATGAACGCGCTTCGTTCCGTCACGTTCGGCCTGGATGCACGGTTCGACCCGGACCCGAACGAGGTGCTTGGGACCGACGCGCGAATCATCTATCTGTGCTGGCCGAACAATCCCACCGGTACCCTTATGTCACGGCACGCACTCCAGGAGATCATCACGAACGCGCCCGGGGTCGTCGTACTGGATGAGGCCTACATGGAGTTCGCCGGCGTCAACAACGTGGATCTGCTCGAACGCAGCGACAGGCTCGTCATCGTTCGCACTATGTCCAAGGCGTTCGGGATGGCCGGCCTGCGAATCGGCTACGCGATCGCCGCACCTCACCTTGCGCTCGAGATAGAAAAGTCACGAGGTCCCTACAAGGTCAGTGCGCTCGCCGAGCTCGCGGGAGTGACGGCGCTTTCGGAGGATATGGACTGGGTACAGGGTACCGTGGCCGAGGCTGTCGAGAACCGCGACCGATTTGCCGCCGACGCATCAGCCATCGAGGGCTACGAGCCGATTCCGTCGTCCGCGAACTTCGTCATGGTGCGCATCGCCGACGACCGGCTGCCAGGAGCGGGTGAGATCGCGCGGCTGATGCGGGAGCGGGGTGTCGCCATCCGGCCGTTCGCCAACGCCCACGGCCTGGGGGACTGCATCCGTGTGAGCGTAGGACCGTGGCCCATGATGCAGCGCTGTCTCGACGTGATGCCTCGCACCAACGAGGCCCTCGCAAGACGCGGGGCCGCGTGAGATGAGGCCGGCTCGCCCGATCAGACGGCGGTGGGTGGCCAGGAGATCGCCGTGATCGCGATACCGGCAGTCGACATACGCGGCGGATACTGCGTTCAGGTGAGAAGCGAAGCCTTCGCTGCACAGGCGGTGCGAACGTCTGACCCGGCTGCGGTTGCCCGCGAGTGGGCGAGCCGCGGCTTCAGGCGCCTGCACATCACGGACCTCGATGCCGCCGCCGGGCGTGGGTCAAATGCACGCGTCATCCGCGACATCCTGGGCGACGATGATGCCGAGGTGCAGGTGGGCGGTGGGGCGCGCGACCGCGACGCCGTGGAGCGTCTGATCGACGACGGCGCCCGGTGGGTGGTGGTCGGCGCCAGCGCGCTGGAAGATCCCGACTCCATAGTGGACGAAGCCGCGACATACCCGGGGGTGCTCATCATCGCGGCGAATGTGCGCGACCGCCGGGTGGTCACGCGAGCAAAGGAGGCAAGCTGGCCGCGACTGCTCCATGATGTGATTGAGGAGCTGAACTTCCTCCCGCTCGGCGCCGTGATGGTGACGGCGATCGACCGGGAGGGTATGCTCCAGGGAACAGATCTCGCGCTCATGGAGGACGCGGCCGAAGAGTCGACGCACCCGATCATCGCCGCGGGGGGCATCACTACGCTGAATGAGTTGCGTGGACTCGCCGACCGCGGCGTGGCGGGTGCGGTGGTAGGAACGGCGCTGTACTCTGGTGCGCTGGACGCTCGAGAGGTTGGTGCCGAGTTTACGGAGTGGCTCTAGCGTCTGTTTCTGGGCAAGGACGACATCGCGGCCATCGGCAAGCCGCCGCCATGTCATGATGGTTACTCGATAGTATAGCGACACCGATGCGACATACAATGCCGCCCAGCCCCGCCAGAAACGACCCGGCCGCTGGCCAATGTGTTCCCCACCGACTATCGTAAGGTGATGCGATCTCTTGAGATGGCTACCGTCACCGGAAGGGCGGCAGCGGCGGCTGCCGTGATTGTCGCGGCCCTAGGCTGCAAGCCTGCCGAGGGCACGACGTCCCTGCCGCTCGGTCCGTTGGATACGCTGTCTTCGCCGGTCACGCTGCCATCCGCTGAGCCCAACCTCTTCGCCGCCAGAGACGGCAGGGTGCACCTGAGTTGGCTGGAGCGCGGTGACGGTCGCATGGCGACGCTGCGATTCGCCACCCTGGACGGCGATCGGTGGACGGAACCGGTGAGTATCGCCAGCGGAAGCGACTTCTTCGTGAACTGGGCAGACTTCCCGTCCGTGGTGGAGCTGCCGGACGGCCGGTTGGCAGCGCACTGGCTTCAGCGCACTGGCTCGGGAACCTATCACTACCGCGTGCGGATCTCCCAGAGCGCGGATGCCGGCCTCACGTGGAGCGAGCCGCTGACTCCGCACCGCGACGGCGTCCACGCCGAGCACGGGTTCGTGTCCCTGTTCCATTGGGAGGGGGACTCCCTCGCAGCGGTGTGGCTCGATGGACGCCGCTTCGAGTCGAACGGCGACCACAGCAGAGCCTCGAACGAGATGATGCTCTACCACACGACCGTTGCGCCGGATGGTGGACTCGGTGTCGAGCGCCCGCTCGACGAACGGGTTTGCGAGTGCTGCCAGACGGCGGTGGCGATGACTGGGCGCGGGCCGGTGGTCGTTTTCCGTGACCGCTCACCGGACGAAATTCGCGACATTGGCATCGTGCGCCGCGTGAACGGACAGTGGACGTCCACGGCGCATGTGCACGACGACGGCTGGCGGATTGGAGGATGCCCCGTAAACGGACCGGCGTTGGGCGCACGGCGCGAGACCGTTGCCGTGGCATGGTTCACGGCCCCCTCCGACTCGGCGCGTGTAAACGTCGCGTTCTCGACCGACGCTGGGGAGACGTTTGGTCCCCCGGTGCGGGTCGACGATGGCGATCCTATCGGGCGCGTGGCACTGATCCTCGATGGCGATGGAAACGGGGAAGGGGCTCTCGTGAGCTGGCTCGAGCGAGTAGGGGATGGCGCCGAAGTGCGCGTTCGACGGATCGCGCAGGACGGAGCCCGGAGTGAATCGCGCACCGTGGCTGCATCGAGCGCCGCTCGGGCCAGCGGCTTCCCACGCATGGTGCGGGCGAACGACGATGTGATCTTCGCATGGACACTCGCCGGCGACAGCCCGCGAATAATGGTCGCTCGCACGCGATTGGATGGGGCCCGATGAGTCGCTTGCACCGACGGGTCGACCTTTCATCGCTGGCGACCATTCTCTGCGCGGCAACTGCGCTGAGTGGTTGCGGGATGACGGAGAACGTACCGCGAGTCGCCGTCGGACAACCGGCCCCCTCGTACGCCGCGATCACTCTGGAGGGAGACTCCATTGCGCTGCGCGATCTGAAAGGTCGGGTCGTGCTGCTCAATCTCTGGGCAACCTGGTGCTTTCCCTGTCGGCAGGAGATTCCGGAGCTGCAGGCGCTGCACGAGCGTCTGGCTCCGCGCGGACTCGAGGTGGTGGGCGTTTCGGTGGACGCGCGTGGCGCACAGGAGCCGATACGCGAGTTCGCCGACGAGTTCGGGGTCACCTATCCCATCTGGCACGACCCGGATTCCCGGATCATCAACACCTTCCTGGCGTACGGCGTACCGACCACTTACCTGATCGATCGCGATGGGATGATCCGATGGAAGCATCTTGGTCCAGTGATGGCGGATGATCCCGCGTTGGTTCGGGCGCTCGAGGAAGCACTCTAGGGCAGCGTTCGCGATTCTGGTTTTCGACGTTCGACGTTCGGCGTTTGACATCCCGGCGGCGCAGCCCCGGCACGCGCCTGTGCTCGGAGGTCCGTCCCGGACCGCTCAGCTGGTGCAGCCTCGATATCTTGTCCGGGGCCGCCCATTTACCACGAGCTCCGATCCTTTGTCCAACCCCGTCGACTCCCTCGTCTCCCGCCTCGACCAGTCCCGCCTTCAGCACAACGTGCCGCTGGCGCCTTATACGACGTTCCGTATCGGCGGACCGGCCGATCTGTTCTATGAGACCGATACAGCGAACGATCTGGCGCGCGCCATCGCGGCCGCGCGCGAGTTGGGGATCAACTACTTCGTGCTGGGACTTGGCGCCAACATCCTCATTGGCGACGCGGGATTCCGCGGGCTTGTGATCCGGAACACGGCCAGCGCTCATCGCTTCGAGAAGGATGGCGCGCTATGGACGGAGAGTGGAGCGATTGTAGGCGATCTGATACTGGAGGCGGTGGAGCGGGGGTTCTCCGGGCTCGAACACTACATCGGGATCCCCAGCACGATCGGCGGTGCGATATGGCAGAACCTCCACTTCCTCTCGCCCGCACCTGAGCGTGAACGCACGATGTTCATCGAGGAGGTGTTCGACTCGTGCGAGATCCTGTCCGAGGAAGGGGAGCGCAAGGTGGTGGGTGCCGACTACGTGGCGTTCGGATACGACGACTCCGTGTTCCATCACCGGGACGATTACGTTCTGTCCGCAACCTTCCGGCTCTCACCGGGCGATCGGTCCACGATGCACCGGATCATTCAGGAGAACCTGAGCTGGCGCGGTGCCCGTCACCCATGGCTTCAGATTCATCCCAGTGCGGGCTCGATATTCAGGAAAATCGACGGCATGGGCGCGGGCCGCCTTGTAGACCAATGCGGCCTGAAAGGGTACCGCATCGGCAACGCACAGATCTCGCACATTCACGCCAACATCATCGTGAACCTCGGCGCTGCCAGAGCTGCCGACATCCGCGCACTCATCGCCCACGCCCAGGGATGCGTGCACGACAAGTTTGGCGTCACACTGGAGCCGGAGATCGGGTTCGTCGGGGACTTCTAGGAGGCTTTGGCTCCGCAGCGCCGTGGCTTGAGCAGCATTGACCGCAGAGACGCCTCCCTGGCCACTATAGCGTCTCTGTGTCTCTGCGGCTGATGCTTCTTTGACGGCGCCCGCGGAACGCCTGGCGCGGCAGCCAGAGCGTCGCCTGAGGCAGAACGATCAGCCCTGATCCGCAGATCATCCGCTCGATCCGTATCCCCTTTATGCTTGCGAGTGGAGCCCGGTTCCGGAGGTCAAACCCCGAACCCGAGCTCCTCCCTGACCCCGCGTTGATCAGAAGATGGTGTAGATGAACGGTGCCAGCGCCGAACCCTGCGCGAAGATGAGGAGCGAGCCGACGAGCATCAGCACGATGATGATCGGGGCTAGCCACCACTTCTTACGCACCTTCATGTACACCCACATCTCCTTTACGATTCCATGCTTTGCCATGGGAGGCTCCTAGAACTGACGTTCGAGATCGCTGCGTCCGACGCCGTCCCGTGGCATCCAGAAGCTCGGCGCCGAAGGATCACGGACGAGTGAATTTTTGCCGAGTGCGCGTCGTATTACGCCGAAGGGCGTGAATACCAGGTAGTACACGATGCCCAGAAAGATCGGTGTCGTCACCTTCGAGATGAGCAGCGCCAGACCCATCCACGCGCGGTAGACCGGCGACAGCTGCGCCGGCACGATCAGGCCGGCCAGGATCAGCACGCCGGCAACGCTCCAGAGGACGACAGCGGCGCGAGCCAGCCCCCTCCACCAAAGGATGCCGCCGAGTACCGCGAACGCGGCGCCCACCGTGAGGGCGAACTTGCGCCCCTCGGCGGGCGTTAGTCGAGCTGGAATTGAGTGCGCCAATCCTCGGTCTCCTCGTATTCGGGCTGGTCCTCCTTGGACAGCAGGAAGGGCCAAAGCACCAAGTGGTCGATATGCGTGCGCATGAAGCAGCGGTATGCGTCCGCCGGCGTGCACACGATCGGTTCCCCGCGCACGTTGAACGACGTGTTCACGAGCACCGGGCAGCCGGTAAGCTCCTCGAACTTGTGAATGAGATCGTAGTACCGGTCATTCGTCGTGCGCGATACCGTCTGAATGCGCGCAGAATAATCGATGTGGGTGACCGCCGGGATGTCCGACCGCGGCACGTTGAGCTGATCTATCCCCCACAGGCGACGCTGCTCCTCCGTCATCGGGATCTGCCGTTCTTCCTTGACCGGTGCGACAAGCAGCATGTAGGGCGAGTCTGCATCCAGCTCGAACCACTCGTGCACTCGCTCGCGCAGTACGGACGGCGCGAACGGCCGGAATCCCTCGCGGAACTTGATCTTGATGTTCATCTGCGCCTGCATACGCGGCGACCGGGGATCGCCAAGAATGCTCCGCGCCCCCAGGGCGCGCGGGCCGAATTCCATGCGACCGGCGAACCAGCCGACGATCTTTTCCTCCGCCAGCAGCCCCGCCGTACGATCCAGCAACGCCTCACGATCGAGTCGCTCGTAAACGGCGCCGATGGAGTCCAGGTACTGCTGGATCTCGTCCTCTGAGAAGCCGGGACCCAGATACGCTCCTTTCATCGTATCGCAACCGTAAGTGGACCGCTGCTGCTTGCAATGGCGATGCCAGATGAGCTGAGCGACGCCCAGCGCTCCGCCGGCATCACCGGCAGCCGGCTGAATCCAGATCTCCCTGAACGGTCCTTCGCGGAGGAGGCGGCCGTTGCCGACGCAATTGAGTGCCACGCCGCCAGCCATGCAGAGTCGATCCATCCCCGTGGCCCGGTGTACGGTGCGTCCCATCCGTAGCATTACCTCCTCGCAGACTGCCTGCACCGAACGGGCGAGATCCATCTCGCGCTGCGTGAGGTTGGTCTCGGGCACCCGCGGCGGGCCGCCGAACAGCTGGTCGAACTCCCCGTTGGTCATGGTGAGCCCGGAGAGGTAGTTGAAATACCTCTGGTTCAATGTGAAGGAGCCGTCCTCCCGCAGATCAATCAGATTGTCGAGGATCGTCTGCACGTATTTCGGCTCTCCGTACGGAGCGAGACCCATCACCTTGTACTCACCCGAGTTCACCTTGAAGCCGGTGTAGTAGGTGAAAGCGGAGTAGAGCAGGCCGATCGAGTCCGGCCAGTGCAGCTCCTTGAGGATCTCCACGTCGTTGCCGCTGCCAACACCGTAGGAGGTCGTCGCCCACTCGCCGACGCCATCCATCGTGAGGATCGCCGCCTCCTGGAAGGGAGACGGGAAGTAGGCACTGGCTGCGTGCGACTCATGGTGCTCGGCGAAGAGTATGTCCCCGTCGTAGTCGAGCGAGCGGGCAAGCTCCCGCCCCATGAACAGCTTCTCCTTCATCCAGAGCGGACCGGCCTTGAGGAAGGAGCGGAAGCCCCGCGGAGCCACCCCGATGTACGTTTCAAGGATGCGCTCGAACTTCAGCAGCGGCTTGTCGTAGAAGCCCACCCAGGAAAGGTCCTGCACTCCTATGCCGGCCTCGCGAAGGCAGAACTCCACCGCGCGGGCCGGGAAGTCGGGGTCGCCCTTCTTGCGTGTGAAGCGCTCCTCGGAGGCGGCGGCGATTATCTCGCCGTCGCCTAGCAGAGCGGCCGCGCTGTCATGGTAGAACGCGGAGATTCCCAGGATATGTACTTGCGACACGTGATTTCAGGGTGTGCTGCGGTTTTGTCTGTGCCTCTCCGCAGGGTAACGAGTAGGCAAGCACAGTGGCAACCAGCGGGCCGCGGGGATTCGTGCCGCAGCCGGCCCGAGATCGTCTGCAGGGGTCTGACTGTGGCGCTCCCGCCACGATGGGTATGTGGGCTGTGGCGCGCCACTGCTCGAAGCAACAGTTCTGCCGCTTACCGGGAATTCGCTCGAAGTTGTAGTATGGTCCTCCAGTTGCACGTTGGAACCGTGTGCCGAACGGGACCAGCCGCTTAACCCAGTAGCGATCGTACCTGTGACTGTCACTCAGCCCACCGCTGTCCGACCTCCAACCAGCCCCCAACCCGCGCCGCGCTCGACGCGGGTGCGCGGCGCTCTGATCAACGTCGCCCTGATGTCAGTGTCGGTGTTGCTCGCCGCCCTCGTGGGAGAAGCAGCGGTTCGGCTGGCAGCACCTCAACAGCTGGTGCGGGTTCGCCCAGACGTCTGGATGCCGGCGGATACGTTCGGCTGGACCCACCGCCCGAATCTCAACACCACCTTCAACACCGGCGAAGGGGCGGTCCGGATCTTTACGGATCACGAGGGCTACCGTGTCTCCGCGGCAGGGCGCGTGGAGGCAGAGCGCAGCATCCTCGTCCTCGGCGACTCGTACATGGCCGCCTTCCAGGTGGAGTACGAGGAGAGCGTGCCAGGACGGCTGGAGGCGGGGCTGGCGAACGCGGGCCTCCCGGTATCGGTGCGCAATACCGGTGTTACCAGCTGGGATCCGCCGCACTATCTCATGCGAGCCCGGCACGCGCTGGCGCGAGAGCGGTTCGACATGACGCTGGTGTTCGTATATCTGGGCAACGACATCGTGCCCTCGCGGACGGACGCGTACCGGCCTCGCGTCCCCGTCGGCAACCGGCGACTGCGGCTCCCCCGGCGCGTATCAAGGCGGGAGTTCGTCAACTCACTGCTTTACCCGGTGGATGAGTTCCTGAAGGCGAACTCTCACATGTATGTGATGGCGAAAAACGCATCGAAGGTGCTCCTTATGCGCACCGGGCTCACTGCCCGCGTAGATCCGGTCGAGCTGCGCGTCAGCGAAGCGGAGGCGCCGCGGTGGACTGTAACGGCCGATATTCTCTCGGACATCGCCGCCGAATCTGCGCGCTACGGCACGCCAACGTTGTTCGTCCTCATCCCCACTGCCTATCAGGTGAACCGTCAGGAGTTCGAGGATTATCTCCGAGGTTTCGGGATCGATGAATCAGTTCTGGACATCGATCAGCCAAACCGGATCATGAGGTCCAAGCTCGCCGAGCGCGGACTCGAGTTCGTCGACACGAAAGAGGCGCTGCGCGCCGCGCACGAGGCAGGTGAGAAGGTACATGGCCGTGTCGATCCGCATTTCTCGGCCGGCGGCCACGCGGTGGTCGCTCGCATGCTCGAGCCCATACTTCTCGAGAGACTTGGGGGGGAGACGCCGACCGGCGGGCAGGGCGGGTGACCACACCGGCTCGACGGCCGGTACTGCGAGAGGTTTCACCGCCACCTGAGGAGTGGCAGCGTTGGCGTCGCATCATCGCACTCGTCGCAGGACCGACCGCTTATGCCGTTCTGTTCCTCCTCGCCCCCGCCGAGCTCCCGCGCGCCGCTTCGCACGTGCTGGGAATTGCGGCCTGGATGGCTATCTGGTGGCTGTCCGAGCCGGTACCGCTCGGCGCCACCTCGCTCCTGCCGCTGGTGCTCTTCCCTACGCTGGGAGTTGCAACCACACGCGAAGCCGCGGCACCGTACGCCAACGAGCTGGTCTTCCTCTTCCTCGCAGGCTTTCTTCTCGCGGCGGCGCTTCAGTACTGGAACGCACATTCGAGGCTGGCGTACGGACTCATCTCCGCGATCGGTACGGAAGGGCGTCGCATTGTGCTGGGAGTGATGGTGGCGACGGCGTTCATCTCGATGTGGATATCGAACACGGCCACCGCGGCGATGATGTTTCCCATCGTACTCGCCATCGGCGCGCTGTTCGCGGATGATCGCCATGGCCGCAACATGCGCACATCGCTCATGCTCGGCATGGCGTTCGCCGCATCGATAGGCGGGATCAGCACGCTGATCGGTACGCCGCCGAACCTGATCTTTGCTGGAGCCGTGCGACAGTTCACCGGTGTCGAGATCGGATTCGCCCAGTTCATGGCGATCGGACTGCCGGTGACGATCGTCTTCCTGCCCATCGCGTGGATAGTGCTGGTCTTCCTGCTCTACCCCGCGCGCGTGACCCTTGGCGGCGATGCCGCTCGACTCATCGGCGAGCGCCACCGCGCACTGGGTCCCCTTCAGGGAGGCGAGCGCAACACGCTCATCGTGTTCGTCTGCGTTGCGGTCGCGTGGCTGATGCGCGACCGGAAGGACTTCGGAACGTTCGCCGTTCCGGGGCTGACAGACCTTGTACCGGGCGTGTCTGACGCGTCGCTTGGATTGGCCGGTGCGGTTCTGCTGTTCGTTTTCACCGGCCGCACGCGCGATGGTGGCCGGCGCCCGCTTCTCACATGGGCGGAGGCGCGCACGATACCGTGGGAGGTGCTGCTGCTGTTCGGTGGCGGATTGTCGCTGGCGATGGGGATGGAGACCTCGGGGTTGGCATCATGGTTCGGCGCGGGAATGACGGCGCTCGGCGGCATGCACCCGCTGCTCATCTACGCCGGCATCGCCATCTTCGCCATTGCGCTGAGCGAGATCGCATCGAATACCGCTATCGCGGCCATATCGATGCCGATCGTCGCCTCGCTCGCGATCGCCCTCGATCAATCCCCGGTGGCGCTCATGCTGGTGGCGGCGCTCGCCGCCTCCAGCGGAATGGCGCTCCCCGTCGCCACGCCTCCGAACACCATCGTCTTTGGTTCCGGCCAGGTGACCGTGCGTCAGATGGCCAAGGCTGGCGTGATCCTCGATGTGATCTCGATCGGCCTGGTGGTGGGTGCTGTGAGACTGTTGTATCCGATCGTGATGGGGTGATGCCCGGGTCGCGCGGCGCGATTCGGAAGCTGGCCGCGGCGCGGGGACCAGCAGACTACCGGCCACCCCCTGAACCCCGAACCCGAACCCCTGATTCCGGCCCCCGACCTTCCACTGCCTGCTCCCACTCAGCCATCGCCTCGTCCAGCGACCGGCGGACGCGCTCCAGCTCCGTGCCAAGCTCGGTGGCGCGGGTGATCCCCTCTGCGGTGGCGTAGAGCGCCGGGTCCTCCAGCGTTGCCGTCAGCAAGGACAGGCTCGATTCCAGCGCGGCGACCCTGTCCTCGCACTCTTCCACGTGGCGTAAGGGGGCGGCGACAATCGAGCGGTCCGATGGCCCCGCGTCCTTTGCGCGACGGGTGCGCTGCCGCTCCTGCACGCGCCTCTTCTGCTCCTCCTCCGCGGCCGTCACTGCGGCGGCGTGCTCGCGCTCGGCGGCGGCGACCTCCCACTCCTCGAAGCCGCCCGCGAAGTCGGTGATGCGTCCGCCGTGCAGCACCCACATGCGAGTGGTGAGCGCGCGCAGCAGGGCGCGATCGTGACTGACGAGGATCACAGTGCCACCGTACTCATTTACCGCGTCCTCGAGCACCTCGATCGACTCGACATCCAGGTGATTGGTGGGCTCGTCGAACAGCAGCAGATTGGAACCCGACAGCATGATCATCGCCAGCGCCACGCGAGCGCGCTCACCGCCCGAGAGTGTGGCCGCGCTACGCTGCACCTCGTCACCGGTGAAGCCGAATCGCGCCAGATGGCCGAGCACCTGGCCGCGCTCCCATGACGGACGCAGGTCGCCGATCACGTCGTACAGCGAGCGGTCCACAGGCACCTGCGCCAGATCCTGCCGGTAGAACGCCGCCGAGATAGAACCGCCAAGATCCAGGCGGCCACCATCGAGCGGATGTTCACCCATGAGGGCGCGCAGCAGCGTGGACTTGCCGGTACCATTGGCTCCGACCAGTCCAACGACGTCGCCCCTGCGGACCGTTGCGGTGAAATCCTCCACGAGCACACGGTCCTCCACCCTCACGCGCGCATGCTCGGCGATCACCACCTGCTCGCCGCCACGCTCGCGCGGTGCGAGCTGGAGCGCCATCGTCGCCTCTGATCCCGGTGGCGGACTGAGCCGCGGCATCCGGGAGAGCCGCTTGCGTCGCCCTTTCGCCTGTCGCGTGTTCTGACCGGCGATGTTGCGGCGAATGTAATCCTCCTCCCTTGCGATCGTCCGGCGCTGCTGCGTGTAGGCGCGCTGCTGGGCGAGCCGCCGCTCCACGCGCTGCATTACGAACGCCGAGTAGCCGGCGGCGTAGGCGAATGCCGAGCGCGCCTCGAAGTGCAGCACATGATCCGCCACCGCTTCGAGAAATGCCCGGTCGTGGCTTATCAGCAGGACCGTCTCATCGGCATCGCGAAGGTAGCGCTCCAGCCAGGCGGTCGTTTCCAGATCCAGATGATTTGTGGGCTCATCCAGAAGCAGCACGTCCGCGGGCGCGACGAGCTGCCGCGCGAGTCCCAACCGCCCCCGCTCTCCGCCGGAAAGTGTGTCCAGTGGGCGGCGGCGCGCCTCGTCGGCATCGAAGCCGAGTCCCTGGAGCACCGCATCCACTCGCGGCGCCAACGTGTAGCCGCCCTCACGCTCGAAACGCTCGAGGTCGCGATCGTATCGCGCGAGCATTTGCGGTGTGCTCGCCTCACCCATCTCCGCTAGGGCGGTGGTTTGGTGGGTGAGCGAGCGCTCGAGTGCGAAGAGATGTGCGAACTGACCTGCGGCGGCTTCCCACACGGTTTCCGCATCACCGAAGTCGCGGTGCTGTTCCAGGAGCGCGATACGCAGCCCCGGCGTACGGGCGATGTTGCCGCGTGACGGCTGCATGTCTCCGGTGATGATACGGAACAATGTCGTCTTACCTGTTCCGTTGCGCCCGACAACCCCCCACCTCTCACCGCGCGACACCGTGAAAGTGGCGTCGGAGAAGATCAACTCGGCACCGAACTCCACAGCGACCCCGGAAATCGAAAACTGCGTCATTCCGACACCATCCAGCTCTTCCACTCAGCTTCCGAATCACCAACGGTCAACCGGTTCTGCTG
This sequence comes from uncultured Gemmatimonadaceae bacterium, assembly GCA_964467195.1. Classification (GTDB taxonomy): domain Bacteria; phylum Gemmatimonadota; class Gemmatimonadetes; order Gemmatimonadales; family Gemmatimonadaceae; genus CAYXRS01. The sequence continues at coordinate 17,923 of CAYXRS010000007.1, forward strand.
CCGCACCAGAGGAAGGCGTAGCAAGAGCGGTTCGCCTGCCAGCTTCTCGAGCAGTCGGTCGTCGGAGTACGTGGCATGGCGCAGACCGAGCTCGTCGAACTTGCGCGATGACGTGTCGATCAGCGCGCGCGCGCCGAATTTCTGAGCGAACCGCCGCAGCTCGCCAAGCGAAGCGGCACGAACGGTGAGATCCACGAAATGCGTCCTCACGCGACGCTCGGCAAAGAAGCGCAGAGCCTTGCGCGTGTCAGCACTCTTCCTTACACCGAAGATCTGGACCTCACGAATTGGTGGCACGGGTACGATATTCCAGTGCGGCGGGTGAGAGCGGTTGGTCTGCGGTACAACCGCGAAATATAGGCGGGATCTTCCGGTAAATGAGTGGTCACTTCCTCGGTTAGAGAACAACTGGCTCACCGCGGACTCCGCGGTGCCATACATTCGCCATGACTAAGAACATTGCTCAAGGCAAGTTGCTGTCCCGTTCGCTCAGGGCGCTGGCGTTCGTCGGGCTTATCGCCGTGCTGGTATTGGTCGTGATCGCGATGATGGCGGCGTCGGAACGCGATCCGCTGGCCGTGCCGACGTTGGCGCAGGAGGAGGCCGCGGCACAGCTCGTGGCGCTGGGCGAGACGGCCGAGTGGAGCGTACCAGCGTTCCAGCGTCGATGGTGGGACTACTTTCGGCCGACGCGAGGTGTGCTGGTCGCCACCGAGCGGCGACTTCTGTTCGTGGGCCTCGTCCCCGAACCGATCAATCGGGAGGCGGCCAATGAGCCGCCAGCTCTCGAGCGCGCCAGCTTCGTGATCGATTCCGTGTCGCTGGTCGTGCGCCGCACTGGGATTCGCGGTGGCCGTGGCATAGAGATAGCTCATCCCGAAGGAAGATCAGCGATCTTCGCGATTCATCCGCGCGCCTGGCAGCGGGCCGAGTCGCTGATGGTGCTCGTGGCCGGCCTTCAACGGCAGCGCGACGCGGAAGCGGAAGCGGCGCGCCTTGCGCGCGAGGAGGCCGAAGCCGAAGCTGACCGCGCCCTCCATCACCGCGTCGAGCGTGGCGAGACCCTGATCTCGATAGCCGGTCGCTATGGCCTCACGACCGATTCGCTGACGGCGCTCAACACGCTCATGGGCGGTCGGCTGCGCGCAGGCGACAGCCTCTTGGTAAGACCTGAAAGGCCGGGGCTCGGGACGCGGGATACAGCACCACAGTGATTCCGGTATTCCTGGCGATCCGAAACCCCGACCCGCTCCCGAGCCTGAATCCCGAATGCCCGAACCACGCTCCCGATTCGGAAATCGAATCCCGAATCCCCGAACCGCGCTCCCGATTCAGAGCTCGAATCCCAAGTCGCGAACCCCGACACGCGATTAGCTTCCGGCATGGTTCCGGCACACGCGCAGCAGCCATTCGTTCCCGCCTGGTGGATTCCAGGCGCGCACCTGCGGACTCTTTGGGGGAAGTTGTGCCGCCCGCTTCCTCGCGTTCAGGCTCGCCGTCTGTGCTGGGAGACTCCGGACGGCGATTTCCTGGAGCTTCACCGACTCGACGGGCATCCCGACCGGCCGCGTCTCCTGATCCTGCACGGCCTGGAGGGATCACATCGCTCGCATTACGTCGCCGGGATGCTCGGGGCCGCGGAGCGCGCAGGCTGGGCAGCGGATGTAATGGTATTCCGCTCGTGCGGCACGGAGATGAACCGCCTGCCCCGCTTCTACCATTCGGGCGAAACGGGCGATCTCGACTTCGTGATCCGCCGGCTGGTGGCGGAAGAGCCGGGCAGACCGCTGCTGGCCACGGGAATTTCGCTGGGCGGGAACGTTCTCCTCAAATGGCTGGGTGAGCAGGGTGACGAAGCGCCGGCGGAGCTTCGGGCCGCAGCGACGGTTTCAGTGCCCTACAACCTGGGAATGTCCACCCGCTACATCACGCGAGGTGCATCCCGCATGTACGAGGTGCATTTTCTGCGCTCGCTGCGGCGTAAGGCGCGGCTGAAGCGGGATGCGTTCCCCGATCTGATATCCGAGGAGGCTATCCGCGCATCTCGAACACTGTTCGCCTTCGACGATCGCATCACCGCTCCGCTGCACGGCTTCGCCGGTGCGGACGACTACTATACGCGATCCAGCTCGGTCCACTTCCTGCACGCCATCCGCCGGCCCACACTCCTGCTCAGCGCACGCGATGATCCCTTCATGCCGCCCGAACTGCTCGACGATGTGCTGCCGATCGCCGGCGCCAATATCGCCCTCGAGATGGAGATAGTGGAGCGTGGCGGACACGTTGGGTTCATTGGCGGAAGAGTGCCATGGCGGCCACTGTACTACGCGGAGCAGCGAGTGCTGACTTATCTGAGCGAACGGGTGAACGGGAGGGCCGCCGTGTGATGAGGGGGTGCTTCGTCCGACGAATCGGACGATTACGGTGAGCTCCCACCGTGAGGAAGATCAGCGACATGGGTCGCGAGACGTTGCCGTGACCGCACATTCGACCGTATCGCCACCTCTCAAGGCGTATGTTGCGGCAGTCGTACTGGCCGCCTGCGTGCCTGGGGAACAGGTGCCGGCCACCGACGACACCGCCGGTCCCTCCACCGCCAACACCGAGACACGAACGGTAGACCTGAACGAGGCGAGCCGTCTCCGGACGGCGACCGCCGAGGCGCCGGCGGAGGCGCCAGCCACCAACGACATTGCGCACGATTCGATCGCGTTGCGGATGCTGGTGGACGTGCGCAGTGCAGACTCCACGATTCTCGTGAATGCGCGCTACGCGGGGTCCCACAACTTCATGAGCGCACCGCTGCCTGGCTATCGCGCCAACCGCGCTCTGCTGCGGCGGGAGGCGGCGGAAGCCCTGGCGCGGGCGCAACGCGAGCTGCGCCAGGACGGCTATGGTCTGAAGGTGTGGGACGGCTACCGACCGGTGCGCGCTACGCTGGCAATGGTGGAATGGGCTGAACGCGCCGGCCGGGACGACCTCCTCAACGGGTGGATCGCCCGACGGAGCCGACACAACCTGGGTCTGGCGGTGGATGTCACGCTGATTTACCTCGACACCGGCGAGAAGCTGGATATGGGGACCGACTTCGATACGTTCACTCGGGCGGCGCACACCGGTGCCGCCACCGGTGACGTTGCCTGGAACCGGCAGCGACTGGTGGAGGCTCTGGAAGCACAGGGATTCTCCAACTACTTCCGCGAGTGGTGGCACTTCGACTACCGTACGGACAACCCGCTGCGCTTCGACCTGCCGATCAGATGATGGCAATGGTCGGCACTGGGCCCTGTTCGCGGACCGCTAACGCGCCACCTGCAACGCGCAATCGCGGGACGGCAAACTCGTCAACCCTCAAACAGCCAGTGCGATGTCATTCCCTGTAGCCACTTCACCGTTTGTGTTCCTGGCAGTGTTTTCGGCGTGCATCGGCCGAAGCTCGTCGCCAGGCGGCGGGTCAGTAGAGGAGGGCGCTGCCGCTCACGTCACCGCTGCGGCCATCGCCAGTCTGCCCGCCGGCGCCGACGACGCCGAGCAACGACTGGCGGAGTCGCCGCGGCATAGCGAGTGGATCATGGTGGGCGATGGAGCCGACAGCGTGCGAGCCTGGGTGGTGTATCCGGAGCGAAACACGCCGGCACCGGTCATCATAGTGGTGCACGAGATCTTCGGAGTCAGCGACTGGATCAGGGCAGTCGCCGACCAGCTCGCCGCCGACGGCTTCATAGCGGTGGCGCCGGACTTCCTGTCGGGGAAGGACGTGGACGTGAACGTGCGTGATTCGGTGGTCGCGGCCATTCGTACGCTCTCCAACGAGGAGATTCAGCGACGAATCGACGCCGTGGCGCGACACGCGATGGCACTCCCTGCCGCGCGGCAGAGCTACGGAATCGTCGGCTTCTGCTGGGGGGGCACGGTCTCCTTCAACCATGCCGTCCACTCGCCCCGTCTCGGCGCGAGCGTCGTCTACTATGGTGCCTCGCCGGCGACCTCGTCTCTCGCATCAGTTCGCGCCCCCGTGTTGGGACTTTATGGTGAGGACGACGCGCGGGTGAATGCCACCATTCCCCCAGCGGACTCTGCTCTGCGCGCTCTTGGAAGGTCCTTCGAGCACGAGCTGTATCCCGGCGCGGGGCACGGCTTCCTCCGCCAGCAGACGGGCCGCGATGGTGCGAACATGGCGGCCACGCGCGGCGCCTGGCCGCAGACCATTGCGTTCTTCCGGCGTCACCTGGAGTCGTGACTCATGCGAGTCTTCTTTCTCATCACATTTCTCCTGGGCCTCCTGCTCGGCGTGCGCGCGATGCTCGTTGGGATCGCGCGCAGCAAGGAGCAGCTCCTGCGGGCGCGTTTCCTCAACCTGCCCACCCTCGGCGCTCTGCTGACGGTGCTCGGCGCCTCGGGCTATCTGCTGGACAGGTACTCCAGTCTCGCGCCAGGGGTGGCGTTGGGGATCGCCGCGGCTCTCGGCGTGGGCGCCGCCCTCGGGACCTTTTCACTGATTGCCGGGTGGGCCGTGCCCAGCGCGGCGCGCGACCCCGATGATCCCCGTTTTGAGCTCCAGGGGCACCCGGGTCAGGTCGTGCAGGCGGTACCGTCGGGCGGCGACGGCCTGATTCAGTACGAGCACGACGGCCGGCAACACCGAGTTCCGGCGCGCAGCTTGTCTGGCGAGGCGATCGCGGCTGGGGCGGAGATCGTGATCGAGCGCGTCGAGAACGGCGTCGCCCATGTGGAGCTGTGGAGTGTGATCGAGAAGGAGCTGGAAGGACATCATTGACTTCCGGCCGGGATGGGTACTTGCGGCCTTGACCCATCCCCGAGCCCCCGGACCGCGCATCCCGGTCGTTCCGTGTCGGATCCTGTCCTCTTCGCCGTATTCTTCATCGGCATTTTCGTGCTGCGGATCGTGGCGGCCACGATCCTCTTCTACTGCTTGCTCCCACGTGGCGACCGATGTCCTAACTGCGACGCCGTCACTCTTCGCGTGCAGTCGCGAGGCTGGAATGTGCTGATGCCATGGTTCCGGACGAGCTGGTGCTACGAGTGCGGCTGGGATGGGCTGCTGCGCCATGGCGAGTTGACGGGGCAACCGCAGGCCCGCGTGCTCACGAAGAAGAGGTAGCGCTCCGGTCGTGTCGTCGCCGTGCGTTGGTCACCGGCCAATCGCCGCGATCCAGAGATCCGGATACTCGGTGACGAATCCAGCCTCGTTCACCTTGAGCTCTCTCTTGAAGCTGCCGCCGCCGCTCTCATAGCGGTACGTGGAATCTCCGGTACGACGGTAGAGCTGCTCGAGCGGCTCCAGTGTGAAGCTGGGGAATCGCAGCCATGCGGCACGCACGAGCGTTTCGGCGCCAACCCCAAGATCGAGCCGGCGGATTGGCAGGAGGTTGGTGGATGGGCTGAAGTTGAGATCAATGTCCAGGCAGCCATGGACGCCAGGAGATACGGCGCCGTTCAACGTCCAGTGCCCGTCCTCTCGCGCGATGATGCGGACGTCCACACTGGTCGACCCAACCCAACCCAGCACTGCCGCGGACCGGGTGCGCCACGACCGCTCGCAGATCACTTCGTAGTCCAGGCGGCAGGCGTCAGCGCCGTGGAGAAAGATCGCGCATCCGGAAAGTCGCCATTGCTCGTCATCCGCCGAAAGCCGCGCCGACTCGTGTCCGGGACAATCGATTCTGCGCCAGAGGATCGTTTCGGGATGCACTTGCGTATCAGGGCATTCGCCACGTGGGCCAGACAGCCTATCTGAATGGCCGCGACTTGGTCCACACCACAATCACGCCACATGCAGCATTCGATCCGGAGAACTCGCCGGGGATCTCTCCCTGTCCCCGGTAGACCTCGATACCATAGATGTCACGAATGGGCGTGTTCTCGTTGAAGGAGCCGGCCTCCATTCCATCTATGTACCACATCGGCCGACAGTTAGGTGTCCGTGTCATGAGTGCATGGCACTCGAACGTCTGCTGGTTGCACTGGATGCGCACACCCCTCACGGTTCGCAGCGCGTCCCCCACCGAACCGTACGACTTCTGGCGCAGTTCATCCCACCTGAAGAAGGCACCCAGCCCGCGCTGGCGCCGCCGCTCGAAGTCCAGATAGCGGGGCACCAGCTGATCGATGCGGGCTCTGACGGCGACCTCCGGAAGCCGGTCCCCGGTGAAGTCGAGGGGGAAGACGCGTTCTACCGCCCCAGCAGCCGGAATTCGTACCCTGAACTCCCCGGCCGCATAGCCCACCTGCTCGATGCTGACGCGGGCCTCACCGAAGGGGAGGTCCCTGGCATCGAAACGCCCCAGGCTGTCGGCCGAGTAGCTGTCGCTCACCCCCCGGATGGTCACCTTGGCTCCCGGGAGGGGCTGCCCGGTCTCGCTATCCAGCACCCGCCCCAGGAGCGCAGCTTGCGCCGCGAGGGAGGCCGGAGCGCCCAGGGCAAGGATTACGAACACCGCCCGCGCCCAAAGGGGTGAACGAGCCAGAGTGTCGCGCTTCGCCATGCGTCTTGTGATCATGGCCGTCCCTCCCGGGGTCTGGTCTGCACCAGCCACGCTGGCGCCGGGGACGCCTCCTGTCCAGCCCCCCCATTGCGCGATTCAACGGGACGCGTAATATCGTGCACTGCTGCTGCTCTTTCTCCAGGAACGGCATAGGCGGCGATCGCAAATGTGCGCCGCTTCGACGGTCTGCACGGGACGAATCCCTTTGGCGTTTCGATACCGCACGGCTATTCCGTCAGGTCACTCTCTTCCACCCGCCCCTACCCGGGTGGCTCCCAAGCTGCGGCCAGGCAACATCCGGTGCCCGCGCACGCAGCAAGGCGAAGGCGCGATGCAGAGAGAGCAGGTAGGTCGCTCTCCCCTCTTTCCACAGGCGAGGCAGAAGATGCGCGTCCCCCTTGTTAGCCAGATGTTCGTCGCAAACGCCGTTGTCGTATTCGCGGCAATCACTGCTGTACCGGTGGCGGCACAGCAGGCGGTCATCACCGGCCGCGTGACGTCGGAAGCGGACGAACCACTCGGTGGCGCGAGCGTGGTGGTGGCCAACACCAACCTCGGAGCCGCTACTTCGGTGAACGGCACCTACACACTCACCATCGAAGCGGATGCGGTACGCGGTCAGCAGTTGGTGGTTACCGCCCGGTCCATTGGCTACCGGCCTTCCAGTCGCACGATCACGGCGAGTCCCGGCACGCAGCAGGTGAACTTCACGCTGGCGCGCGATCCCCTTCGTCTGGAGGAGGTGATCGTCACAGGTGTCGGCGAGGCGACCTCCCTCAGGAAGACGACCTTCACGGTCGGTCGCGTTACCGAGGAGCAGTTGCAGCAGGTGCCGGGAGCGAGCGCGCTGGTCGCCCTCCAGGGCAAGATCGCCGCCGTTCGTCTGGTGCCGACTTCGGCGCAACCTGGCGGCGACGTAGCGATTCGTCTGCGCGGGGCCACCAGCATCTCGGGCAGGCAGGATCCACTGTACATAGTAGATGGCGTGATCTCGCCCTTCGGTCTGGCCGACATCGCCCCGGAAGACATCGAGCGCGTGGAAGTGATCAAGGGGGCGGCGGCGTCCTCGCTGTACGGCTCCAATGCGGCCAACGGCGTCGTGCAGGTCTTCACCAAGCGCGGAAGCTCGCTGCCTGACGGATCGCTTCGTGTCACCTCCCGGTTGGAGGGCGGCGTCAACAACATGGCCCGGCGAATGAGCTTTTCCCGGTCTCACGCCTGGCAGGTGGACGGCGCCGGTAACTACTTGCTGAACCCTGGCGGATCCCGTCAGATCAAGGCGGACCAGGTCGCCGACAACCCCTTCACGACATACTACGATCACTGGGACGCCGTCGTGGATAACGGCGCCTACATGACCGGATACCTTTCGGTGGGACAGCGGCGGGGCGCCACCAACTTCAACGCATCGCTCCAAACCACCCGAAACGAGGGCGTCATCTTCGGGCTCGGCGGATACAGCCGGCAGAACTTCCGTCTCAATCTGGACCAGCAACTGCATCCCAAGCTGGACGCCTCGTTCAGCGCCTTCTTCGGAAGGTCGAACAACGGGCGCACGGCGGAGGGACAGACGGGACCCTTCTTCGGCCTGATGTTCCTTCAGCCCGACGTGGACATCACCGCGCCCAACGATGACGGAACGCCATTCAGGGCGCAGGTTCCGCTCAGCGGCGACGTCGCCAACGACTTCAATCCACTCTACGAGCTGGCCAATCGCAAGATCAACCAGAGCCGCAACCGCTTCGCGGGATCGAGCCGGTTGAGATGGCAGATGCTCGACTGGTTGGCAGCTGAAGGAAGCTTCGGCTACGACCAGGAAGCGCAGTCGCTCTCTGACGTGACGCCCTTTGGCTTCCTCACATCCAGTGGCACGCCGACGCCTGGCAATCTCTTTCGGGAGAACAGGGACAACTCGCAGTTCAACACCGGCATAACGCTCAGCAGCGTTCGTCGCTTCGGCGAGATCACCAACACGACCAAGATCGCGACGACGTACGAGGAGCAGAAGAACATGCTTCTTGCCTCATCGGCAAGCAGACTCAAGGTGGCCCGCGTTCCGGAATTCGGCGGTGCCGATGCGTCCACCGTGCGAGCCGGTTCGCGCGAAGAGCCCATCCGGTCGTCGAACTACTTCGCAATCACCACTTTCGACATCAGGGACCGGTACATCCTGGACGGGCTCGTCCGCCGCGACGGCTCGTCGCTTTTCGGTAGCGAGAGCCGGTGGAGCACCTACTTCCGGGCTTCCGGCGCGTGGCGGGTCACCGAGGACTTCGAGATCCCCGGGGTGGACGAGATGCGGCTCCGCGCTTCGTATGGAACCGCTGGCCTCCGCCCACAGTTCGACGATCAGTACGAAATCCTGTCCGTGACCGCGGGCGGCTTCACCAAGGACATTCTCGGCAATCCCCTTCTCAAGCCGGCGCGTTCCGCCGAGCTGGAGCTGGGCACCAACTTCGAGTTTGGCCGCGGGCGGTTCACCTTCGAGTACACCTACGCCCAGAAGAACACCAAGGATCAGATTCTCCTGGTCGACCTCCCGGCCGTGGTCGGATTTGGGCAACAGTGGCAGAACACGGGCGCGCTCGAGTCGAAGTCCCACGAGGCAACGTTCGGCGCCCGGGTCATAGACCGCGGGGGCACCAGTCTCACACTCAACATCGTGGGCGACAGGACTCGCCAGGTTATCACGGAGTGGGACCTGCCGGAGCGACTCTACAGCTTCCAGCAGATGCCCGCGGCGTTCTTCCTCGGCCGCGGCTCCAACCTCGGAGTGCTCTACGGCAACCGCTGGGTCCGCCGAATAGACGAGCTCTATGACGACCCGGCAAAGGCCGCCGAGTCAGGACCGGGGCAATTGTGGCACCGCGACAATCTCATGATCAACGAGGATGGCTATGTAGTCCTAAAGGACACATACGGCACCATCGACGAGCGCGCCATCAAGTACACCTTCTGCAAGCGCGAGGACTCGAGCGGAACCTGCGTCGAGACTTCGCAGACGGTGCAGATCGGTGATGCGAATCCGGACTTCAACATGAGCTTCGGCGCCACCCTCAACCACCGGCGCTTCGTGGTGAGCGCGCTGCTGGATTGGTCGAAGGGCGGGCACCTGTACAACGGGACGCGCCAGTGGGCCTTCCAGGCAACGCGTGACCGAGTGCAGGACCAGGCCGGCAAGCCCGACAACGCTGCGACGTGCGGCGTGGTGAGCGATCCCATGCCGTCGTGCCCGAAGAAGGCACTGGCCTACTATGGTGTCGGCTTCTACAATGGCCTCGATCCGAACGACTACTTCGTGGAGGATGGTTCCTACGCCAAACTCAAGGAGTTGTCGGTCCATTACACTTTCCTCGGACGCCAGCTCCAGGGTATCCGGTTGGGCGCCATCCAGGAGCTGCGACTGGGCCTGATCGGTCGCAACCTGTTCACGATCACCAACTACTCGGGTCTCGATCCCGAGGTTTCCGGACTCTTCGGAGATCCGTTCCAGGTCAAGATGGATTGGTTCCAATACCCACAATTCCGAACCTTCTCGGCCGTAGTCGAGATAACCTACTGAGGAGGCGAGAAACATGAGCTCATACCCCAAGGTGTCCGGTTTGCGGGGACGGCTTCTCGCCGCCTCGGCAACGGTTGCCGTGCTCCTGTCCAGTGGCTGCGACTTGGACGTCGAGAATCCCAATGCGCCGGATGCGCGGCGCGCTCTGGTGGATCCGGCCGGTTTGGAGCAGCTGCTGGGAGGTGCGTTCCGTACATGGGTCCAGACCCGTGGCAGCTACATGGCCGGAATGCCGCTCACGGCCATGGCCGACAGCTACACCGCGTCGTGGAACAACGCGGCAATCCGTTTCTACAGCTCGTTCGCATCCGACTGCCCGCAGCGCTGCGGCTGGAACAACAGTGCTACCGCACCGGAGGCCGCCGGCGGGCCGACCGTGGAGGTCACGTGGTACGGCTACTACACGGTTCTGTCTTCGGCCAACGACGTGTTGCTGGCGATCGACAACGGTCTCTGTTTCGACCCCAACTGCGACGTCGACAACACGATCACTTCGCGCAACACAGCGGCCGCCAAAATGCTTCAGGGGATGGCGCTGGGCGGCATAGCGCTGATATACGACAAGGGCTTCGTGGTGGACGAGAACACCGATCTCACCAATCCATTCGCTCTCGAGTTCGATACTCGCGAAGAGATGCGGGATGCGGCGCTCCAAAAGTACGAGGAGGCGTGGACGGAAGCAGGCCTCAAGGACTGGAGCACACCGTCGGAATGGGCGGGCGTGGGGGCGGGAAGAACCTACACCAACGAGCAGTTCCGCCGCGTCGTTCGCACGATGCAGGCGGAGCTCGCCGCCCTCTGGCCGCGAACCGCCGGCGAGAATGATCAGGTGAACTGGGGTCAGGTAGCGACCTACGCGTCTCAGGGAATCAGCAGTGGAGCACCGTTCGACTGGGAGTACTTTGTCGACGTGGACGGCTCTGAGTGCGCCGGTGACGAACTGGATTGTGTCAAAACATGGGGCAACTCGATCGGCACGATGCGGGTGGACACGCGCCTCGCCGCGATGCTGACGACGAACCACGTGGATCCATGGCCGGAACCGAACGGCAATCCCTGTCCGACGTCTTCCCCCGACCGCAGGGTGGGTGACGGCTCCTGGGGGCCGGCGAATGACTTCAACGGCTACGGCACCAGAGCCGCAACAGCCAACGCTGGAAGCGACTTCGCCTGCTCCCCCGAGGCGATCTTCCCGGCCGCACGCGGTCAGTACCATCAGAGCAACCTGGCCCACATTCGCTACAACTACCTTGCATACATAGGCGAGAACCTGCCGAGCTTCGACGGCACCGGGCAGGACCCGATATACACTCGCTGGATGAACGATCTGCTTTGGGCCGAAGGCCTGATTCGCAGCGGAGGCAACAAGGTTACGGCTGCCCAGCTCATCAACAACAGCCGCGTGGGACGCGGCGGTGCCGGGTGCGCTGCGCCAGGCGTCGGCGGTTGTGGTCTGTTGCCGCTCACCGGCGTCGAATCAGATGCGGATATGCTGGCGGCGCTGCAGTATGAGCTGGAGATCGAATTCATGGGTCAGGGACCCACCCCGTTCTTCAACCGCCGCCGCATCGACGGCCTGCTCGCGGGCACCCCACGGCACATGCCGGTTCCGGCGAAGGAATTGGATGTACTCCTTCGCGAGGTCTACACCTTTGGTGGTCCCGGCGCGCCAGCGCTGTCCATCACCGGCACCAAGCCCGCGATCGGCAGCGGCGACAGCAGGGTTCGGTCAGTAAGGGAGATCTGGAGGGAGTATCAGGCCAAGAGCCGCTTTGCCGCCGAGCGGAAACGCTGACGGCAGGGAAGAGCAAAGAAGTATGGAAGGGGCGGGATCGAAAGATCCCGCCCCTTCTCTTTCTCAGCCTCGCGCTAGACGATCCGTGTCGTCAGGGCGCGCGAACCGTGATCTCGGCTTGCCCAGGCGTTAGCGGCACCACATGCTCGCGTCCACCGGGCCACCGGATCCACAACCCGGTGGGGTAACCGGCGCGGCCCATCACCTGTACGGCGCCATTCTGCGACCAGTAGCCGGAGCCTGCCTGCACTTCGCGCACCGGTCCCGCGCGTTCGCCGTATTGCAGCCGGATCTGGGCGCCTATCACCGAAGGGTTGCCGGGTGGGCCGACCAGACGGACTCGGAGCCCGGGCGTCGCGCCCACGTTGCGGAAGAGTCGAGTGGCAGCACCATTCTGGCTGACGGCCAGATCGAGTCGCCCGTCGCCGGTGAAATCCGCATACGCCGCGCCGCGCTGCTCGCCGTAAACGATCAATCCGGAGCGCTGGCCGGGAACGGGCGCGAGCCCTCCCGTGCCATCGCCCAACAGCAGAAGACTGCGCCCGGCATCATAGCGCGGCGTGGCCAACTCGGTGGCGAAGAAGTTCTGGCTCAGGAACACATCCTCGTTTCCATCGCCATCGAAATCCGCCACACCAGCGTAGAAAGCCGGCGCCATCTGCGCCTCGAGCGGCAGTGGCAGCGCCTCGAATCGGTCACCGCGGTTCAGAAAAACCGTGTGGTCCATCGTCGTCGCGCTGAGCCGCATGGAGCCAGTCATACGCGGGCCGAGCACCTGGTCGATGGAGGCGTCGGCAAACGCGCCGAAGGTGCGAAGACGCATGGCCGCACCAGGAAGCGCCTGGCCAAGCCGACCATAGGTGGTGAGCGGCGAGATCGCGTGCGTTCGCGGGTCCTCCTGGGCGAGCACGACGTCGGGCCCGCGCTCCGTGGAGTAGGCATAGAGGTGCAGCGGACGAGCTGCACTGGCACCGTGGTCGATGTTTCGGCCCCAGCTCGTGGCAATGATGTCCAGCCGGCCGTCGCCGTCCAGGTCTCCTGTCGCCAGTCCGTTCCAGCGGCTGGTGAGCCCGGCGAGTCCGGGCAACTCGGCCGCAGGCCGGAAACGTCCGCGTTCGTTCAGGAAGATGCGGATGCCACCCCACTCCAGTGCCACGATTAGGTCAGGCCAGCCATCCCCGTCGATGTCGGCGAACAGCGCGGCCGACACCATACCCAGGCCGGAGAGCAGCCTGCTGTTCGCGTCGTCCAACACCAGTTGGCCGCCCTCGTTGCGGAATAGCCGCGACGAGGGCGCGTACGGATACCCCGCCGGGTAGACTCTGCCACCCACGAACAGGTCCAGATTCCCGTCCCCCGAATAGTCCGCGAGAGCGAGCGGGCCTACGCTGGCGCTGTCTCCGGACACTATCGGCGTCATCGATCCGGTCGCTGGGGAGTACGCGATCACGCTCGGCACACCGAGGGCGTGATCCATCGTTCCCATCTCGTAGCTCGACACACCGGCGATCACCATCCGCCCACCACCCGCACTGCCATCCGGCCAGCCCAGGATGGTGGTGAGGTCCACGTGAGCGGGAGGGAAGCGAGTCACGCCCGGCACCAGCCGGCCTCCTCTGTTCCGGAAAAGTGCGAGCGTGCCCGTCCGTCCGGCGCCAACGAGGAGGTCCTCGTTACCGTCACCGTCCACATCGAACCAGGCGACACCTGGGCCCAGCTGGCTGAAGGCGTTGGGCAGCAGCAACTGCCGCGCGTAGTCGTCGAAGTAGGGCTCCACATGACGATGGCCACCGAGCTGATCCGAAACGTCCTCGAACAGAGTGGGACTCGCCCGCTCAGGGACAGCCTCTGCGGGCCTGGCGGCGCTCTGATCGATCTCGTACAACCGATTGGCACGCGCATCTTCAATCACCGAGCGGCGGCCGTCGCGCCAGTCGATCTCGATCGTCACGGCCTGCGCACTTCCGGTAGCGAATGTGAGAAGAGCGTCCGAGCTCGAGAGATAAAGTCCGCCAGCGACCACCTCGCGCTGCTGAAGCGGCACTGCCCCGCCGAGCACGCGCACCTTGCTGCCTATGCCGGATGTGTTCGGCGCTTCGCCGCGTAGACGCACTGCGATTCGCGGCGCCGTTGCATTGTTCCGCAGCACTGCCGCCGGCTTGCCGAGCCTGTTGATGACGACATCCAGATCGCCATCGCCGTCCAGATCGGCCAGCGCCATGCCGTGCGAGATGTCCTCACCCACATCGAACCGCCATGCGCGGCTCGCGTCCTCGAAGGTGACGTCACCGCGGTTGCGGAAGGCGACATTCGGAAGCGGCAGTGGCGGGTACTCGAACAGCATCTTCCGCCAGTCAAAATCCTGCAGCCGGTTTCTCAGACGGTACTGCGTGTCGCCATCCATCACATCCCATCGGTGGCCGGTGCCGATGAGAATGTCCTCCCACCCATCCAGGTCCACGTCCAGAAAAAGAGTGGACCACGACCAGCCCGATGCGCCCACGCCTGCCAGCCGCGCGACTTCGGCAAAGGTGCCGTCGCCGCGGTTCAGCTGCAGCGTGTTCCGCTGCATCTGCGGCCGGCCTTCTCCCTGGCCCGGACGCTTTGGAAGCGCGGTGTGAGTCGGGATCTGGGTCTTGAGGCGCCGCGTGTCCTGGCTCAGCATGTCGACCTGGAACAGGTCGGGCAGTCCGTTCCGGTTCACGTCGGCTATGTCGATAGCCATCGCCGAATTGCTGGTCGAACGTACCGCGTGCCAGGGCACGAGACGGAAGCGGCCGCCACCGTCGTTGCGCCAGAACTGATCGGGATCCTCGAAGTCGTTGGCTACGTACAGGTCGGGAGCGCCGTCGCCGTCAAGATCCACGAACATCGCGGCGAGGCCGAAGTCCTCCCGCTCCTCTGCCAGCGGTTGCCCGGCGTCGTCAACGAAGCGCTGGTTTCCGGCGATACTCTCGCGAACAAACCGACCGCCGTCGTTGCGGTAGAAGACATCGGGGTCGGCGCGTTGGACGAGATTGATGCCGCCAAGGTCCTCGCGATCGACCAGCTTGTATTCGCCACGGTAGCGTTCGCGGACCTCGAACTGCCCCGGACCGAGCTGACGTACCACCTGATCGAAGGAGCGCTCCTGCGGCGAGAGCCGGTCCAGGGTCGTGTACGCCTTGTAATTGGTGACGTACATGTCCAGCCAGCCATTCCCATCCACGTCGGCCAGCGTGACGGTCGTACTTCCAGCCGTGGATGCCAGCCCCGCCTCCTCACCCTGTTCTGTGAACCGGCCGGTGCCGTCGTTCAGAAACAGCGCGTTCGGCCCCCCCAGAGCGACGAGGATGAGGTCCAGATGGCCGTTGCCATTCACATCCGCCAGCGCGCAACCAGTGGAGTATCGATCGGGGGCGGCGACACCGGCGTGCTCGGTGATGTCATCGAAGCGCCATCCGCCCAGGTTACGGTAGAGCGCATTCGGGCCTTCAATGCGAGCGAGGAAGACATCAGCGAGTCCGTCGCCGTCAACGTCGCCAAGACACACGCCTCCGCCCTGTGCCAGAATCCGGTTGCTCACGAGGAGCGAGTCGCTGACCTGGTTGGCGAAGGTGATGCCGGTCTGGTTCGGGGCGAGCAAGGTGAAGCCAGGCGAACCACGTCGCGCGACATCGAGCGCGCGCCACCGGTACCCTTCCTCTTCCTGCCATGTGGTGTCGGCAGGTGGTATGCACGCGGCCAGCAGCAGCGCTACACCGGCGAGTCCGCGCGCCCTCATCGCGCGCGCGCGGCACGTGTGCGAAGCCGCTCGAGAACCGCCTCCCCCACGCAGCGTCCTACCACCTTGCCGTTCTCGTTACCCATCGGAAAGTGGATGCCGCCGTACAGTCGCGATTCGGCGGCTTCATCGGCAGCCTCCTGAAAGGACGAGTAGCGGCGGACGGCGTGCCCGAGGGTCACGTTGGTGCTGTCCTCGAATGCCACCGCGCCAAGGAGTGCCGTGAGAACCGTGGCCGCCGACGCCGATTGCCCGGAGTGCCCCGAGGGATACTCCGGAAAGGGCGGCGTGACGATCGACGGCGTCCAGCTCGAATCGATGTAGCGGCGCACGTAGGTCACCGGCCGGATGAGGTTCAGCCGGTACTTCTCGTGCCAGACGGCGATAAACGCATCGGCCTGCGCGACAGTGACGAGCACGAACATCTCCGCCGCCTGCTCCAGCGAGAGATCGACCTGGTTGACCAGTTGGCTGCCGATCGCCAGCCAGTGCCCTACCGGCGTACCTGTTTGCCCCGGGTTGTCCGCCCAGTATAGCGCAGTCTGGAACTGCTCCTCGGTAATGGCGAGGGAAACATCGTACGCGCGCTTCGCTTCGTTGTAGAACGCAGACCCCGGAGTGGTGGACCACGGCGCTGGCGGAGGCGTGGGACATTCGTCGGGTGAACGCAACGCGAACGGCCGGAGCGTTCCCCAGTACGGCTCGGTCGCACCCGTGGGGTTCACCGCCTTGAGTGTACGGATGCTTGCCGCCTTGGGCCTGGTGACGGCGAGCGCTCGCTCGCTGGCTTCTCCTCCGCGAAAGGCGGCCGAGGGGTTGTCCAATGCCACGAAGTCACTCACCGCGGTCAGGTTCTGCGGCGTGTACTCGTCGGCACGCGAGTCGTTGACCCAGAAATGCGGAGCGACTGGAGGCTGATACGGCTTGATGCGCGTCTCGTTGAAGCCGTCGGCGTCAGCCCAGGCCAGGATTGCCACACCGATGCGCTCACCCAGATCGCGCGAATCGGCTTGCACGGCCTGAGGAATTCGGACGGCCAGACGGGCGGACTCGAGTGAGTCGGTGAGCGACGCGAGCGCAGCACGCGTCCCCGGCAACCCCTCCACGAAAAGCGAATCCAGCACGGTGCGCTCGGCAGCGAGCGCAACCAGGATTGGATCGTACCGTTTGGTGGGGTCTGGCTGCGGAAGCGAATCGAGACCATTCAGCTTACCGACGAGCGACTCGAGCTCCGGTGAAGCGGTAGCCAAACCTTCGTAGAGCGCGACGGATGCATAGGCGAGCACACGCGACGCAACCGGAGGCGAGATGCGCTCGGCGCGAATGAGGCCGTAATAGTTCCGCATCCACTCCGAGACGAACTGCGGATCGGCGGGAGGAACCGACGGCGCGCACGAAGCGCAGAGAAGGAGCGCCGCAACGATTACGGGGCTCGCCAGACGATAACGCGGATCGCCTCGCGAGGTGACAGAGATCATGGATGCCCAGGCCTGCAGGCGGATGGGAGGGAGAGTAGTTGCCGAAGACACCACACTACATGGCGCGTTCGGTGCCGGCAAGCGGCCGGCGGCCCCCAGGGAAGCAGATCCTTTTCCTGGCTACCCAGCGCGGGACAGCCGCCTCGAATGCGGAGCCGCGTCGATCGCCGGCGCCGCACCTCGGCGCCCGGGGCGACCTCCACCGGGGGCAGGACCGCTACCACCGCCGTGGCCAAGGCGTCGCGGACGGTGACCATGGCAGCGGATGGTGGGGCGAGCTGCGGGCGGCTATCGAATCAGGTGAAAATCCTCCTGACGACGCAGTACCCATCGGCGGTTGCCATCGGAATCGATGATTGCCTCCTCTTCCTGCGCCATGACCACGCGCTGTCCATCCCACTCCGGCACGGCGCTCGTGGCCTGGAGCTCGATCGAGAACCAGGTATCGGGGCGAAGCGGAACGTCGCCGCGCCCGACCACGCCCTCCTGGCGGTCCCATAGGCCGATAGTGGGGCCGGCGCCGTGGCCGTGATCGCCGATTGGATGGGTGTAAACGGTGCCATCGATCCCCTCGCCGCGCATGCGAGCGAGCGTAGCGGCAAGCACCTCATTGCCGCTGCGACCAGGCACCATCTCCTCCAGCAGCAGATCCTGGAGCCTGTTCGACCGGGCGAGGGCTGCGCGCAAGCCCGCAGGCGGCTCGGTTTCACCGTCGAGGAGCACGTAGCCCATGTGCTGTGTGTCGGTGTTGAGGCCGAGCGCCGTGATCCCGAAGTCCGTGTGGAGAACGTCGCCGCGACGAATCACCGGGTTGGCGGAGTCGCCCATCTGTACTCCTCGCCGCTGCACGGTGACCGATGGCTGAAACCACGTGCCCAACCCAAGATCGTTCGTCTGCTGTCGCAGCCACCACACCACGTCCTCGGTAGTGGTCACGCCTGGAGTAATGACCCGGCTCGAGAACGCTGTGCCAATGATCTCGTGCACGACCTCCTGCATGCGTCTGTATTCCGGAAGCATTTCGGGCAGACGCTCCTCCACGTATTGAAGTGCGAGCAGCTCCCGGCGTGCGACGCGGGCACCGTACGTGGTGCCCAGGGTTGCCTGAAGCTGTTCCCACTCACCCGCTGAGAGCCCATCCGAGAATGCGTGGGTGTGGGAGATGTTGACGGCGATCACGCGCGGGTCGCGCTCTCTCACGATGGGAGTGAGCAGCGTCCACTGCTCCGGGCCGAAAGGCTCGGCAAGTCGAATGTCCGCGCCAGCCGCGCCGGGTCGCGCGGCCGGGTCGCGCACAACGGTGTACAGCCCACCCTGCGACGTCCCACCAATGGCGATGCGTTCAACGCCGAGGTCGGGGCCGCGATCATGGAAGACGTAGATGGTGCGACGGCGCGCCGCCATCGTGGTGGGAGAAACGAGTGCGAAGAAGACGGGGTCTTCGTTGTACTCGCGGTTCGGCATGATCCACATGTCCACCCCGTGCTCGCGCATCAGCCGGGGGAGCACGCGCTCCAGACGGAGTTGCAGCCAACGTTGCTGGGTTTCCGCCTGCTCGCGAAGCGTGCCCAACGGGCGCTCCTGAGCTGGCAGCCCCGACCCAAGAGCCGAGGCCGAAACGAACACGAAGGTGGCGGCAGTGAGGCTGCCCAGGCCCACCAGTGATGAAACGCTGAGAAAATCACGACGGTTCCACGCCACGGGTGCTCTCCTGTACCTGCTGGTCGGGTCTGAAGCTTGGGACGGTGCTCACCGGCACCGGGGCGGTAAGCGCGATTGCAACACCAGCAATCACGAGGGCCATGATGGCGAGCGGGCCCCAGAACAGTTGTGAGCCGACACGAAAGATGCCGTATGCATTCACGCCTTCAGCAAGGAGCGTTGCCGCGGCTGCCGCCAGAGCCATCCAGCGGATACCAGTGCGCCTCCATGCCACGAGGAGCGCCAGCACTGTGAGGCCGAGTGCCGTGAGGCTGGCACCCAGCGTATGCAGGAGGAGGAGCACCATTGCGCTCACCTGAGGCGAGGCAGCGCCAGGCGCCACGCCAAGAAAGGCCTCATGTGACGGTAGCAGTCGGGGCACCAACTGGTCGAAGATGCCGCCCACCATCACCCCGACGGCTCCGACCACTGCGAGATAGTAGCCGACGACCGCGCGCCGTAAGCCGCGAAACGTGTCGGATTGATCGGCGGGAGTACGCATGATCAGCATTGGAGAACCGCCATACTCAGTTCCGCGCCAGCCTCCTCAGTGCGGCAACCACCCTTTCACCGTCGCCGGCCGGATCCACCTGCGTCTCCTTGTACGCGATTCTGCCATCCTTGCCGATGATGAACGTCCAGCGCGCCGCCGTTACATCGCGCGTCAATTCCAGCTGTTGTCCGTCCACCTCGCGCCTGATTGTGCCCCCCTGGCCCAGCGGCACGCCGAACGCACGCGCGATGCTTCCTTCAGTGTCCGAGAGCAGCGGGAAGTTCAGCATGTTGGAACCCTTGAAGGCCCGCAGGTTGTCGAGCCGGTCTCCACTCACCCCTACCACTTCCGCTCCCAGTTCCTGAAGCTGGCTCCGGTTGTCGCGGAAACTGCACGCCTGCTTGGTGCATCCATCCGTCATGGCAGCAGGATAGAAGTACACGACCAGGATGGTCCTGCCTACGTGCTCTTCGCTCCGCCAGAGCTGGCCATCATCCCCTACCGCCTGGAACGAGGGCGCCCGATCGCCGACGCTCAGCGACGTGTCCTGCGCCTCCGCACGGCTGGTGACAAGCGAAATCGTAACCGCGGCACTCGCGATCAGGACAGCTAGCGTTGCAGGAGAAATCATGACGCCCCCCCAAAGAACATTTGAAAGTGGTACGCCGAACGGGTGGAGCTTCACGCGAACCGGCCTGTGTGCGCGCTGGGAAGTCCTCCACCCAACGACCCCTCAACCGCCTTTGACAGCCATCTCCGCGGATCCCCTCCGCTTCACAATCTTCCAGCTGCGCCAGCATGCGCAAGGCCTCGACCGTCGATGTCCCATTCGAAGCTTTCCCCTGAGAGAGGAAATGAATCTCGCCGGCGGCCGTCAGCTTCGCCCTCCCCGTTCCGCGATCAGCCGCATGGCTGGCTCGCTCACGAAGATCCGTCGGTGAAACCGCTCGCCCCAGGACAGCGGCGTCACGTCGCGATACTCGTGCATGGCCTCTTCCCCGTAGCCGGGGTGCAGTTGCTTGCGAAGTGACGCGCGCGCGTTAGGTTCGGCGCCGTTGTCGAGCAGGAGCTCTGCAAAGGGCGCCACCTGCGGCTTGCCGTCGTGGTTCATCCAGTAGTTCGGCTGCGATACCACCGTGGCGAAGAGCGCCGTATGGCCGCCAAAACCCTCGGCGTCGACGGCCGCCCTCACATTCACGTCCATCCCTCGCGACAGGAGCCATCGCGCGATCTCGATCTCGTCGTAGTCCACGCACATGTGCAGCAACGTGGCTCCCGCCAGTGACGTTCCGTGAGTCGCCAGTATCTCGTCATGACAGCCGAGCTCCGGCGGGTAGATCTCCTCGTGCGCGAAGGTTCGGTGCAAGAGCCCTGGATCGCGGCGAAGATGCTCCTCCAGCAGATCTATCCGCCCACGATGCACAGCCATGGTCGGCGTGTCAGGGAGCTCGAGCCCGTGCTTCACATACATCTCGAGGATCTGATGCTTGGCGTCCGGCTTGCGGCTGTCCGTCTCGAGCACCACGTCCACGGGTGCGAGCCGTTCACCTTTCTCGTCACGCACCTGCGCGCCCAACTCGAGCATGAGCGCCGTCCCTTGCGCGCTGAGCGTGTACGCCGGTCCGCCCAGCGCGTCACTGGGCACCCGCGGGGCGTCCATCATCCCGTACAGCATTCGCGCCGTGCCTATCTTGCCCTGGAGCGTCGCACGTCCGACGCCAGACTCCAGGTCCGTCGCGCCGAGCTCGTGGAGCATGGTGATGATCCGGTCGCGCCCGAGGTTCGCCGCGTAGGTCAGGGGCGGCCCCCAGTTGCTGTTGCGAATCGTGGCGGGTTCATGCAGCAAGTGCGGATGTCTGACGACCAGATCCCGAACCGCATCTAGGTCATCGCGCCAGATGGCGTCGACCAGCTGGCACGACTGCACCAGCCGAGGCCAACTCGGAGCCTCGTAGCTCCGCGCCAGCACCAGCTGCGCATCGGCGAGCTTCGCGTTCCCCGGATCGATCGTCTCGGGGTGGTACTCCCTGAAATCCGCGGCGGCAGGTGGATCGCCCCGCCGGATGGCGCGGAGCAGGTCCTTGGCCTGATGTCTTAGCTGATCCAGATCAGGCCTGACGGGAAGGCGACGAGCGGGCATGACGAGCCTCCTTGAAGATGCCCGGGGTCCGCTCGCGTCGGGCGAAGGAGGTTCGTGAGAACCGGTTGCTCGGAGCCTGACCAGGTGGACTCGGTCCTGTCCGCGGACGGGAGGCGTCCTGTACGCCGAACGTCAGCATATGGACGCCTGACCTGACCGTCAAGAAGTGATCGTGGAGCTGTTGCGGCGCGAGCGAGCCGGCTCACCGCCGGCCCGTTCTTGTCCTCTCAAACCGCTTCGCTCTCCCACCCCAGCAGTCGCAAGGGTGTGTGCGGGCCGTCACATCGACGTCAGGGGGAGCTGTCGCGCTGCTGCTCCATGGCGTCGAACAGCGCTTCCACATCCGGCGGCGGTCGCGTGAGAAGACTCACCAGCACGGTGACGAGCAAGCCGGCAACGAAGCCTGGGATCAGCTCGTACACTATGGATCGCAGCTCGGGGACGAGCCGCCAGATGATCGTCGTCAACGCACCGGCCACTATCCCCGCCGCCACCCCCGCGCGCGTGGTGCGCCTCCAGAATAGCGCCAGCAGCGAGGTTGGGCCGATAGCCGCGCCCAGCCCCGCCCAGGCGAACAGCACCAGCCAGAACACCAGCTCTTCGGCGATCCGGCCGAGGGCCAGCGCCGCCGCCACTAACACGATCACGAGTATGCGGCTGTACAGCACGAGCAGTCGCCGGCTCACCGGGCGGCCGCGACGCGCGACCTTTTCGTAGACGTCGCGAACCACGCTCGACGCCGCTACCAGGAGCTGCGAGTCCGCCGTCGACATAATCGCGGCGAACACCGCAGCAACCACCAGCCCGAAAAACGCCGGCGGCAGCTGCTGCCGAGCGAGCAGCGGGTACAGATTCTCGGTGTCGCCGCCGAGCAGTGCGGCATCGGGGAAGTGCACGCGCCCGACGACCCCGATCACCACCGCACCGACCGCCATCACCACGTTCCACGATGTACCCACCACCGCCGCGTAGCGGAGCTGCGCCGCGCTGCGGATGGAGATGTAGCGCACCAGAATGTGCGGGTTGCCCGGCGAGCCCAGGCCAATGCCGACCGCACCGATGAACGCTCCCACGCCGATCGCAAGCGGATCCAGCATCGTTGGGTCGAATGCGCGCAGCTCCGAAATCACCGCCGCGCCACCACCCGCCGAACCGATGGCGATCGCCGGCAGCGCTACCAGCGCGAACAGCATCAGGATGCCCTGAAGCGTGTCGGTAAGACTGACGGCCACGAACCCACCCAGAACCGTGTAGCCGAGCACGATCAAGGCGGTGAGCATGATCCCGGTTTCCGGCTGTAAGCCGAAGCTCGCGCCGATCGCCTTCCCGCCGGCCACGAACTGCGCCGACACGTACGCCACCATGAAGGTGAGGATGACCAGCGCCAGCAGGATCCGCAGCGCGCCGCTCTTATCGGCAAAGCGCGCCGCGTAGAAGTCGGGGAGCGTGACGGTATCGTGCCGTTCGGCGAATCGCCGCAGTCGCGGAGCGTAGTAGAGGAACAGCAGCAGCTCGACCACGATGTAACCGACCGCCGACCATATTGCCGATACACCGATGGTGTACGCCATCCCCGTGAGGCCGAGCAGCAGCCAGGCGCTGCGACCGGAGACGACGGCCGACAGCGCCACAACGAAACGGTGCATCCGCCGGCCGCCCACGAAGAACTCGCCAAGCCCCGCCGACGAGTATCGCGCCGCGAACACACCGATCCCGAGCACGACCGCGAGGTAGCCGACGAATGCGACTATCGTGGCCGCGTCCACGGTGAGCGGCGTCAGATCGGCTTCAGTCACGCATGAAGTAGTTCAGAGCGCGTCGCTCTGGTGGAAGCCACGCAACTCCTCCAGAAAGCGGTCGATCGAGACGATCTGCGGCGCGTGAGATGACGCGCCGACCTCAGACTGGCTAGAGCTGCGTGAGACCAAGCTTATCCGCCAGGCGATGGTCGGCCGCCGGTGCTTCCGCCGACCCATCTAACCCCCCGCCAGGGTTTCGGCAAACGCGGCCTGAATCGACCGGGCGATTACTCGGTAGCGAGTCGGTCAAGGCGAACCGGCGCACCACGTTCAGCGCGGCAGTTGACAGACCCTCACGGCCGTATTATCTAACCATTAAGTTAGATAACCAAGTGGTTATACAGTTGACAGTAGACACCCTTAGCACCACGCTCGCAGCACTCGCCGATCCCACGCGGCGTGCAATCCTCACCCGGCTGGCCTCCGGCCCGGCCACCGTCAAGGAGATCTCAGCGCCATTCGCGATGAGCGGACCGGCCGTCTCTAAGCACCTCCGGGTGCTCGAGCGCGCCGGTCTGATATCGCGAGGGCGCGAGGCGCAGTGGCGTCCCTGCCGTCTCGAACCGGCGCCGCTCAAGGGTGTCGCCGAGTTCGCCGAAGACTTCCGTCGATTCTGGGACGCCAGCTTCGACCGCCTGGATGAGCATCTGCAAACACTGAAAGGTGGCACTGGGTGTGGCGCAAGTCAGATGGCGAGGAGTTCGGAATGCGAGGCGTCTACAAGGAGATCGTTCCCCACGAACGGCTCGTGAACACGGAGGAGTGGGGGGCGAGTGGCCGGAAACGCTCAACACCCTGGTCCTCACCGAGGAGGGCGGCAAGACGACGATGACTTGCACCGTCCTCTATCCGTCCAAGAAGGCGCGCGAGGCCGCAACCGAGACGGGAATGACGGAAGGCTGGGCACAGAGCTACGAGCGGCTAGACGAGTATCTGCCGAAAATGGGTTGAGACAAGCTCGAGGGCGGCGCTCGTCTGGACAGTCGGCTGCGCCGTCCTCAGCTTCGTCTCACCTTGACCTTCCGTTCCGCCGGCGGGAAGCGCCTCGTCCTCACCGCCTCGATCCTCGGTTCGGGCGCGGTGTTTCTCGAATCCACGGTCGTTATCGTCGCGCTCCCCTCCATTGGTCGCGAGTTCGCGCTCGGGATCGATGGCCTTCAGTGGGTAGTGAACGCGTACCTGCTCACGCTCGGATCGCTCATCCTGCTCGGCGGAGCACTCGGTGATCGATACCGCCGCGATCTCGTCTTCCGCATAGGCGCGGCCGGATTCGCGGTCACGTCGGCGCTTTGCGCCCTTGCACCCACCGCGGAGCTACTCTGGGCGCTGCGTTTAATGCAGGGGATCACGGGCGCGCTCCTCGTCCCCAACTCGCTCGCGCTCCTCGAGCAGACGTTCAGCGGTGAGGAACGCGGCGCGGCGATCGGCAAGTGGGCGGCGGGAGCGGCGGCGTGGACGGCGATCGGACCGCTGGTGGGAGGCGCCGTCGTGAGCGCAATTTCGTGGCGCTGGGTGTTCGGGCTCGTAGTGCCCTTCGCGCTGGCGGCCGCAGTCGCAATTCCGCGCGATCTGCCGGACGCGAGAGAGGGTTCCCGCGCGACTGGCAGAGTGGACTATCTCGGCGCGCTGCTCGTCACGGCCGGCCTGGGAGCTCTGGTGGCGGCGTTGATCTCCGGACCAGCGGCAGGCTTCTCGGAGCCGCTCGTCGTTACCGGCATCATCGTTGGAACCCTTCTCCTCGGCGCATTCGTCATGGTCGAATGGCAAGCACGACATCCGCTGGTCGAGCTCGATGTCTTTCGGTCACGGCAGTTCACGGGAGCGAACGTCGCCACCTTCCTGATCTACGGCGCGCTGGGTGCCGTGCTCTTCCTGCTCATTCTGGTTCTTCAGAACGTGCTGGGCTACTCGGCGCTGCAGGCAGGCAGCTCGCTGCTCCCTGTGAACGCGCTGCTGGTGCTCGGCTCATCATTTGCCGGGCGGCTGGCGGAACGGGTAGGACCGCGACTGCCGATGTCGGCGGGCGCTCTCGTGGCCGGAGTGGGGCTCGTGCTGCTTACGCGAGTGCAGCCCGGTGGTGCGTACACCACCCACGTGCTTCCCGGTATTGTCGTGTTCGGCCTCGGGCTCACCGCACTCGTCGCGCCGCTCACCGCCGCCGTGCTCGAATCGCTCGGCAGGCCGCGTGCAGGACTCGCATCTGGTGTCAACAACGCCGTAGCGCGACTGGCAGGATTGATCGCGACGGCGGCAATACCCCTGGCCGCAGGAATTGGCGGACTTCAGCAATTGGGCGGTGCGCCGCTCACCGAAGGGTTCCGGCGCGCAATGTGGATCTGCGCGGTGCTGTGCGCGGCGGGAGCAATGGTTTCGTGGCTCACCGTCCGCGGCACGCCCAGGGAGGTGTAGCGGAATGTCGCTGAGTCTGTCGGCGCGCGAGATCCGTCACTCGTTCGGCAATGTCGTCGCGCTCGACGGCGTATCGCTCGACGTCGCCGCCGGACAGACGCTCGCGCTGGTAGGCGAAAGCGGATCCGGGAAAAGCACGCTGCTGCGCTGCTTCAATCGCATGGTGCGGCCAGACAAGGGCGACGTGAGAGTGGGCGCCGCCAGCGTCCGTGAGCAGGACGCGATAGCATTGCGTCGCCGTCTGGGCTACGTGCAGCAGCAGGGCGGTCTGTTGCCGCATTGGACCGTTACTCAGAACGTGGGCCTGGTACTGAGATCACTCGGACGGAGCGACCCGTCGGCGGTCGCGCATGTAATCGCGCTGGTGGGACTCGATGCCGCGGTGCACGGACAGCGCTATCCGCACGAGCTGTCCGGCGGCCAGCGACAGAGGGTAGCGATCGCGCGAGCGCTCGCCGCGCAGCCGGGTGCGATCCTGCTCGACGAGCCATTCGGTGCGCTCGACGCAATCACGCGCGCCGAAATGCAGGACGCGTTCGCGCGACTTCGCGGAGAGCTTGGTGTCACCACGCTTCTCGTGACGCACGACCTCGCCGAAGCCGCCAGGCTGGCGGATGAGATCGCGGTGATGCGCGCCGGACGCGTCGAGCAGCGCGGCTCGATGTCCGCGTTGCGCGAGGCACCGGCCACCACGTACGTGAGTGCGCTCGTGGCCCGTGCGCTTGGCGCTGCGCAGAGGTTGGCGCTGTGAAGCGGATAACGGTGCTGATCGCGCTGATCATGGCCGGCATTCTGCCGGCGCAGGAGCGCGCGGTGGTCGTCGCCTCCAAGCCGTTCGGCGAATCCTTCCTGCTGGCAGAAATGTTCGCGCAGCTGTTGGAGTCGCAGGACATCGCCGTGGCGCGTCGTCCCGGACTGGGTGCAACTGAGGTGGCATTCGGCGCGCTTCGCACCAGCGCGATCGACGTCTATCCCGAGTACACCGGCACCGGGCTCGTCGCCATTCTCCACGACTCTCTTGCCGACTCGATCGCACGAGATCCGCGCGCGGTGTTCGCGCACGTGTCGCGGCGCTTCAACGAGCAGTACGGTGTGAGATGGCTGCCGCCACTCGGCTTCGAGAACACGTATGCCATCGCCGTACGTCGCAAGACCGCGGCGGAGCACGGGCTGCGCACGCTCAGCGATCTGGCTCGTGCCAGCGGAAGTCTCAATGCCGGCTTCACCGCCGATTTCATCGGGCGTCCCGATGGCCTGGCCGGACTCACGCGCGCATACGGCATGCGATTCAGGGTGACGCGCCCGCTGTCGCCTGCGCTGAAGTATCGGGCGCTCGCCAGCGGCGATGTCGACGTGATCGATGGCTACTCCACCGATGGTCTGCTCGCTCGTTACGACCTGGTAACGCTGGAGGACGACCTTCGCTTTTTCCCGCCGTACGAGGCAGCGGCGCTGGTGAGCCCGCGGCTGGCGCGCGAGCGACCGGACGCGATCGCGACGCTCACATTGCTGAGCGGCCGCCTGGACGAGCAGCGCATGCGTGCGCTCAACCGCCGAGTGGAGGTCGATCGGGAGAACGTGGCGTCGGTGGCACGCGATGCGCTTGCCGAGATATTCGAGCTGGTGGTGGAAGGGCGCCAAGGGCGTGATGGCGCTGCGACGGCGATCCCCGGGATGAGCGGCAGACTGATGCTCTCCCGCACACTGCGGCACATTCTGCTCGTACTCGCCGCTCTCGGCGCCGCCGTCGTTGTGGCAGTGCCGCTGGGACTCGCCCTGGAGCGCACGCGTCGCGCCGCCGAAGGTATTATTGGCACGCTCGGCGTGATCGAGACTATTCCGAGCATCGCGCTGCTCGCGTTCATGATTCCGCTGTTCGGAATAGGCGTGGTGCCGGCGCTGGTGGCGCTATGGCTTTACGCGCTGTACCCGATTGCGCGCGGAACCTACACTGGTGTTCGCAACGCCGATCCCGATGCCGTGGAGGCCGCCGAAGCGCTCGGTACCACCGCGCGCCAGCGCCTGCTGTGGGTGCGTCTGCCGCTGGCAGCGCCGGTGATCATGTCCGGCGTCCGCACCGCGGCGGTGATCACCGTTGGAGCGGCAACGCTGGCCGCGTTCATCGGCGCCGGCGGGCTGGGCTCGCCGATCGTGGAAGGACTCGCCCTGGCCGATACACGGCTGATTCTGGCCGGCGCCATCCCGGCGGCGCTGCTGGCACTGCTCGTCGATGGTGCCTTGGCGCTGGTGGAGCGGCGCCTGCGTCCGGCGAATCTACGCGAGCGCAGCCGGAGCCCGGTCGTCGCGCCGGGCTGAGCCTCGCCCCTCCTGCGGCATGGCGTGCCGGCTAAAAAATGCGGCCATTCGTCGCGCTACAGGCTCGGCCTGCTGGAGGTGCAGAAGGTGGCCCACACCTCGCACCGATGCCTCTTCCACCTCCGGAAGCCACGCGCCCAGAAACTCCGCCCCCTCCGCGAAGAGCGGCTCTGTCTCCGTACCACGTACCGACAGAACCGGCTTCGATATCGTTGCCGTCTGAGCCTCCGTGAGCGTCCATGAGCCCAGGGCCGGCAGCTCGACACCGAAGAAGGTGTCGACGTCCTCGATGGCCTGCGCGACGGCACCGGGCGCGGCACCCTCGAACGTCTTCCGGCACGCGTCCCACTGGAGTCCGCTTACCGCGCTGAGAAACAGGGCGATCGCCAGCTCGGCATTCCCTGCACCAAAAGCTTCGAGGGCAGGCTTCACCTTCTCGAGGAAGGCCGCGGCGCTGGGAACACCCAGCAGCACGGGCTCCAGAAGCGCGAGCGTCTGAACGCGATCCGGATGATCCAGAGCCAGTTGAAGAGCGATCGTCCCCCCGCTCGAGTGGCCAGCTACGTGGACGGCCGGGAAGTCCAGGTAGTCGAGGAGCGCTGCGGCGTCCGCCGCATGGTCTGCCATGCCGACCGGCGGCGACGTGTGCGTACTGCCACCCCATCCTCGCTTGTTGTATCGGATCATCCGGTAGCGGCTTCCCAGAATCGGCTCCGAAAGCAAGGGCATGAATGCCCCGGGCACGAGCGGGTTGATCAGCAGCACCGGTTCACCCGAGCCGCTCATCTCGTACTCCAGCTCTACTCCGTTGACCTTTGCGATTCTCATGGCTCCTCCTAAGTTCGTCCGCGGGGGGGGTACTCGGGTGCCGGTGCTGGCGACGATGGAATTGCAGAGGCACGGCCCTGTTGCTGTTGCGTGAGAATCGCAGTTACCGCGGGAACTCCTTCCGTCACACCCACCGGTACCGGCCAGAGCCGGAGAAGGCCAGCCATGACGGACACCCTCCTCGAACGGGGGCGCGAGGCCGCATCACGAGGCGAGTGGCCAGAGGCCCACGACCTTCTCATGAAGGCCGACGCGGACGGGGAGCTGAGCGCGGCGGACCTCGCGCTTCTCGCCAATGTCGCGTACTCCGCCGGTCACCTGGACGTGACCATCGAAGCGTGGGAGCGGGCGCACTCGGCTAACCTTCGGGCAGGGGATCTAGTTGCGGCAGCCGGAGCGGCGATACGTGTCGCCCTGCATATGCTCTTCGACACCGCTCTCATGGCGCCCGTTCGCGGGTGGCTGAGGCGGGCAGAACGACTCCTCCAGAATCAGGACGAGACGCCGGTGCACGCGTGGCTCGCCGTCGTCCGGAGCTACGAGCGACTCCTCTCGGGTGACTTTCAGGCGGCCCGCCGGTGGGCACGACAAGCCATAGAAGTCGGCACGAGGCGTGATCCGGCGGCTGCCGCAGTCGGGCGAATCGCTGAAGCGCGCAGTCTGATCCTGGCCGGCGAGGTCCGCGAGGGACTCGATCTTCTGGATGAAGCTGCCGTCGCCGCAGTGTCCGGTGAGCTCGATCCGATGCTGACGGGTCTGGTCTACTGCGAGTTGGTGTGCGCGCTTCAGGCGGTCGCGCAGTACGACCTGGCCGAGGAATGGACCCAGGCCATGGAACGCTGGCGCCACGGTCAGCCCATAGGAAGCCTGCATGGGCGCTGCCGCGTGCATCGCGCCGAGATTCTCCGGCTGCGGGGCTTCAGCAGCGACGCCGAGAAGGAAGCGCTCCTGGCCTGCGACGAGCTCCGCCCGTACGTGCGACGAGAGCTCGGGTGGCCGCTCACTGAGCTCGGCCGGATCCGGCTACGCGTCGGGGATCTGGATGGAGCCGAAGAGGCGTTCATGGAAGCAATGCACGCCGGTTGGGATCCGCAGCCCGGGCTGGCCATGGTGCAGCTGGCGCGAGGACACGTCGCTCTCGCGGCCGCGTCGATCCGGGATGCCCTCGAGCGTCCGCTGAAGGTTCCATCCAAGGAACTCCCGCCGAATACGGAGCTTCGCCGAGCGCCGCTGCTCGAAGCGCAGGTGGAGATCGCGATCGCGGCCGGCGATCTCGAGCGGGCGCGATGGGCTGCGGATGAGCTACGGCGGGTGGCAGCGACGTTCGAGAGCAAGCCGCTGGTGGCGGCCGCGGCGCTCGCCAGCGGGAGGGTCCTTCTGGCAGAGGGTGATTCGGCACGCGCCCGCCACGATTTCGAGACCTCCGCGGAGCTCTGCAACCAGATCAACGCTCCGTTCGAGACTGCGCTGGCGCGCCTCGGTCTCGCGCGAGCGTACCGCGCCGATGGGAACGAAGAGCGCGCCGCGTTGGAGTTCAGCGCGGCCCGATCGGGCTTCGAGCGAGTGGGCGCAATGCTTCACGCGCAGTCGGCGCACTCGTCAGGCGCTGTCGCACGAGACCGAACCATCGAGGCCGCATTGGCGGATGAGACCCGAGTGTCTGCGGAG
This sequence comes from uncultured Gemmatimonadaceae bacterium, assembly GCA_964467195.1. Classification (GTDB taxonomy): domain Bacteria; phylum Gemmatimonadota; class Gemmatimonadetes; order Gemmatimonadales; family Gemmatimonadaceae; genus CAYXRS01. The sequence goes on from CAYXRS010000007.1 coordinate 48,381, forward strand.
TCACTCGAGTCTGACGACGACGTTGCCTGGCATCTGAACGAGTTCAGACGGGAGGGAGAGTACTGGTCGGTGACGTTCGCTGGCCGCACCGATCGCCTGCGCGACGCGAAGGGACTCCGATACCTCGCGCGGATCCTCGCCGATCCCGGCCGAGAGTTTCACGTGCTCGACCTGGTCGCCGGCGAGCGCGGCTGGACTCCGGAGCCTGAGACGGAGAGCGGCGTGATGAGTGCACGCGGCGATGCCGGCGAGATGCTCGACGCGCGCGCAAAGGAGAGTTATCGGCGGCGGCTCGCCGAGATAGAGGAAGACATCGAGGATTCGCGCGCGGCGGGCGATACCGAACGGGAGACGCAGGCGGAGGCCGAGCGTGAGTTCCTCATTCGCGAGCTGTCGCGCGCCGTCGGGTTTGGCGGTCGGGACCGGCGAGCGGGAGTCGCGTCGGAACGCGCGCGTGCCAGCGTGACCCGTGCCGTGCGCTTCGCGATGGACCGGATTCGCGAGCACAACCCGGCCCTTGGCGAGCACCTGGACCGCAGCATTCGCACTGGCACACAGTGCGTGTATCTTCCTGGCTCGCGCGGGCCGGTGGCGTGGCATTTCTGACGGCACCCCACGCCGTCGAGTCTTCGTCGCTGGTCTGACGAACGCTGCAGAGGTTCATGGCTCCGCGTCCGGCATAGCGTGCACACGATCTGATGACCATCGCCGAGCCACACCTACCAGCCACATCCGATCCCAGAATCTCGTTCGTGCTCCGGCTCGGGCGGTCGCTGCACGCCACTGGCTATTCCGCGCCGCAACTGGAGGAGGCGCTGAAGCTCGCCACAGCCAAGCTCGAGCTGGAGGCACAGTTCTTTTCGACGCCCACGTCGATCATGGCATCGTTCGGCCCGCAGGACGATCAGCGAACGTTCATGATTCGGGTAGAGCCGGGAGATCCCGACCTCGGCAAACTTGCACAGGTGGACGAGGTGGCGCGCCAGGTACTGAGTGGAGAACGCGAACCGCGAAACGGACTGACGCGTCTCGAGACCATCGAAGCCGCCGCTCCACGCTATGGATCCTGGCTCACTACAATCGCATTCGGGATCGTGTCGGCGAGCGCGGCACGTTTTCTCGGCGGCGGGTGGCGCGACATGGTCGCGGCCTTGCTGATCGGCCTCGTCACCGGAAGTCTTGCACTGATCGCCGGGCGCGTGCCGAGCATTGGCCGCGTGTTCGAGATTCTCGCCGCCATTGCTGCGTCAATGCTGGCCACGCTGCTTGCCGTGCTCGGATTTCCGTTCTCGATCTTCCTGGCTACGCTGGCGGGCGTGATCGTGCTGATCCCGGGGCTCACCCTCACGACGGCCATCAACGAGCTCGCGACCAGGCATCTTGCCTCCGGCACGGCGCGGTTGATGGGAGGGATCGTGCTGCTGCTCGGCATCGCATTCGGGATTGCGCTTGGATCGCAGGTCGTCACGCTCTTCACGGGGCCGGTGCTCGGCGGCGATGCGATTCCGTTGCCCGAGTGGACGCTGCTCCCGGTGCTGCTGCTCGCCCCGCTCGGTTTTGCCGTGCTGCTGAAGGCCGAGCCCCGGGATGCCGGCTGGATCATGCTCGGCAGCATCCTGGCGTTCGGAGGCGCGCGCCTCGGCTCGGCGGCACTGGGCCCGGAGCTAGGCGCCTTCGGCGGAGCGTTCGTGGCCGGTGTCGCCGGCAACTGGTATGCGCGCGCCACCAAGCGGCCGCCGCAGGTTCTTCTGGTGCCTGGACTTCTGCTGCTAGTGCCGGGGAGCGTTGGACTTCGATCGCTGGCTTCGCTTCTCGATCGCGACACGATGGTGGGCGTCGACGACGGCTTCCGAATGTTCCTCATCGCCGTGGCCCTGGCGGCGGGGCTGCTGGTGGCGAACGTAGTGTCGGAGCGGCCGCGGCTGAGGGATGCGATGGCGAAGGGCTAGGCTCCCTCTGGCCACTTCACATTCCCGCGCGCACCTCATTACCTTTCACGCGGCTATTGGGAATTCGCCCTGACAGTTCAACCAGAAACCGGGGAGGTGATCCATTGTCTACTGACCTTAGCGCGGCACGGATCGCCGGAAGCCGTTAAGGCTTCAAGCAGCTGACCGGCGCTCCGCGCCGCTCGGTCCAGTTTAGCGGGGTCTGTCGTGCGTCAGGGGACGCGCGCTGGACCCCGCGTTCTTTCTGGTGATCGGGTCATTCGGCTGTAACGCCACGCGCGTGATCGAGCGCTGCCGCGTCTCCAAATATCCGGGCGCGGTGCTCGGCGGTGGGAGGCGCAAAGTCCGGCCCGGCAATCAGCGTGTCCGGAAGGAAGAACGGTTCCGAGGCCATCTGCGGAAGCACTCGCGCACGAAGCGCGTCGGCGTCCGGCCCGGTCTGCATGAAGACCTTCGTGTACCACGACTCCGCCGTCCGTACCTTCGCATAGCATTGGTTGTGTGCGTCGGCATAAGCGTGGCCGGCTTCATCCCAGTCGTCGTTCGCCAGCAGCGCATCCCGCAGTTCGCGTACGCCGCGCAGCGTAAGAGACAGGCCCTGCCCCCACGTCGGATCAGCCGTCGCGGCAGCGTCACCAATCAGCGCGGTGCCCTCGTTGTAGGGATGCTCCACCCAGGAGTCGCCACAGTCGAACGTGGCCAGCGGTCCCGCTTGGCGCGCGCCGTCGAACAGTCCACTCGCCAGTCCGCTGTTCGTGCATTCCTGCAGGAAAGCCTCGAAGTGGACGCTTCCCTGGAGTCGCATGCCGCTGTCCGAGGGAGATCCCAGGTAGGCACGACCCGAATCCTCCGCTTGCGGAACATAGAGCACCATGCGCGACGCATCCGGATTGATCATGCATATGCTGCTGTCCGCGGACGCCGGAACGTTCTCCAGCAACACACCGGTGAAGCTGTTGCCGGCCGGTTCGTCGCGCGACGTGAAGCCGCACCATTTTCGCACCATCGATGACCGCCCATCCGCACCAACCACCAGCCGGGCGACCACGGTGGATTGTCGGCCGGCGTCATCAAGGAGAACCGTGGGTGCTCGACCCGGTGCCACCTTGTGCACACGTGTGCCACGCCGAATCTCGGCGCCTGCCGCCGCCGCGCCCTCGAGTAACGCTTCCTGCATTCGTGGGTGGTACATACAGAGCCCAGGAAGCTTCACCGCCGTATCCTCCACGAAGTTCCGGGGAGGCAGAGGATCGGGCCCCGCGTAATCGGTCCAGTACGTCGGGTGGTGTGCGCCTGCACGCATGAGCAGGTCGTACACGCCCAGCTCCCTCGCCTCCGCCACACCCCACGGGAAGATGAACTCGCCGCGAACGCGGTCCGTGAACCGCGTCGTACGCTCGACGATCAGCACGCGATAGCCTCGCTCCGCCATCGCCCTGCCCAGGGCCGCTCCGCCAACGCCGCCGCCAACCGTAACGATGTCGTACGTGGTCATGAGACCTCCTCCGCTGTCGTGCGCACCCTCGCGTCACTTGGCCGCTGTGGTAGAATTTGAGTGCGGAGGATCTCGCCCGGCAACCGGCCTGTGCCTGGCTCCGCCCACGCGCTCAGCGTACCCGGCCACGGTCTTCGCCATCACCTCCTCCAGATCTCCGCCATCACCCCTCCAAATGGCTGGCGGGGAAGTCGTTCGGGTGTCGGTAGATTACCAGTGCCAGACGTTCCGCAGGTTCGCGCGCGGCCTGTAACATCGGTTAACTTTCGTCAGTCGCTCGCGCGTTGACGCAATCGAACCAGTAGACCCGGACCGAGTTACAGCGAAGTGCCATTCGAGCTCTCCCTCGACGTCCTAGTGGTAGGCGCCGGCCACGCCGGCACCGAAGCCGCCGTTGCCGCCGCCCGCCTGGGCGCGCGCACCGGACTGGTGACGTCCGCTCTGGAGACAATCGGCCAGATGTCCTGCAACCCTGCGATCGGCGGAGTGGCCAAGGGCACGGTCGCTCGTGAAGTCGACGCGCTGGGCGGGATCATGGGCCGGGCGACCGACCTGGCGATGCTCCAGTTCCGAATGCTCAACCGCAGCAAGGGCCCGGCGGTCTGGGCACCGCGCGCCCAGTGCGACCGTGGACTTTACCGCCGCGCGGTTCGCTCGCTGCTCGAGGAGCACGAGAATCTGCACACGATCCAGGGAACGGTCGCCCGTCTCCTGTTCGACGAAGCCGACGGCCGCGTGGTCGGCATCGAGACGCTGGAGGGACGCCGCTTCGGCGCGCGGGCGGTGGTGATCACCACGGGCACCTTCCTCCGCGGACGGATCCACATCGGAACGACTACAGCGATGGCCGGAGGGCGCGCGGGCGACGCGCCGGCGGTCCACCTGGCCGAGCAGCTGGACGCGCTGGGGCTCCGCTCCGAACGGTTCAAGACGGGCACGCCGCCGCGCATCGATGGGCGCTTCGTCAACTACGACAGGCTCGAGCGGCAGGAGAGCGAAGTCGAACAGTTCGACTACTCCTGGTCGCACTTCTGGCCGGAGCCCCGGCGCAACGACGATCGCACGCGCCACCCGGAGCAGCTGCCGTGCTGGATCACCTGGGCGGGCGAAGAGGTGAAGCGCATCATCGCCGACAACATCGCGAGGAGTGCGATGTATGGCGGCGCGATCGCATCGCGCGGGCCGCGCTACTGCCCGAGCGTCGAGGACAAGATCGTCAAGTTCCCGAACGTGGAGCGCCACCAGATCTTCCTGGAGCCGGAAGGGCACGACACGAACGAGCTCTACGTCAACGGCCTTTCGACGTCGCTCCCCGCCGAGGTGCAGCTGGAGTTCCTGCGCGCCGTGCCGGGACTGGAGCAGGTGCGCATGACGCGCGCGGGCTACGCGATCGAGTACGACTACTTCCCGCCCACGC
>CAYXRS010000008.1:0-51013 GCA_964467195.1 uncultured Gemmatimonadaceae bacterium
CCACGCCTGAGACCGGCGTTGGCGTCTGCCAGGAGTATTCGTCCTCCTCGGGCTCCCGTGCGATCGGTGCCGGGGATGAGCGCGTGCCGACGCGCGAGAGGATCACGGCGCCAAGTCCCACCGTGACGGCTACCCATGTGATCACCACGACCATCGCTCGCAACAGCGACCCGACGATACCCAGCGGTCCTGCCATAGCCGCAATCGCCCAAAGCGCGAAGTACACGCCGAGTCCGATCATCAGGCTCGCGGTGATGTCACCCACTGTTTCGTCTCCACTATCCCGACGGCGGAGCGACCGTCCATTTGCGTACGCCATCGCCAGGAATCCAAGCGTGAGCGCGCCCGCAAGAGCCAACGCGTAGGCGACGAGTACGAATGGGATGAGGAGAATGCCAATGAGGGTGATGGCGAGCCCCACCACCAGCAGAACGAGCAGCGGCGCAACCGCCAGTTGACCAGCCAGCCCCATGACAAGGGCCTTGCCAAAATCGGTGCGAATCCGCTCCGTGATCGAGACCAGATTCGAGCGCGCAAGCAGCAGTACGGCAAAGGCGATCGCGGCAAGTACCGCAAACCAGCCGGCCGTTAGGGAGAGCATTTCGCGAGGACTGCGTGCTGCCGACGGACGCTCGGCAAACAGCGCCTCGATCCCCGCTTCGTGCCCGGAAAGCGACCGGATCTCGCCCTCGGCTCGTCCGCCTTCCTGCCTTACGGTGCCGCCAATTGCCAGCGCGGCGCCAACTACGTGGGCGGTGGATCGCAGAATCACATCGCCGCCAATGGCGACGGCGTTACCAGTGACGTCGCCGTGAACGTCGACGTTACCGCGAAACGACATGACGTCCCCGCTTACCCGCTCCGATGCGCGGACGACTCGCTCGCCATGAACGACGGCGGCTGGATCCACGCGGTGCGTGCCAAGTTCGGGGCCGAGCGCGCTCAGCCAGCTGCGTACCGAGTCCTGTTCGGCGCTCGTGAGTGGGCGCTGTGAGGCTGCCGCCGCCGGCGCACCACACAGCGCCAGCGCAACAACGACGCGGAGGAATGACATGGCAGCCTCAGCGCCGGTGCGCGCCGGCTGCAAGCAACCGCAGGGCGCCCGCTGCCACCACTGTCATCAGAAGCAGGGCCAACATTGCGACCGTTATACCGACCGTTCCGCCGTCGCGAAGCGCCGCCAGCACCGGTTCGCCGAACAGCTCACCTGCCACCCGGCCGATCGTGGCGAGCACCAGTTCACGGGCGCGCGCCACACCCATACCGAGGGCGAACACGACGGCGTCGAACCGCGACGCCACCCAGATCATGCCGATCGTAATTGCCGCGGCAATGATTGCGAAAGATACGCTCGCCGCGGCCAGCGCCGGCCTGGACCGCGGCATCCAGGCGCGGGCCCAGTCGATCAGCGCGAAATGCCAGGGCACGAACACCTGAACCCGCGCCATGACCCGTTCGGCGAAAAGCGGCGAGGGAGTCAGATAGGGGAGGCGCTCCAACTTCCCCACGAGAGCGCGCGCGTCTTCGAACTCGGCCCGGCAGTGCTCACAACTACGGACATGCGCTTTCAGCGGGGCGGTGCCGAAGCCCACCTCGCCATCCAGCAGCAGGTCGATCTCTTCAGGGAGTAAATGTCTGTCCACGGTGCCTCCTGGCGTAACTACGTGTGCGGCTCGAGCCGGGTTTCATGGAAGCGTCAGGGCCAAGACCTGAGGCCAAGGGCCAAAGGCCAGGGCAGCAGGGGAAGGGGGCTGGAAGACCACTTGCCGCCTCGCCCCGTCCCTGGCGCTTCCTGGTTCCGCCTTCCGGCCCTACTCTCTGAGGTGCCCAAGCATATCCCTCAGCTCGTGCCGCGCGCGGTGAATGTATGTCTTGACCGTGCCCAGAGGCAGATCGAGTGTAGCGGCAATCTCCTCGTAGGAGCGCCCCTCGACGTGTCTGAGCAGGATGCACGAACGATACTCGGGACGAAGGTGCGCGATCGCACGTTCGATGGCTGAGCCAAGCTCCTTCGATTCGAGCTCCTCCAGGGCGCTCTCGCCGTGCGAGCGCAGCTGGAAGGAGGTGGACTCCACCTCGGTCGTCGTCGTGGCATGTGGCGAGCCCTCGATGCTGATGGTGTCGAGCTGCTTCTTCCTCAAATGATCGATGGTGACATTGTTCGCGATCTTGAAGAGCCAGCTCGAGAGCTTGAACTCGGGACGGTAGCGATCAATGTGGTTGAGGACCTTGACGAAGCTCTCCTGTGCAAGGTCCTCGGCGATCTCCCGATCGCGCACCATTCGATAGATGAGCGAAAACACCGGCCGCTCGTAGCGCCGGACCAACTCGCGGAATGCCACCTCCCGCCCCTCCTTTGCGAGCTGGGCGACGTCGGCGTCGGGGAGGTTGGCGAGATCGAGCGGCAGGTGCATCCGGATAGGGTGTCCGGGAGCAGGACGCGGGCGGAAGGGCAACCACCCAGCGCCACGCCGCGAGCAGGGCGCAAGTTAGCGGATGACAGCCGCTTGAGTCCAGCGTAAGTGCTTGCGGCTCGGTTCCTGGTCGGCGAGCTTTCCAACCAATGTCCGCAGTCGAGACCGAGCAGCGCGAAGCGTTGGAGGCGGCTTCCGGCGGCGCGCAGAAGCGCGCCTACGTGCAGCGCATCTTCTCCGAGATAGCGCCGCGCTACGATCTGCTCAACCATCTGCTCAGCCTCAACATCGATCGCCGCTGGCGGCGCCGCGCGATTGCCGCTCTCGACTGGCGGCGCCGACCTGCCGGTCTGTACGTGGATCTCTGTGCGGGCACGATGGAGGTGGCAGTGGCACTGGCGCGAGCAAGCGGGTTTGGCGGTACTGTCGTGGCAGCCGACTTCGCCGAGCCGATGCTCCGCGCCGGACGGAGCAAGGTACATGACATTCCGGTCGTGCCCGCGGTGGGGGACGCGCTGCGGCTGCCGCTCCGCGATGGCGCGGCATCCGGCGTGATCGTCGCCTTCGGGATCCGCAATCTGGCGGACCTCGACGCCGGCCTCCTCGAGGCGAAGCGAGTGCTCGTCCCGGGAGGCCGTTTCGTGATCCTCGAGTTTTCCATGCCGCGTGCCCGGCTGCTTGGTGCAGCCTACCGCTTCTACTTCCGACGAGTGCTTCCGGCCATCGGCGGACTGGTGAGCGGGCATCCGAGCGCGTATCGATACCTCCCCGAATCGGTGGCTAACTTCCCGGTGGAGGAAGAGCTGGCGAGTCGGATGACGCGTGCCGGCTTCGCCAACGTCTGGTGGCGATCGCTCAGCTTTGGCGTCGCCGCCATTCATTGCGGGGAGTGCCCGCTCACCGCAGAGGTCCCGAGTTGAGCTTGGACAACCTTACGGAGTTCGTGGAGCTGCTCGACGCCGCCGGCGAGCTGGTGCGCATCACGCACCCGGTCTCGGTGGATCTCGAGCTGTGCGAGATCGCCGATCGCGTGATGAAGCAGCCGGGCGGTGGCGCGGCGCTGCTGTTCGAGAACGTCGTTCTGCGCGATGGCAGCCGGTCTGCCTTCCCGGTGGGGATAAATCTGTTCGGTTCGATGAAGAGAATGTCGATGTCGCTGGGTGTCGGGGAACTCGACGACATCGGCGCTCGGATCACCGAGCTGCTCGAGCTCGCGAAGCCCCCCCAGGGGATTCTCGGAAAGCTCGCGCTTCTGCCGCGCCTGATGGAGGTGGCCAAGTTTCCCCCACGCACGCGCGGAGGGGATCCGCCATGCCGCCAGGTCGTGTGGGGCGACGACGAGGTGAACCTGGACCGCCTGCCGATCATCAAGTGCTGGCCGGAGGACGGCGGCCCCTACATCACCTTTCCGATGGTGATTACTCGGGATCCGGTTCGCGGAATCCGGAACGTTGGGATGTACCGGGTTCAGCAACTCACGCGCAACACCGTGGCAATGCATTGGCAGCGCCACAAGGTGGGAGCGGCTCACTGGCGCGAGATGGCGCAGACGGGGGAGAGGATGCCCGTGTGCATTGCTCTTGGCGCCGATCCGCCTTCAATGTATTCGGCATCGGCGCCACTTCCTCCCACGGTGGACGAGTTCGTCTTCGCCGGCTTCCTTCGCAAGAAGCCCGTGTCGCTGGTCAAGGCGCTTACCTGCGATCTCGAGGTGCCAGCCGAGTCGGACTTCGTGCTCGAAGGCTACATCGATCCAGCAGAGCCGCTGGTGACGGAAGGACCGTTCGGCGACCACACGGGCTTCTACTCGCTTGCCGACATGTATCCGCTCGTACACATCACTGCCATAACGATGCGCGAGCGGCCGATCCTCCCGACCACGATCGTGGGCCGCCCGCCGATGGAGGACTTCTATCTCGGGCATGCCACCGAACGGATCTTCCTCCCCCTGCTCAAGCTCACGATTCCCGAGATCGTGGACTATCACATGCCGGCGGAGGGGATCTTTCACAATCTCGTTTTCGTGTCCATCGACAAACAGTATCCGGGCCAGGCGTTCAAGGTGATGAATGCCATGTGGGGCCAGGGGCTGATGTCGCTCGCCAAGGTGATCGTGGTGCTCGACAAGGATGTGAACGTGCGCAATCCTCAGGAGGCGTGGTGGGTGGCGCTCAACAACCTCGATCCGCAGCGTGACGCCCGCTTCACGATGGGTCCCATGGACGTGCTCGATCACTCCAGCCGCAACTTCACATATGGCTCGAAGATGGGGCTCGACGCCACACGGAAGTGGCCCGAGGAGGGTTTCACCCGGGAGTGGCCACGGGTGATCGAAATGGATGAGGCTACGAGGCGGAGAGTCGACGAGCTCTGGCCACAGCTGGGGCTCGCCCAACGATGAACACAGCGCGCGAGGGTCAGACGTGGGACGGTGGATCGGGAGGGGGAGGGGGAGGGGGATTGCGATGGGGATCGTCGCTCGTGGCGTACGCAAACCTGGTAAAGCTTCCACACACGGTCTTCGCGCTCCCGTTCGCGATGGTGGGCGTGGTACTCGCCAGCAACGTGATGCCGGTCACGGCGATGCAGGTGCTCTGGGTGGTGGTGGCTTTCACGTCGGCGCGGTTCGCGGCCATGGGCTTCAACAGGATCGCCGACCGCGACGTCGATGCGCTGAATCCGCGCACCGCGTCTCGCGAGATCCCCGCCGGCCGGATCGGCGTGGCGGCGGCGGCCGGCGCCGTAACGCTCGCATCCGCACTGTTCGTAGTCGCGGCGTGGCGGCTCAACCCCCTGTGTTTCGCGCTCTCTCCGATCGCCCTTGGCTGGGTGCTGGGCTACAGCTACGCCAAGCGGTTCACCCGCTGGTCCCATCTGATGCTCGGACTGGGTCTCGGCATGGCGCCCGCCGGAGGATTCCTGGCCGTCACCGGCAGCTGGAGCGATCCCTGGTGGCTCCTCCCCGCGCTGGCCGGAGGGGTGATGACATGGGTGGCTGGGTTCGACATCTTCTACGCTCTCCAGGACATCGAATTCGATCGCAGACACGGCCTCCACTCGCTGCCGGCAGCGCTTGGCGAGCGCGGTGCGATAGGCCTCGCTCGAGTGCTTCATGCCATGGCCCTGATCGGTCTTGCCGCAACGGGACTAGCGGCCGGTGCCGGCAGTCTGTGGTTCGTTGCTGTCGCGATAGTGGCAGCATTGCTGATCTGGGAGCATTCGCTCGTGCGGCCCGGTGATCTCTCGAAGCTGAACGCGGCCTTCTTCACCACCAACGGAATCATCAGCATCACGTTTCTGGGGGTTGTACTGCTGGAGCGGCTGCTCCGGTGAATGCTCCGCTCCCCCTGGTCATGGCTGTCACGGGCGCGTCCGGTGCTCCGTACGCCGTCAGATTGTTGTCCGAGCTGGCACGCCTGCAGCGCCCGGTCTGGTTGATCGTCTCCTCTCACGGCCTTCGGTTGCTCCGAACCGAATCCGGTATCTCCGACCTCGCCGGCCTTCGCGATCGAGTCGGCCCGTCGGCTTGGGATCAGGCGGTCACGGTGTTTGATGACGCTGACAGAGGTGCTCGGCCCGCCTCCGGATCGGCGCGGTCGGCGGGAATGGTGGTGTGTCCGTGCTCCATGGGCACGCTGGCCGCGATCTCGTTAGGCGCCTCGCGCTCCCTGGTGGAGCGGGCGGCCGATGTGACGCTCAAGGAGCGGCGACAGCTTGTGCTCGTCCCTCGGGAAACGCCCCTGAGCAGGGTTCACATCGAGAATATGCTCCGGGTTACTGACGCTGGTGCTACTGTGCTCCCTGCCGCACCGGGATTCTATCACGACCCTCGAAGCGTGGACGACCTGGTGGATTTCGTGGTGGCGCGGATCCTCGACCACCTGGGAGTGGACAACGGAGTAGCACCGCGGTGGGGAGAGGGAGCACGGGAGGGTCATTGAGCGGGCTTGCGGTCACGGTTGGCATAGTGAACTACAATGGTGCGACCTACTTGCGGGAAACGCTGGCGGCCGTGGACAGGCTTGGCCCCTCGGTTGGAGAGGTGCTGCTGGCCGACAACGGCTCCACTGATGGCGGTGTAGAGATGCTACGGGAGTCCTTCCCCCGGGTGCGCGTGATCCAGCTGGTCGAAAACCGTGGCCCCGGTCGCGCCCGCAACGTGATCGCCCGCGAGGCGGCCTCTGACCGTGTGCTGATCATCGACAACGATGTGGCGCCGCTCCCCGGTTGTGTGGAGGCGCTCTCGGACTCGCTGGACGGCCTTCCGCGTGCCGTGATCGCGATGCCTGTCGTGCGCTTCGCATCCGCACCGGACACCGTGCAGTTCGCAGGCGCCGAGCCGCACTTTCTGGGCACCATGGCGCTGCGCTGCGCCGGCTGGGGCGTCGAGAGCCTCGACGCTGGGGTACGTACGGTCGGGTCTCTGGTTAGCGCCTGCTTCATGCTCGACCGGCGCCGGCTTGGGGAAGTGCTCTTCGATGAGGCGTACTTCTTCTACTTCGAGGACCACGAGCTCGGCCTGCGGTGCAGCCTCCTGGGCCACGATCTGATAGTGGTGCCTGCCGCGCACTGCCTTCATGGGGAAGGCACCGTCGGGGTCTCGGTGCGACAGACGGGCAGGTTCACGCCCACGCGGATCCGCTACACGATTCGAAATCGATGGTACACCGTGGCGAAGCTCTACCAGTGGCGCACGCTGTTCCGCTTCGGCCCGGCGCTGCTTGCATTCGAGCTTTTCCAGCTCGCGGGCGCTATCCGCAAGGGGTGGCTGAGCCACTGGATCTGGGCGGCCGCATCGATGGCCAATGCGTTGCCTGGCGCGTTGCGGCAGAGGCGGCTTTTCGCTCGCGAGCGCCGGCGCGCCGACCTGGCTGTACTCGTCGCCGGACCGTTTCCGTTCAACCCGGCAATGCGTCTGGGCAAGGCGGAACGAGCATCGAAACGCGCGCTCGACGCCATCGCGCAGCTCAATTGGCGTGTGGCGGGAGCCGCGCGCCGCGAAGCGAGATCTGCCGAGGCTGGCGCACATGGTTAGAGGTCTGCGCATCGCGATGGTCGCTGCATGCCCTTTCCCCTGGCCGCGCGGGACCCCGGTTCGCATCCACGGGATGGCGCTGGCATTGGCGAGGGAAGGACACGAGGTGCACGTGGTCACGTATCACCTCGGAGAGCCTCTGTCCGACTCGCCCATAATGGTGCACCGGATCCGCGACGTTCGCGGCTATCGCCACACCGCCCCGGGGCCGACGCTGCGCAAGCTCATTCAACTGGATCCGATGCTGGCGAGACTGCTTCGCAGGTTGCACCGCCAGCGGCCCTTCGATGTCGTCCATGCACACCACTACGAGGGTCTCCTCGTCTCGTCCTTGGCCGTCAGCGGCCCGCCGATCGTCTACGATGCGCACACCACACTCGCTGGCGAGCTTCCACTCTATCCGCTCGGCCTGCCCGACAGAATCAAGCGCTCCGCGGGTCGGCTCCTGGACCGGCGTCTTCCGCGGCGCGCCGATTGGACGATCGCGGTCAGCGAATCGATAAGGGATTCGCTCGTCTCCATCGGCGCGGTGCCGACCGAGCGAGTGGCGGTGATTCCGAACGGAATCGACTGGGAGCTGTTCGTGCACAGCGAATCGCTGAACGGTGACGGTCGCACCATCATTTTCACGGGTAACACGGCGCCGTACCAGCGACTGGATCTGCTCATCGTGGCGTTCGCGAAGCTCCGCCAGCGCCGGAGCGACGTGCGCTTGATGATCGTGACCGACTCGTCGTTCAAGCAATATGACGAGTTGGCGGAAGGGCTCGGTGTGCGCAGCGCGATCGAAGTGCGCAGCGTGCCGTTCGGCGAGCAGCCGGCGCTGCTGGCGGCGGCCAGTGTGGCCGTCAACCCACGCATCGCATGCGATGGCATGCCGCAGAAGCTGCTCAATTACATGGCGGCAGCAGCTCCGATCGTCTCCTTCGCAGGCTCGGCGGTGCGTCTCGAGCACGAGCGGACGGCACTGTGTGTACCGAATGGCGACACCGCCGCCATGGCTCAGGCCATGGAGCGTATGATCGAGGACCGCGCGCTGGCGCGGCGGCTGGGTGACGCGGCGCGCGAACAGGCGCGGCGCGATCATTCGTGGTCGGCCGTCGCCGGCAGAGTGGAGGAAATCTATCGGCGGGCTCTCGCCTCCCAGTGAACCGCGGACGCCACGTCCGGCGCTCGTCGCCTGGCCGGCCTACGTTCGCACCGGGTTTCCGGTCAGCTCCGTGATCGGTTTGCCGGTGAAATGCTCAGGACGTTCAGCACCGAGCCATTCGAACGCCGTGGGGATGAGGTCCGCCGTGTCGTACGCCTGGTCGCTCTCGCCGGGTTCGATGCCCGGCCCGGCGGCGGCGAACCAGCCATGGGGCGTGTGATTACCGCTGCGCCCACTGCTCAGCTTCTCTCCTCTCGGCCAGCGCACCTCGCCGTATCTTTCGCTGATCACGCCGCTCGAATGCGCCGTCGCATGTGGCGGATCCCATAGCACGATCAGGTCGGGCAGGACGGATCGGCGCGGCGCATCGGCGCCCACGACATCATCCACGCGAACTATTCCGCGTACGACTGGCTTGCCCGTTTCGATGTCGCGGAAGCTGCGCAGTGCCTCGTCGAGCTCGGCCACTACGGTCTCGACGTCCGCCGGGTCGATGCACCCTTCTTTCTCTCGTCCCTTGATGTTCAGTCTGATGTAGCCGTTGTAATCCATCGGAAGCGTGAAGTACCTGGTGTTCGGCCAGTCCAGCATCCGCCGCGACCAGAGCGGAACGAGCGCCTTGTTCCAGGCGTGGGGAATGCGCCTGGTCACCTGCCGCACAAGCGTCCACGGCAAGGCCTTCTTCACCCGGAAGATCAACCCCTTCTTGGGAGCGGGTGCCGCTCCTCCCCCGCGATGTATCTGCTCCACGATTCGTGGCAGGTACTCGTACCAGCCATCGTTGGGCCCCATGCCGTGGAGCGCGAAGGCGACGATGCGTGCATCGCGGGGCGCTGCGTCCATGACGCGTCCCAGCTGCTCGTCGAATGACATGTAGCACTCGTGCAGCGCACCGCGAAGCTCGGCGAGCGTTGCGCTGTCCACTCCCTCGGTATCGATCTGCGAGAGGTCCCACAGGTAGTGAGTGCCGCGGTGCACGGCGCCGAATACGGCAATCAGCAGGTCCCATTGCTGCCGCGCGAGGTAGTCGCAAATGAGGCTCGCGAACTGCTGGTTGGTCTCGATGACCTCCTTCCGCTGCTCCAGCAAGGTCGACGCGCTCTGCGGACCATAGACCTCCGGTGTGAGCCGCGGTCTGCCATGCCTGCTGACGGCTTTCGCCCACTCACCCTGTGGGTGCTGCAATCGGCCGAAGTCATCATGGCACTGCCAGCCGTTGATCATGACCTGGTTGCGCCCGCGCGCCGGGAGCGCGGCGAACGGAACGTCGAGGAGTGCGATGCGGAAGTCGTCGTTCAGCGACTCCCAGAATGGGCGCACCGACAGCCAGCTGGGGTGAACGTACTGAATCTGCTGCTTGTCCGGATTCCATAGCTTGTTGAAGTACCAGCCGTGATCGCCGAGTCTCATCGAGCAGAAGAACGTCGACCAGACCAGGCTGAGGAAGTTCGGCGGCTGAGTCTGCAGGCGACCCCACCTCCCCTGCCTGCGAAGTTTCGACATGTTGGGCATGTGTCCGGATGCGACGAGCTCGTCGATCAGGTCGATCTCGGTGGCGTCGAAGCCGAGCAGAATGACTGGAGGCTTACCGTTCATCGTCGTTCCCCTGTCCCGATCACCTGTGGTGTGATGGCGCTCCATGCACCGGCGTTAGCGATGCTCGCGATGCAGGCATCCACCGCCGCTACGGATGCCATGCCATCGTCCACTCCCGCGCCGATGCCGTCGTCACGCCCCTGGCAGGCGGCCGCGAATGCAGCCAGCTGCGCCTGAAAGCTCTCGTCTGTCGGCGTGGGCCGGCGCGTGAGTCTGCGAAATCCGAGCTGCGCCTTGATCCGCAGTCGCGAGGTGCTGCTCTGGCCAGAGCTGTCAACGTGGTGCTCGCCGCGCCCGCCGTCGGCAACGAGCTGCTCCTGATAGCGATTCCCGTGGCCTATGGTGCAGCTTGCCTGGATTTCCCGGGAAAGCCTGGCATCGATTCGCACGATATGAGTCAAGGCACTATCCTCTACCGTCGCGCAAACGCTCTCGATGGGCGCACCCGCTACGTGTGCGACAAGGTCCAGCGCATGAGATCCGGCGTCGTTCAGAAGAAAATCCGGAGCCGCGGCGTTCACACTCGGGTTCCACCGCGCTGCGTCGGCGACGAAGGTAAAACCAACGGTCGTCGCGCCCCCCTCGCTCTGCACGCGATGCCGCAGCCTGGCGTAGCTGGTTCGATAACGTCTGTTGAATCCCACTCGCAGTACTCGTTTCGCCTCGCGCTGGGTGGCGTGCAACTCCTGCGCCGCTTCAAGCCCGACGGTCATCGGTTTCTCGACGAGCACGTGCAAACCGGCACGCAGCAGCGACCGCGCGATCGCGGCGTGCGTAGCCGGGGGTGTGCTCACCAGCACGGCGTCCGCGGCTGCCGAATCGATGAGATCATCCAGTCGTTCAACGCATGGCAAGCCGGCCAGCGCCCGTTTTGCCCAGGCGCGTCGGCCGGCATCAGTTTCACATGCAGCGACCAGATGCACCACCACCCCGTCCGAGCGAGGGGATCCACGTTTCAGGGCCCGAATCGCGGGCAGGTGATATCGCTCGAACACTCGTCCGCATCCTACAGCCGCCAGCCTGAGCACGCGCTCACTCATGAGCCGATGCAAGTCGATCTCGGAAGCAGTTGGCAAGCCACGGTGCGCATGACCTTCCTGGTCCGCCAACGAAAACGCAACGTCTGGCGAACGGAGCGGGTTTCCGGCATTCTCTCCCGTCTCATGATCTCGCACCGGGCGTGACCAACGCCGAGTGGCAGCCAGGGAGGAAGCGTTGCCCGACCGTCTGATCGGACTGATCTCGGACACCCACGGGCTTGTCCGACCTCACATTCACGAGGCACTGTCGGGCGTGGAGTTGATCCTTCACGCCGGGGATGTAGGTGGCAGCGAGATAGTCAGGGAGCTCGAGCTCATCGCGCCGGTCCGCGCCGTCTACGGCAACACCGACATACCGGGTGATCCCGAGCTCACCGCCGAGCACGTCGATGAGTTCGACGGGATCACCGTGCACCTGAGTCATGGACACGAACTGGGGAGCCCCACGCCCGCGGCGCTGCTCGGTCTTTATCCACACGATGTGCTCGTGTACGGCCACACGCACCGGGCACTCGTGGTTCACGCCGAGGGCCGGCTGGTGGTGAATCCCGGCTCGGCCGGCCCGGCCCGGTTCGAAGTGCGCCCGAGCGTGGGGCTCCTCAGGATCCGGAATCGTACTGCCTCCGCCGAACTGATCGAGCTGCCAGGCCGCGTCTAGCGGGTTCGCGCCAAGTGCATTCACTGCCCGGTCACCACGGTGAACACACTCGGCGCCGGGGTTGCTCAGCCCTCGCCACTCCAGGGCGGCCGTACGCCGTTCACGCGGGCGTAGGCGATCAGTTGGCCAAGGTGCTCGCCCATGTGAGCGGCGATCGACATTCCGATTGCACGGTTGCTCAGGGACGCGCCGCCGAACCATTGGTGCTTCGCCTCGGCGTCAGCGGGCGCGTTGGCGACCGCGTTGCGCAGGTGCGTGAATGATTCGCGAAGATGCTTCAGCACAGCTTCCTTGTCGGTGGTGCTCGTCTCGAAGCCCTGCAGCTGGAGGCCCTCGGGAATCGCAGCGCCGTAGGGCCGGGCGGGAAGAAAATAGTTGGCACCGGCCATATGCATCAGCACCTCGCTCACCGAGCGTACGCCTTCGGCCGGGCGCCAGGTGTACTTGTCGGCTGGTATGGCTTCGGCCAGTGCGATGTACTTCTGGGCGCGGGCGTCGATTTCCGCTACCGTCTCGCTGCGGTAGTCCGTCGCCGCTTGCGTGGCTGCCGTCTGTGCACCGGCAACACTGGCGGAGAGAGCGAGCAGCAGCGCGAACGAGGTGGGTCGGGCGACAAACATGGTCTTCCTCCGGAGAGTTGATCGCCCCTGACGGTGCACCGCGGTACCGCGGGGCGCAAGGCGGAGGAGCCGGTCAACGCGCTGCCGCGTTGCCTGTGGAATGCACGAGCCTGAATTGATACTCCAGCCGGATTTCGTCTTCCACGCTCAGGACCGAGGCAACCCGGGGAACGGGGATGGCGAAGGTGGCGAAGTCGAATCGCGTGGTGGCAAGACCGCTCACCCCTGCGCAGTGAAGTTGGCGGTTACATCCCAGATGACAGTGCGGGTCACGCCGCGCACCGTCATGTCGGTCACCACCCGGAAGGTGCGCCCACCGGATGTGGGCAGCGGAAACGGAACTCCCACCAGCTGACGTGGCACCAGAGTGAGCGTAGGAAAGCTGTCCGTCGCGAGCGTGTTTCGCCGCACGTAGTTGTCGCGGCGGTCCTGATCGGTCTGGAGGTTCGTCAGATCCACGACGAAGCGCGAAACATCCGTCAGGATCCTCCCCGCGTCGTCAAAGACGATCTGTCCCTGCACCCGCCGAGTGGACCCTACAGCGTCACTCGGGAAGGAGATCCGTGCCAGCTGCTCGCGCACCCGGTAGCGTGCCTCGTTTCCGTCGGGGCCGACCACGAATAGTGCGCGGCCCGTATCGGCCGTTGCGGCCCGCTCGGCGAGGAGCGTTGCAGGCAGCGTCCGGCCGGCGCTGGCCACCGGCAGGAGGCAGACGGCAAGCCACGTCATCATCATGGGAGATCCGACTCCGACGAAGTGTCTCCCGTGGTACGTGCGACGCGACGAGAGCGTTGAATCTTCGCCGGCGCTAGGCAGCGTTGGAGTCACGTCGCCGGGCCGCCGGTCCTTCCGGCCACGGTCGGCGGGTCAGGCCGCGGGGGGGGAATCGCGGCGGGTATCATGCTTCATCCTGGCCAGCAGTCGCTGCACTGGGTCCGGAAGCAGCAGGTCATCGGCGATGGCGGCAACTTCTTCGGCGCTACGCCACGCCGCTTCCAGCTCCGCAAGCTCCCCCTCGAGGGCGCGCCGCTCGCTCTCCTCGTGCACTGCCATCTCGAGAGCAAGGCGCACCTCGGCGGGCAGCCAGGCGATGCTGCCGGTATCGCCCCAGTACTGCCGCGCCGCATAGTCACGAATGCCGCTGGCTGCGTGATGAAAGACTCGCTGAGGTCCGCCGCTCTCCTCGATCAGGCGCACTGCGTCACGCACCTGTTCGCCGCGTGCACCGCGGGCATTGATTCGGGGCAGCAACAGCGCCGCCGCCCGCTCTGCGCGGTCGCCCTGGAGCGTGACGCGACCAGCTTCCACACCATTGAGGATGAAAACATCGCGCCATGTGCCGGGCCGTTCGATGGTCCGCGCGTATGGTACCTCGAGCGCCCACTCTTCCTGCCCAGCGGCTTTCAATCGCACAGTCGGGGCGATGCTCGGCGGCAGCGCAAGGAAGCCGCCTTCTTCGCGCGGAATGAACACAGTACGCTTCTTCAGGTGCAGAGCCGTGGCCAGATGACCGATCGAAGTCAGGACGGTCCATGCGCCGCCTATCGCCAGACCGGTAGCCAGTCCACCGATCGCGAGTGCTCCTCCCGCACCTGCCAGCGCGGCGCCGTGCAGCAGGGCGCTACGGCGTCGGGCGCCGAACGGCCGGCCATACCGCCATGCCGCGTACTCGCTGCGTCGAACGCGAGACGATTGCCCGTGGGAAAGTGTTCGATCGCGTTGTTGGCACCGAGATCGGCGTTGCAGAAGATGCAGTGGCGGTACATCGACAACCTCGAGAATGACCGATCGGCCGGTGCAGCGGATCGAAGGCGCAGCCACTCACCAACCCATGGACCGCATCCGCTGGTTGATGATAGCCGCATACGCGCCCATTCGGCGCGGATCACGCGTCGAGGGAGCTGGCAAGACTGCCGCCAGGCGTAGCGCCTGATCGCGAGTGAGCCGGCTGGCGCTCACGCCGTAGTGGAAGCGCGCTGCCTCCTCGATGCCGTATACGCCCGGGGCCCACTCCGCAACGTTGAGGTACAGCTCAAGAATGCGTTCCTTGCCGAGGATGAGCTCCGCGAACGGAGTGAGCGACATCTCGATCGCCTTCCGGACGTATGACTGGTGAGTCGTCAGGAAGAGGTTCTTGACCAGCTGTTGCGTGATGGTGGATGCCCCGCGCGACGGCCCGCCGCGGCGCTCGGCCTGCTCGCGCGCCGCACGCATCTCGGCAAAGTCGAAGCCGCGGTGTGCGTAGAAGCGGCTGTCCTCGGCGGCGACCACCGCCCGCGGCACGTGCGGCGGTAGCGAGTCCAGAGGGATCCAGCTCTGCCGCTGCCGCGGAGTGCGCTGCTCCAGTACGGCGCCAATGCCGTGCTGCACGCGCACCATGGTGATCGGTGGGTCGGCGAAGCGCACGAGCACGAGCGCCCCGATCCACATCAGGTACAGCATCAGCACGAAGACGACGACGCGCAGCAGCAGGCGCCTGAGCCAGTGCATCAAGATGCCGCTGGGACGCTCGCGTCACCGGAAGTCGCGAACCGGCTGTGACGTGTCCGCCGGAGCTCCTCGGGATACTTGCGGAACCAGAACGACAGCAGCATCAGCTCGTCCACCTCGTGCGTCGGCACCTGCGCCCCTTGCGGTTCCGAGCGTCCGAAGACTCGCTCCTCCATCTCGCGCAGCCGTGCGCGCTCACCGGCAGTACGCGGCTTGCCGCATTCCCCGCGCACGCAGCCTCGGCGGATGAGATAGACGCGATCGTCTCCCTCGTGCCCTTTTACCGGATAGATGAAGCTGAGCGTCTCCACGGCGAAGCGAAGCCTGTCGAACTGTTCGCGCAGCTCTTCCAGCCGCCCCAGTTTGTCACGCAGCACAGCCGCGCGCTCGTACTCGAGTCGTTCCGACAGTGTAGTCATGTCCCGTCGCAGAAGCTCCATGGGAGCATCGTCCTGTCCGTCCAGGAACGCTCGTGCCATCGCCACACGCTCGCGGTAGAGCGCTTCCGTACAGGCAGCGATGCATGGCCCCAGACACTTCCGGACCTCGTATCGTATGCAGCCTGGCGTACGGGCGAGCTGGAACAGCTCCGTCTGGTCGGCAAAACGCATGCTGCGGTCCAGCCGGCAATCGCGCAGGCCAACCGCGTCGCTCAACTCGCGAATCGCCTCGCCCACGCGACGCGCGCCGTGAAAGGGACCAAAATACGTGGAGGCGTCGTCGCTCGCCCCGCGAACGACGGCCAGACGGCTCGCGGGTCCCGGCGTGAGCTTCACGAACGCCAAATGCCGGCCGTCACGCTTCATCATGACGTTGAAGCGGGGCCGGTATCGCTTGATGAGCCGCATCTCGAGGAGAAGAGCAGCGAACTCGCTGGGAGTGTACTCCCAGTCAAGCGTGGCGGCCTCGCGAATCAGGCGGGCGCCTTTGTCCTCCGGAAACGCCGCACGGAAATAGCTCAGCAGTCGCGCGCGGACACGTTTGGACTTGCCGACATAGATGACCTCACCGCTTGCCGAGTTCAGCTTGTATATCCCCGGTCTGTCCTCGGCCTCGGCGCGCACGCGGACGCGCATGTCGCGAATCGCATCATTTTCCCCGCGGATCGGCGCCTTGCGGCCGCTCACCGCCGGCGTCCCTGGCAGCGGGCACAGAAGACCGTCGTGCGACCGTCGATGGCGGCAGTGTCCACCAGCCGAGCGCCGCAACGCTGGCAGGGAAGTCCGCCTCGACCGTAGACCGCCAGCTGCTCGGCAAATCCTCCCCGCCGTCCTGACGCGTCCCGGTAGTCTCTGAACGAGGTGCCGCGCAGCTCGATGCTCTCGCGAAGCACGGAGGTGAGTGCGCCGTGCAAAGCGGTGACCTCGTCACCGGTGAGCGACCTGGCCCGACGCGACGGAT
Source organism: uncultured Gemmatimonadaceae bacterium (assembly GCA_964467195.1). Taxonomy (GTDB): domain Bacteria; phylum Gemmatimonadota; class Gemmatimonadetes; order Gemmatimonadales; family Gemmatimonadaceae; genus CAYXRS01. Next base: position 16,405 of record CAYXRS010000008.1, read on the forward strand.
CGAGACCCGCCCGCCATAGAGCTTCGTTCGCGTAGATGTTGCCGACGCCCGCTATGCGTCGCTGGTCCATCAGCACCCTCTTGATAGCCTGGCCGCTTGCCCGAAGAGAGGCCGATAATTGCGCCGAAGTGAAGCTTTCGTCAAGCGGTTCCGCGCCGAGCACGGACGAGTAGTTCCGCCATCGATCGGCATTCATCACCGTCACCGTGCCCAGCCGCCGGATGTCCCTGTAGATGAGTGAGCGGCCCTCGTGAAGACCGAACACCACGGCTGCGTAACGCCGCTCGGCGTGTGGAAGGCCGCCGTCGTCGAGCAGCAGCGCTCCTGTGAAGCGCGGCTGGACTACGATTCGATCATCGCTGTCGAGGTCGAGCACGACCAGCTTGGCACGCCGCCAGCATCTCGTGATTCGCTTGCCCGACACACGCCGGCGGAAGGCCGGGGCGTTCGTCTCGCGAAGCACGTCGGGCCGCGGCACCCGAACTGTCGTGACCCGCGATCCACGCAGCTCACGATCCAGGTCCCGGGCGATGGTTTCAGTTTCAGGCAGCTCCGGCATTCCGGTGCAGCTCCCGCCAGCCAATGTCGCGGCGAAAGTACCGCCCATCGAACCGAATCTCCTCCGCTGCCGCGATACTGGAGTCCCGCGCCGCGGCCAGGCTGTCGCCCACTCCGGTGACGGCGAAGACGCGCCCCCCCGACGTGATGAGGGAGCCGTCCGCGGCGCGCGACGTTCCGGCGTGAAAGACGAGGCTTCCACCAGCCGTCTTCGGCGGCATGGTTATCGGGTCCCCCTTGCGCGGATTCTCCGGATATCCTGCCGCGGCCACGACCGTGGTGACTGCGCTCTGGCCGCTCCACTGGAGGCGAGCGCCGGAAACGCTCTCTCCGGCAGCCACCGCGTGAAGCGGCTCCAGCAGGCTGGACGCGAGGAGAGGGAGGAGGGCCTGGGATTCCGGGTCGCCGAAGCGGCAGTTGAATTCGACGACCTTGGGACCGTCGTCCGTCAGCATCAGACCGGCATAGAGGAGTCCCGTAAACGGAGAGCCAATCTCGCGCAACGCCGCGAGGGTGGGCAGAAAGATCCGCTCCACCGCCTCCTCCACCATTGCCGATGTACCGAGCGAGACGGGAGCATAGGCCCCCATTCCACCGGTGTTCGGCCCCTCATCGCCCTCTCCGAGCCGCTTATGATCCTGAGCCGGGAGCATGGGGAGCACCGACGTCCCATCGGTGATTGCAAACACTGACAGCTCTTCACCTTCCATGAACTCCTCGACCAGCACTTCGTTCCCGGCGTCCCCAAAAATATGCTCCCGGAGCATGGCCTGAAGCGCCCGATCGGCGTCGGCTATGCTCCCACAAACGACCACCCCCTTCCCCGCAGCCAGGCCGGAAGCCTTTATGACTATGGGAGCACCGAGGCGCGTAATGGCGTCGCGCGCTTCGGCCAGGCTGGTGTGCCGCTCTGCTGAGGCCGTCGGAACCCCGGCGGCCTGCATCAACGCCTTCGCGAAGCTCTTGGAGGATTCGATACGAGCGGCGTCCGAGGTGGGGCCGAAGATCGCCAGTCCGGCGGCTCGAAATTGGTCCACCAGGCCCGCAGCAAGGGGGGCTTCGGGCCCAACCACCGTGAACGTCACTCCCTCCGACCGTGCCAGGTCGGCCAGCGCCGATGCATCTGCCACCGGGAGAGACGCCGTCCTGGCAAACTCGGCGATCCCGGGGTTGCCCGGCACTGCTATCAATTCCAGCGACGGCTCGTCACGCGCCAGCTTCCAGGCGAGAGCGTGCTCACGCGCTCCGCCTCCCACCAGAAGCACCTTCATCGCTTCGGGCCGCGCAGCGCCTCGTCGAAGGCCGACCGCGCCTTGGATACCATGTCGGCAACCTTGTCCATGGCCTCCTTGGCCTGCTGCTCGTAGTAGCTCGCCGCCTGCTGGTAGTCCGACGTAAGCGGCGGCTCGGCGTCCGCCTCACCGCGGTGGGGATAGCTGCCGTCGATGATCCGTGTGTAGTCGCCGGACTGGATCCAACGCTGAAGCTCGGCCGCGCGCACCGTGTTGAAGGGATGCGTGCGGAACGCCACGTTGATCACCTTGAACACGGTGTCCACGGCGTTCCCGCCGGTTTCGTACTCCTGCGCCTGCGCCAGGAACTCCTCCAGCGAGGACTCGTCGTCCGTCACCGTACCCCCAGCCATGCGGAAGAATAGGCGCATGGACGCCATCGGATCCTGGCTTGCCAGCAGGCCGGCGCGGTCGCTGGAGAGCTCTGCTTTGCGGTACCACTCGAACAGCGCCAGCTCGATCGGGAGCAAGGCAAGGCCAGCCAGGAAGGGAAGGTTGCGCAGGCCTACGGTGAGCAGGAGTAAGGCGAGCGTGGTGTAGGTAGCGTGACCGCTCATGATGTGCCCCAACTCGTGCCCCAGCAGCACCCGCCGTTCCTCCCGATCCAGGAGGCTCAGCATGCCCGTGTTGAGCACGATGAACGGGTGCTCGAAGCCTATCGCGAAGGCATTCGCGATGGGCGTTTGGGTCACATAGAGCTGCGGGCGCTCGGGCCAGTCCATGGTCTCCAGTACTTCCGTGAACAGCATGTCGAGCTGTGGGCGCTGCCGGGGCCCGACGCGAACGGCGTTGGCGAGAAAGAGATGCCGAATTCCGCGCTCGCCGAAGAAGCCGGCGACCTTGCGCACCACCTCGTCGAAGCCGGGTATGGCGCGCAGCGTATTGAGTGCCGCGCGATCGGCGGGGTGCTCCCACGCTATCGGGGCTATCTGGGTCAGGGTGCGTCGGTCGGACATGGGAGTCGGGATTCGGGTTGGGTGCTCGGGAATCGGACGGGCGTCTGCTCCTTCCCATCACCTGCGAAATGGCATGGGCGCCAGCTGCCCTCCATTCCCCTACGAGGAAAGCCGGGCTCCGGTTTTCGGGGTCCCGCACCCCGGGCACCGAAGCCGATCAGGAAAACGCACGCTCCACGTCGGCCAGCAGGTCTTCCGTCTCTTCCACACCGCATGATAGTCGAACCAGCCCATCGGTGATGCCCAGCGCCGCCCGGCGCTCGGCGGGGACCGAAGCATGGGTCATGGAGGCGGGGTGGCTTATCAGGCTCTCCACACCGCCAAGCGATTCGGCCAGCGCGAAGACTCTCGTGCGCTCGAGCACGCGGGCGGCGGCATCACGGCTTCCCATCTCCACGCTGATCATCCCCCCGAAGCCGCTCATCTGACGCTTTGCCAGTTCATGCTGGGGGTGAGTCTCGAGTCCTGGATAGATGACGCGATCCGGGCCGAATCGCTCGAACAGCCACGCCGCCACTGCACGACCGTTGACATCGTGCTGACGCATTCGAAGGTGAAGCGTCTTGGTGCCGCGCAAGGCCAGCCAGGAATCGAACGGACCCGGCACTGCGCCTCCGGCGTTCTGGATGAATTGAAGGCGTTCGGCCGTCTCGTCGTCGTTCACCACCGCGACACCGCCGATCATGTCGCTATGGCCGTTGAGGTACTTGGTAGTCGAGTGAAAGACAATGTCGGCGCCGTGTTCGAATGGGCGCTGGAAGTAAGGCGTGGCGAAAGTGTTGTCCACTATCAGGCGTGCGCCTGCCCTGTGCGCGGCGGCGGCGGCGGCGCCAAGGTCGGTAATGCGCATGAGCGGGTTGGTTGGCGTTTCCACCAGCACGGCCACGGTGCGGTCGGTCACCGCTTTGTCGATCGCCCGCGTGCTGCGCGTGTCCACGTAAGTGAACGACAGCCCGAAATGGCGAAGGATTCTGTCGAACAACCGGAACGTTCCGCCGTACACGTTCTCTCCACAGACCACATGATTCCCCGATTCAAACAGCTTCATGATGGAGTCGATGCAGGCGGTGCCGCTCGCGAACGCGAAGCCATGGCGGCCGCCCTCGAGCGCGGCCACGTTCCGTTCCAGCGCTTCCCTGGTTGGATTCTTTCCGCGTGCGTATTCGTAGCCCTTATGGCGGCCCAGCCCCTCCTGCACGTAGGTCGACGTGAGATAGACAGGCGTCATGATAGCGCCGGCAAGCGGCTCCGGCCGCTGCCCGGCATGGATGGCACGAGTGCCGAAACCGTGGTCCAGATCGTCGTCAAAGATGCGAGTCATTCGGTGACCGGTGTGGGGAAGGCAGGAACATAACCGCACCTCTACCAGCGGGCGAGCGACGCCTCAGCCCCGCGTCGCCAGTCAGCCGTGCCGACTGGCCTGCCTCGCAGCCGAAAACCGTTCTTTCAAGTGCCGAGGGACCGTTGCTAGACGCATTGCGACACCGATGTCTGATCGTGGACGATGAGCCGCGGCTGAGACTGGCCCTGAGCCGCCTGATGCAGGAGGACGGCTTCATTTGCTCGGAGGCCGGTTCGGTGCGGGACGCCCTCGAGCTGCTCGAGAAGCAGCCGGTGGAGCTGCTCCTCTCCGACATGCGCATGCCAGGCATGGACGGCACCGAGTTGCTGCGACGAGTACGTGCGCGGTGGCCGGACATTGCCGTGGTCATGATCACCGCCGTTGCTGAGGTGGAGGTTGCCGTCGAGTGCCTGGCGATGGGCGCGATGGACTACATCAGCAAGCCATTCGTGCTGGAGGAAGTTCGCGCCCGTGTCGCTCAAGCGATGGAGAAGCGGCGTCTCATCATCGAAAACCGCGAACACCGTGAGCGGCTGGAGGAACGCGTCGCCGAGCAGGCTCGCCGGTTGGAGGAGCTCTTTCTGGTCAGCGTACAGACGCTGGTCGAGGCACTGGAGCTGAAGGACCCCTACACTCGCGGCCATTCCGGGCGCGTGAGCCACTATGCGATGGCGGTCTCCCGCACGCTCGGACTTTCGCCTGAGATGACCAGGCAGATCGAGCTCGGCGGACAGCTCCACGACATCGGCAAGATCGGCGTACGGGAGGATGTCCTCCACAAGCCCGGCCCGCTGAGCGCCGAGGAATACGACCACATCATGTCCCACCCGATGCTGGGATGGCGAATCCTCCAGCCGCTTCTGGGCGACGCGCCGGTAATCCTCAACATAGTTCGGAGCCATCACGAACGGTTCGATGGTATCGGCGTCCCGGATGGCCTGGCCGGTGCAGCCATACCGGTCGAGGCGCGCATCATCGCGGTAGTGGACGCCTTCGACGCCATGCTCAGCAAGCGACCGTACCGCGAGGGACTCTCACGCGCTGAGGCGGTGGCTGAGCTGTCGAAGTTCGCTGGCTCGCAATTCGATCCGGAGATCATCGACTGCTTCGTGCGAGTGCTTGGGAGCGGAGTGCTCGAGAACGAGGCGGGCGTGGCAGGGCGTCCTGATCTCGCAGTCGGCCGCTAGGCGCATCGCCGCTGCTAGGCGGTGATGACCTGAATCTCCGAAGGCTGCTTGTATCCGGCGAGAAGGTCCTCGCACCAGCGACGCACGTCATCCACGGTCGCATCGCCGATCACATCGATGACAAGGTCGTTCTCGCGCGAAGGATGCGGGATTGCGCGTACGATCGCCGAGCGTACCCCTGGCAGCGCGAGGATCACACGTTCCAGCTCGCGGGGATAGATGTTGAAGCCGCTTCGTGTGAACATCGCCTTGATGACCCCACGAAAGACGACCACGCCATCTGCGTCCATCTCGCCCAGGTCTCCGGTGTGCAGCCACTCGCCGCGCCGCTGGAGCCCGCTCTCGCCGCCCGCCACGTACCCGCTGAACACGTTCTCTCCCGCCACGCAGATCTCTCCTGTCGTCCCTCGCGGCATCTCGATGCTGGACGCCGGGTCCCTGATCGTTACGCGCACGCCTGGGAAGGCGGTGCCGAGCGCTCCCCGCCGGTTGGGCAGCCCGCTGCGATTGAACAGACAAACAGGACCGGCTTCGGTGAGCCCATAGCCCTGGCGCAGTTCCACGCCCGTGAGCTTGTGCCAACGTTCCTGCAGTCTTGCATCGAGCGGCGCGCCGCCGCAGATGCAAAGCCGCAGTGATCCCTTGCTCAGTCCGGCGTCACGACGTTCGAGAGCGGTCGCGAGTCCCGCGTACACTGCAGGAACACCGACCAGCATGGTGATGCCTTCGTTCTCCAGCAGCTCTATCGCGCGCACAGGATTGAATCGCTCCATGGTCGTCACACGCCCGCCGGCGAGCAGAGGAGCCAGCACTGTCACCGTGAGCCCGAACAGATGTGATGAGGGCAGTACGGAGAGCGCATGATCGGCAGAGGTGAGCTCACCGGCCTCGATGGTGGCGCGGGCATTGGCCAGCAGGTTCCGGTGAGTGAGGATCGCTCCCAGGGGATAGCCGGCCATCGCGGAAGTGTAGACGATCACTGCCTCTTCCTCGCGTCCCGATACATCCGGATCACCTGAGAGCTCGAGCCCCACGTGAGAGCCGAGATCCACCTCGTGCTCGCCTCCCTCGCGTACGAATGTTGCCGACCGCGGCGCATCGTCAAGCAGCACACGTGGCATGGACGGGGGAAGCCGCGAAGCCAGCAGACGCGTAGTGAACGCTGCGCCGACTCCCGCGTCCTCCAGCTGATAACGCAGCTCGTGCGCAGTGCCGATCGGATTGAGCAACACCGCAGCACGTCCGTCGCTGGCGGCCAGCGCCACGAGATATGCCGGAGAGGTGGGGAGCAGTATGGCTGACCGGCGACCTGAAAGGGCTCTCACCAATGGGGCGCACCGGCCGAGAAGAGTAAGCCCGGCAGCGACGAGCTGTCGGGCTTCGAGATCATCCACCCGTCCACCGTACGCGCCTGCCGCCAGCGGCACGAGCGCCAGCGGGTCGCTCACAACTCGAATCGGGCCATCGCCCTCTTCAGCCGTGTCGCAATCTCCGCCAGGTGGCTGCTCGAATCGGTTACCTGTCCCATGGTTGTCGTCTGCTGTTCCACAACGGCACCGACCTCCTGTGAGGTCGCGGCATTCTCCTCTGCTACCACCGCCACGGCTTCAATCTCGCGCGACAGCGACTCGGCCTCCCGCTGTTGCTCCAGTGCGACTTCCACGATCCGCGCCACCGCCTCGCGACTTCCCTCGATCTCGCGCGCGATCGACGTGAGTGCGCCGGTCGATGACCGAATGACGGACTCACCCGCCGCTACGCTGTCGCTCACGCAGATGATGCTGGCTGCCGTGCGCTCCGACACGGCCCGAATCTCCCCGGCAAGTGCGCGAATCGCCTCGAGCGCTCGCGCGCTGTCGCCGGCCAGCTTCCTCACCTCGTCGGCCACGACTGCGAATCCCTTGCCATGCTCACCGGCGCGCGCCGCCTCGATGGCGGCATTCAGTGCGAGGAGATGGGTCTGCTTGGCGATGGCCGCTATCGTCTCCGTAAGCTTCCCGATCCGCTGAGACTTGTCTCCCAGCTCCTCCACCGCCGGGACCGCTTCGCTGGTGACCACGGTGATCGACGCCATACTGGTCAGCGCCTGCTCCGCCGAATGCGAGGCGCGGGTGGCCGAGCTCGATACCTCGTCGGCCGCATGTCGGGCCCGCTGTGCCTGCGTGGTAACCTCGGTGGCGCGATGTGCCACCCGGTCGGCGATCTCGCCGATCTGCTGGATGCCCCTGGACTGACGCGAAGCAGCTTCGGCGATAGCGTGTGCGGCACCCGACACCTCTTCAGTGGCGCTGCTCATCTCCCGCGACCCCGCTGCGAGCTGGGATGCGGTCGTCGTGACCTCCGTGGCACTGGACTCCAGGTCGCCGAGCAATGATCGCAATCCGCCGGTCATAGTCCGGAACGAATCGGCGAGGGCTCCCACCTCATCTCCCGACCGAAACTCCAACTCCCGGCAAAGATTGCCTTCGGCGACTGCGCCGGCGTGCGACGCCAGCACCTCGACACCATGCGTCAGCCGGCGCGCCGCCCACAGCGACACCAGGAGCGCCATCAGCACCAGCACGACGGGAAGCCACATGAGATCGACCATCTGCCTCATCAGCTCGCTGAGATGCGATTCGGCATCCAGCGTCGCGACCACGAAGGCGGGTGCAGCATCCGACCGCGCGAACGGCACCGCCGCGGTGAGCGCGCGAACGCCGCCCGCCGTCCTGTGGAATGACGTGTATCCCCGGCGGTTGAGCTCCAGCGCCTCCACCATCTGTGCAGGTGGGTCCCAGTGCGCGCTGTATTGGGGTTGGCCGGCGCTCCACGAGGAGTGAGCGAGATAGCGGAATCCGCTCGGTGCGCGCTGCACAACCGCGATGCCCGACGTGAGCTCACGAAGGCTGCCGTCGTTCGCCTCCCACGTTCTGGCGAGGACTGAACGAGCGAACACGAAGGCTTCCGACTGCCGGCCCCGCGGTCCAGCGAGGACGCGCACGGAGTCGATCGGTATTGCCACGACGGCCGTGGCGGCGATTGCCTGAAGCCGCCGACCGTGAAGGTCGGCGAGTTGGGCAACACCGGCGAAATAGACCGGGATGAGAACGAGAACGAGTGTCCCCAGTGCCGCTCCGACGCTGATCAGCGCCATCTTCCAACGAAAGGGCAGCCGGGACACCCACGAGCCGGGAGCGCGGGTCAGATAAGACTCCTTCATATGGGGACGGAACTGCAGCGAGCAGCGCACCGCCCACATAGAACGCGTGACGACCGGCGAGGGTAACCTCTTGTGCCACCGCTTGCTTACAACCTTGCCTGGACTAGCTTTCGCGCTTGCTCGCAGCGGAGGATCAGGCGGTCGTGTACGAGGGGCTCATGGTCAGCGTATCCGGGGTGCGTGGGCGCGTGGGTGAGGCGCTCACCGTCGAGGTCGTCGCGCGGTTCGCGGCGGGCTTCGGTGCCTGGGCGACCGCACGCAGCGGCGACAATCGCCGCATCGTCGTTGGCCGCGACTCGAGGGTGTCGGGGCCGATGTTTCATCGCATCGTTCTCGGCGCGCTGGAGTCGGTGGGGTGCCACGTCGTCGATGTCGGCATGGCTCCCACACCAACCATCCAGCTGGCCGTGGAGGAAACGCACGCCGCCGGTGGGCTCGCGATCACCGCAAGCCACAATCCGGTGGAGTGGAATGCACTCAAGTTCATCGGCCCGTCGGGGCTCTTTCTCGATGCGCATGAGGGAGCCGAGATGCGCGCCGGCATGGATAACAGGATACCGCGAGTCGCCTGGGACCAGCTCGGCTCCGTCGAGCGCGACGAGTCGGCGGTGGATCGGCATATCGAGCGGATCCTGGCCCTGCCATTCATTGACGTCGCTGCCGTTCGCGACGGGAAGTTCACCGTAGCGCTCGATTGTGTGCGAGGCGCGGGGGCGGTGATCATGCCGGCGCTTCTCGATCGGCTTGGTTGCGAGGTGGCGGCAATCCATCTGGAGCCCGACGGGCGATTTCCGCGCGAGCCCGAGCCCGTAGCCGAGAATTTGGGAGAGCTGGAACGCCTCGTTCGAAAAGTGGGGGCGGATATCGGGCTGGCAGTCGATCCGGACGTCGATCGGTTGGCATTGGTGTCCGACCGCGGGGACGCCATTGGCGAGGACTGGACGCTGGCGCTGGCCTCGCGGTTAGTGTTGCGGTATCGGCCCGGGCCCGTAGTCGTCAATCTGTCGACCAGCCGCATAGTAGACGATGTGGCCAGCGAGGCGGGCGCGGCGGTGGTAAGGGCACCCGTGGGCGAGGTGAACGTAGCGGCGAAAATGCGTGAGCTCAGGGCGGCCATTGGGGGGGAGGGGAACGGGGGAGTCATTCTGACTGAACTGCACCTGGGCAGGGATGCCCCTCTCGCCGCGGCCCTCATGCTCCAAATGCTTGTGGAAGACGAGGTGCCACTCTCAGTGACCCTTGCCCGCTATCCGAGGTATAACATCGTCAAGGACAAGCTGCCGCGGCCCAAAGCAGAACTTTCCGCGGTGTATGCGGCGTTGCGGGACGCGTTTCCGGAGGCGATGGCAGACGTTCAGGATGGGCTGCGACTTGCATGGGACGACCGGTGGGTTCATGTGCGCCCGTCGGGGACGGAGCCGATCGTGCGTGTCATTGCCGAGGCGCCTTCGGAGGCCGAGGCGAGAAAGCTGATAGCTGCGTCCCGTGAGCTACTGGACGCGTTGAGCCGAGCGTAGTCAGAACCCAGACCAGACCATGTGTGGAATCGTAGGATATGTCGGTCCCCGCGTTGCCCCGCCACTCCTTCTCGAGGGGCTGCGCCGGCTGGAGTATCGCGGCTATGACTCGGCCGGAATGGCCATCCTGAACGGCCGGGGCGTGGAGACGCGCAAGGCCGCCGGAAAGATCGTGGAGCTGGAGAACCTGCTCACCGTCAGTCCGTTGCACGGTACGATGGGCATCGCGCACACGCGCTGGGCCACGCACGGCGCGCCCAATACGATCAACGCGCATCCGCACATCTCAACGGATGGAAGCATCGCCGTGGTCCACAACGGCATCATCGAGAACTCGTCTGCGCTCCGGCACGCGCTCGAGGATCTGGGCCACCGGTTCATATCCGACACCGACACCGAGGTGCTCGCGCACCTCATCCGCGAGTTCTTCAACGGAAACCTCGAGGAGGCGGTAATCGCGGCGCTGGGGAAGGTGGAGGGGACGTACGGCATAGCTGTGGTCGCCCACGACGACCCACACAAGATTGTGGCCGCGCGCAGGGGCAGCCCTCTGCTGATCGGCCTGGGCGAGCACGAGTACTTCGTTGCCTCGGACGTGGCGGCGGTGCTCGCGCAGACGCGACAGGTCATCTACCTGGACGACGGCGACCTCGCCGTGCTGGAGCGTGACGGCTACCGGATCATCGATCTCAACGCCGCGGTGCTCAGCAAACCCGTGGCGAGCATCGACTGGGACCTCGACATGATCGAGCGGGGTGGCTTCTCGCACTTCATGCTCAAGGAGATCTTCGAGCAGCCGGCGACGATCGAGAACACCATGCGCGGCCGACTACTCGTCGGCGAGGGGACAGCGAAGCTGGGCGGACTCAACCTGACGAACGAGCAGCTCCTGGAGTTCGACAACATCGTGATCACCGCCTGCGGCACGAGCTGGCATTCGGCACTGATCGGCGAGCACATGATCGAGGAGCTGGCGCGCATCCGGGTGGAAGTGGAGTACGCATCGGAGTTCCGCTATCGCAATCCGATCGTGAACGAGCGCACGCTCTGCATCGTGATCTCCCAGTCCGGCGAGACGGCAGACACGCTCGCCGCAATGCGCGAGGCGCAGCGCCGCGGCGCGCGTGCCCTGGGGATCGTGAACGTGGTCGGTTCCACGATCGCGCGAGGGTCGGATGGCGGCATCTACATTCACGCCGGGCCGGAGATCGGCGTAGCATCCACCAAGGCGTTCACCAGTCAGGTGATCGCGCTGGCGCTGCTGACACTGCGCCTGGCGCGCCTGCGCGGGCTGTCCGCCGCCGAAGGGCGGGAGATGATCGCAGCCATGCAGGCGCTGCCAGCGCAGATCCAGAGCATTCTCGACCGCGCCGGGGAGATAGAGGAGCTGGCGGAGGAGTTCAAGGATTCCGCCAACTTCCTCTACCTCGGCCGCGGCTACTCCTTCCCGGCGGCGTTGGAAGGAGCCCTCAAGCTCAAGGAGATCAGCTATATCCACGCCGAGGGCTACCCGGCGGCGGAGATGAAGCACGGTCCGATCGCGTTGATCGACGAGAACATGCCGGTGGTGTTCATCGCACCTCATGATTCGGTGTTCGACAAGGTCGTGTCGAACATCCATGAGGTGAAGGCGCGCGGCGGCTGCGTGATAGCGCTCACCAGCCGCGACGAGCCGGCGCTACACGGTAACATCGACCACGAGTTCCGGATCCCGGAAACGATGGACATGTTCACGCCAATACTGGCATCGGTTCCGCTCCAGCTCCTGGCGTACTACATCGCTGTCAAGCGCGGCGCGAACGTGGACCAGCCACGGAACCTGGCCAAGAGCGTGACGGTGGAGTGATACGGTCGCGTCCGGCACTCGGTGCCGGTATCGTCTCCGGCGCACCGAGCGCATGCAGATGACGGCTGAGAAGCGATCCGGCACGTGCATCGCCGTGGAATTCTTCCGCCGGTACGTCTCTTTCCGCCGCGAGCATCCCGAGATCGGATGGCGCTTCCATGAGGATACGGAAGGTTCGATATCGTCGGGGGGATGAATCCACGCTAGTCCACTCGAATCCAGGCGTTGTGACGCAGCGGTTGGTAGCGGAGATCCCGACTACAGAAGTCCGTCACGTTCACGACCTCGCGGAGTGCGCTTTCGCTCGTGCGCCTGGAATCGATGCGGAGATCGAGATCAACCACGCCTGACGCAAGAGGGCTGCGATTCTCGCACAGGTTGCGGGCGCGGTGGTACGCTACGAGCGGATCGCAATTCATGCGCGGTGGCAAGCCGGGTCGAAGGTTGATCTCCCGCACGTTCCCCATGTCGTCCGTCACCGTGGCGAAGTTGCGGCAGGTCACCCGTGCATCGAACATGTGCAGCGCGAACACGCGGCCCTCCCCGGTGATCGCTCGATCTCCGGGAAACGTGTAAGGATAGAGCTGGAAGAGCGAGAAGATCAGCGCCACCGCGTACGTACCCCACCGTGCCCCTCCAGTGAAGAATGGCTTCAGCAGATCGGCGCGCGAAATGGGGGACGGCGCCATGCGATCCAGCACGAAGATCGTAAGCAGCATGAACATCAGTACCGGGTAGAAGAATCCCACCACGGGCCAGGACATGAAGTGGAAGAGCGCCAGCTGTGCCAGCGCACCCCAGAAGATCCATCGCCGCGCCGATAGCACTCCCCAGCTGATGATGAGCTCCATCACGATCACGTATGTGCACGCAGCGATCACCGCCGTCTTGCCGGTCAGTATCCACAGCGGCCGGTACAGTCCCGCGCCGGAGATCCATTCCCAGTTCAGCTTGATGGTTCCCGCCCAGAAGTAGAAGAGCACCAGCAGTAGTCGCAGCGTCTCGCGCTTCGCGGGCAGGAACAGGAAAGCTCCGGATACCCAGAACGCCATGTAGTGCTGATTCCGCCGGAGACGAAAGTCCATCGCCAGCACGATCACCTTGAAGAGGGTGAGCGCGATCAGACCAACGTATCCCGCTGGGGTGAGACGGCGGCTCACGAACAAAGGCGCGATGAGCAGAGCGACGACGGCATAGCCTATCAGCATCCACTCCACCTGCCCCGTGGACAAGATGCGCAGCGGCCCACAGTTCGGAACCAGCGACCAGCAGATCGGCTCGGCGCCCCTGTTGATGAGCGTCGCGATGCCTTCCCTCCACCAGAACGCAGCCGTGAGGACGTGCGTGAGCACCAGGACCGCCCCGTATGCGCGCAGCACACCGTCATTCGCGATCTCGTCTATCGGCCCCCGAAGAAGGCGCCACAACCGTCCCGGCGCGGTCGGCGCGAGAGGGCCGTAGACGGGTGCGCCCGAGGGCCCGGAAAGATCGGGCGGTGCGCTTCGCGGTTGCGAGAACATGACGGGGGTGAGGATGGAACTGTAAGCGCGCCAGACGTTTGGCCGGCTCACGGAAAGGGCTGCCAGGTATTCGCATAATGCGGCTGCCCAAGGAGGACGTCCAGCGCGCACGCGGGCAACGCACCGGCTGTCGACGGGCCGGCTTCCGGGGCCCTCGGGCCAGGCCCTCGAACCTTCGTTATTCCTCCCGCGGTACTGGTACAGAGACTGTACCAGTACCCCCGTCGCGTGCGCTGTGACGCCCCGGCCGCATTGACCAGCGAACCGCCGATTCGTACCGTCCTACTCAGGCGCTTCGGGCGCATCGAGTCCGCGCGTGCCGCTGTGCGGCCTGTGCGACGTCCAACGATCGCCGTCCAACAGAGCAATGGTCAGCCGCGACGATCCCGCTGTCACACCCTCCGGCGCGCCGGACAATGCCGCGGCCGCCAACGGCGAGCGCGAGCGGCTCGACCGCGCCCTGCCGGCCGTGTATGACGAGCTACGCCGAATCGCGCACGCGCATCTACGAGGCGAGCGTCCCGGCCATACCCTGAACACGACGTCGCTCGTTCACGAAGCCTACCTTCGAATGTCCGGCGTTGACGGTATCGACTGGATGAACCGGTCGCATTTCCTGGGCATGGCCTCACGCGCCATGCGGCGCGTACTGGTCGACTACGCCAGAGCGCGCGGACGGCGCAAGCGCGCGGATCCAGGCGCCGAGCTGATTCTGGAGGCGCCGGTGGTTCTCCCGATCACCGACATTGAGGACCTGATGCTGATGGACGATGCACTCACGAGACTCGAGGCACTCCAGCCGCGCGCGTGCCGGGTAGTGGAGTGTCGCTTCTTCGCCGGCATGACGCACGAGGAGACGGCGGAATCGCTCGGGATCTCGGTGGCCACGGTAAAGCGCGACTGGACGCTTGCAAGGGCGTGGCTCAACGCCGAGTTGCGGACGCTCGGCGTGTCGGCTGACGGCGGTGGGGGATCGGTATGATGCCGTCAATGACGCCTGAGCGGTGGCAGCAAGTGCAGCAAGTGTTTGAGAAGGCGCTGGCGCTTTCGCAACCTGAGCGCGACGAGTTCGTGACGTCGCGGCTTGCCGCCGACGCCGACCTGCGCGCCGAGGTCCTCCGGCTCCTCGAGTCACACGCGGAGCTCGGACCGCTCGACCGGTTGACGGCGGAGATGGATGCCGCCGCTGCTTCGGACGACCCGTTCGAGCCCGTGCGCGTGGGAGCGTGGCGAATCGACGCGCTGATTGGACGTGGTGGAATGGGCTCCGTGTACCGTGCCGAGCGAGCCGATGGCCACTACGCGCAGCGTGCGGCGCTCAAGCTGCTGCGTCGCGATGTCGCCGATCCGGATCTGCGCCGGCGGTTCCTGATCGAGCGACGCATCCTTGCACGCATCGAGCATTCCGGCATCGCCCGCATCCTCGACGGCGGCGTAACCGACGAAGGCCGCCCCTGGTTTGCGATGGAGTACGTCGAGGGACGGCCCATCGACGCTTGGTGCGACGAGAACAAGCTTGGAGTGCGGGCGCGCTTGGCGCTGTTCAGGGAAGTATGTGCGGCCGTTCAGCATGCCCATGCGCACCTGGTGGTGCATCGTGACATCAAGCCCGCCAACATCCTGGTGACGCGCGACGGCCACGCCAAGCTGTTGGATTTCGGCATTGCCCGGCTGCTGGATCCGCAGGCCTTCCCCGAAGAGGCGGGAGGGACGCGCACCGGCGCGCTGCTCCTCACGCCGGGACATGCGTCCCCGGAGCAGCTTCGCGGTGAGGCCGTTGGTACGGCGAGCGATGTTTTCCAGCTGGGTGTTCTGCTGTTCGTCATGCTCACCGGACGTGTGCCGCGCCGGCACGAGGGGATGGGCGCGACCGGCGAAGTGGTGGGCGAACGTCCATCCGATGTTGCCCGCGCGCCGCTCCGCCGCGAGATCGATGGTGATCTCGACACCATCGTGCTCGCCGCCACCCGCACCGACCCCGGCCGCCGGTATGCGTCGGTCGACCGGCTGGCGGAAGACGTTCAGCGCTGGCTGGACGGGCTGCCGATTCGCGCGCGTCGCGATACCTTCGGCTATCGCGCCGGCCGATTCGTGAGACGCCACCGGGCCGGGGTAAGCCTTGTGGCGGCGCTCATGATCGGGCTCATCACATTCGCGGCAGTGGCGTTCGTGCAAGCCAGCCGGCTCGAGCACGAGCGCGACCGGGCGCGGCGCGTGATCACGTTCCTGGCCGATCTCTTCGAGCCCCACCATCCGGGCACGGCCAGCGGCGCTCTGCTCCCGGCGCAACAGCTCATTGGCCTGGAGACCTCCGCCGCAGACCTCACCGATGCCGACATCGACGCCGAGCTCCGGGAGATTGCCGGTCGCCTCTTCGCGGGTTCGAGCGCGATCCGGCGGGCGCAGATGGCGCGCGCCGCCGCCGTCGGAGCGCGAATACTCTGGGTGGACGACAACCCGGAGTCGAACCGCTACGAGATAATGTTATTCACGTCGCTCGGTGCGGAGGTGGTTACGTCCACCAGCACGGGAGAGGCCGTGGAGCTGCTACGGGCGGAGTCCTGGGACCTGGTGTTGTCGGACATGTCCCGCGATGGAAGAGGCGATGAGGGCTTGCGTCTGCTCGAGTGGATCCGCTCCCAGGCGGTGCAGGTACCTTTGGTGTTCTACGTGATGGCCCGCGAGACAGACCGAGACCGGCCGCTGGGATCTTTTGGGATCACGAACCAACCTGACGAGCTGATCCACCTCGTATTCGACGTTCTCGAGCGAAGGCGGAGCTGACGACACGCACGTTGAGAACGGAAGAGATTGTGGCAGGGGCGGTGCCGTGTGGCACCGCCCCTTGATGAAATGCCCCCAACCCGTGCTTGTTACCAGGTGAGCTGCATTCTGACTCCCACTTCGGGCCGGCTATCTGAGTCTACAGTGATTACCGGCTGTGGCGGCGACAATTGTAGTGCGGCCCGGATATAACACGGCTTGACCCGTCCGTCGTCGTAGTACTCGCGTGGCTCACAACCATTCTTCTTGTTGGCTTTGTTCGCGCTGCCTCGCGAGTGGAAGGCGGTGCCCATCCAGATCAGTCCCGCGCCCGCAAAGCCCACGTACATTGGCGTTCTGTTCTTCTTGCACACCATGGTGTGCGTGTTCATGTTGTAACGGCAGTTCCCGCTGCTGCTGCTGGCGAAGGCAACGTTCCCTCCGCTGGCCAGCATGAAATCCGGGAACCCCGCCTCATCCTCGCCGTCCTTGTCGCCGGAGAGCGCCAGCCCCAGTATCACGCTGCCGATGGCGCCACCGAGGGCGATCGCTCCCTTTGTCTTTTCGCCCGTGTAGAAGTACCCGCCCCCCGGGTAGTACAGACCGCGGCGTAGCGCCATGCTCGGATCACGATACAGATCCACTTCCTCGACAGAACGGACTGATGGCGTCGCAACGGTGAGATTGCCGTCAACCGTTGAGGCGGCGCGCAAGGAAGGGCTTTCAGCGCCAGACGCCGTCCGCAAAGCCACTGAGCTCGAGAGGATGGGCGCGCCGGCCGTCGTGACGATGGCGGCGGATTGCTCGGCCGGCTCGGCGCTGCTCTCCTGGGCTACCACTGGCCCGGCGAACAGGCATGCCGCGGCGACGGCCGCGGCAGTAGTTGCGACGGGATTACGGGACATTGAACACCTCCGTGCGGGTAGAATGGGACCGGTCGTGCCAGGCCAGCTTCGTGGATCGAGAGGGCTGCTGGTGACGAACTGGCGGGTGAGCACCGTCACCTGACGCAGGTAGGCGTCAGAACGCGCCGGAGCGGCTCATGACGCGGGTTTGGTAGGTCCAGTCGCGCTGTAAGGCTCAGAGTTTCCCGGGCGCCGTACGCGCCCCGCCTACTCGACTTGGGTCCGGACAGCCATTCAACGAACCTGACCCCTTGAAACCGACCCGCCGAAAACCGGAGTTGCTGTTGCGCCAGGGGGGCGCTGCCTGCACAATGCGGCCGGTGACTCCACCTGACCGGGCTCCTGCTCGGTTGCGCCCGGAACCCTCCACACCCATGCGCCTCCTCCTTCAACGCGTTTCCCGAGCCGAGGTCCGCGTGGATGGGCGTGTGACTGGCCGGATTGGCCGCGGCTTCCTGCTGCTTGCCGCCTTCACATCGGGCGACGGCAGCGAGCAGCTTGCCTGGATGGCGGAGAAGGTGCTGGGGCTTCGCCTCTTCGGCGATGTGGATGGCAGGATGAATCTGGGCCTGGAAGAGGTGGGTGGCGCGCTGCTGGTGGTGTCGCAGTTCACGCTCTACGGCGACGCCCGAAAGGGTCGGCGACCGAGCTTCCTGGACGCCGCGCCCCCCGAGGAGGCCGAGAGTCTGTACGACGCGTTCATCGCCGCCCTTCGCGAGCGCGGCGCACGGGTGGAGAGCGGCGAATTCGGCGCCATGATGGAAGTCGAGCTGGTCAACGATGGGCCGGTCACGCTCTGGCTCGAGCGATGAGCGAACCGCGAGTCATCCTGGCCTCCAGCTCTCCGCGGCGCCGCGACCTGCTGAACATGATCGGGCTCCGCCACGAGGTGATCCCCGCCGGAATAGACGAGACGTATCTTCCGGGCGAGCCGCCGGTGGCGCACGCCGAGAGGTTGGCGCGGGACAAGGGACTGGCCGTTGCCAGACGCCATCCGGACGCGCTCGTGATTTCTGCTGACACGATCGTTGTGATCGACGATCGTGTGCTCGGCAAGCCGAGCGACGAAGAGGATGCGGTGCGGATGCTGGTCACACTCGCCGGTCGCACGCATACCGTGTTCACCGCCGTCGCCGCTGCGTGGCGCGGCCGCATGGAATCGGGAGTCGAAGCCGTGACGGTCACGTTCCGGCCGCTCGACGCCGCCACCATCCGAGCCTACGTTGCCACTGGCGAACCAATGGACAAGGCAGGTGCCTACGGTATCCAGGGCTTCGGTGCTACCATCGTCGAACGTATCGACGGCGACTACTTCGCGGTAATGGGCTTTGCCATCGGCAGGATGGTGGAGCTGCTCGGTCGAATGGGGGTGCGCTACGATTTTCGTTCACTGCGCGCCGAGAACTGAAGTGGCGTGGAACGATAGCGCGTCCTCCACAGCTCCACTCTATCGAGCACATCGCGCACCGTGATCGTCAACATCCGGTTGGGGCGCGTGTCGCGTGTCAGCTCGCCATTGCGCTCCGTCTCACCATAGGCGTTGAGCATCAGGTCGTGGAAGCGACGGTACGGACCGGTGCGCAGCGGGTTGCTGTAGCCGAGCAGACTGATGACCGGACGGTCCAGCGCTACCGCCATGTGCAGTGGCCCCGTGTCGAGGGAGATGACCAGCGTGGACGCGTGGAGGATGCTCACAAGTCGCCGGAGCCCGCTGTCCAGCAGCGAGACGACATCGGTACCGGTGGCCTGGACGATAGTGCGCTCGACTTCTGCCTCGCGCTCGGTGCGCGATCCGACCAGCACGGGCTGGAGGCCGAAATCCGCGGCGAGGCTCGCCGCAACTTCCGCCCAGCGACCTGCTACCCAGTCCTTGGCCGGTTTGCTGCTTCCGATCACCAGCGCCGCGACCGGCCGGTCGAATCGGTCAGTGATCGAGCGGCGATATTCTGCTTCGTGCTCCCACGGCCCCAGTCCCCAAGCCAGGGGCTCTGCCGGAATGTCCAGGTGGTTCAGAAACTCCAGGTACTCGTCCTGTATGTGACGAGCGCGGGCGTCCGCTATGCGCTCGGTGGTGAATAGCCAGTTGAGGTCCCGCCCGCGCCCCCGGTCGTAACCCACCTTTCGTGGTGCCCTTGTGAACGCGGTGATCAGTCCGGCCTTGAGGTAAGTCTGGAGATCGAGCACCAGATCGAACGGGCGCTGCGCGAGCTCGCGCCGAACATCGAGAAATGCACGCCAGCCGCGTCGGCGATCGAAAACCAGGACTTCGTCCACCGCTGGATGTCCGCGCACGAGCGATGCCGGTCCGGGCTGGAGCACCCAGGTGATGTGCGCGTCCGGGTAGTTCCGCTTGATCGCGTTCAGCACGGGCAGCACGTGCACGGCGTCGCCAACGGCGGTGAGCATCACTATTCCGATGCGGCGAGACGTCATGGTGGGGAAGGATAGCAGTGCCGCTGGCCAATGTCAGCTGTCGCAGTGAGGCCCGGGCGCCGCGTTTGAGCTGTCGGACTCGAGGCGTCGGAGCAGAGGCAGGCGTCGAGCATGCGCGTGCGGTGGTGGCTCCGGTCCGTGGTGGGCGATATACTTGCACGCAACGACGACGACGCCGATAGCTGGCCCGCCGGACACCCGCTCAGCTCCAGGCTCACGCTCCTCTTTTTTCTCCCCGTTCCTCCTCACTTCCGCGCCCTTGCCCCGCCTCTCCGTTTACATCATCACTCATAACGAGGAGCGACAGCTGCCGTCGTGCCTGGAGGCGGTAGCGAAGATTGTCGACGAGATCGTCGTGCTGGACGACGGCTCCACGGACCGCACCGTCGCCATCGCCAAGGCGGCGGGCGCGCGCGTCGAGCATCGGCCGTTCGATGACTTCGGTCCGCAAAAAAACGCCGCGCTGGCGCTCACCACCTGTGACTGGGTCCTGAACCTGGACGCGGACGAGCGAGTAACCCCACCGCTCGCGCGCGAGATCCGCTCGGTGGTGGATGGCAACGGCCCCGCCGATGGTTACTTCCTGAGAAGGGAAGTGCTATACCTGGGCTCGCGCCTGCGCTTCGGGGGAGCCGGTGCCGACTGGGTGCTGCGCCTGACCCGACGCGAGCGCACTCGCTTCTCAACGGTACCGGTGCACGCCTTCATCGAGCTCGACGGCGGGGGACGCACCGCTCGTCTGCGAGGCGGCGTCGATCACATCAAATACGAGAGTCTGTCCCAGCACCTGGCGGTGATCGATCGCTACACTGACACCATCGCCGCCGCAAATGCACGCCGCGGGCGCGGCTTTGCGGCCTGGCACCTGGCGCGAGTTCCGTGGGAGCTGTTCCACCGGCTGATCGTGCGCGGTGGTGTTCTCGACGGGCGCGCCGGCATCATCTGGGCGGCAATGGCTGCATTCTATTCGTTCCTCAAGTATGCCAAGACCTGGAATGGCTCCGGCACGATGCTACATTCAGGCGCCGAGGGCCTCACTCGCAAACCAGAACCCGAATCCCAACCCCGACTCCCGCCCTCATGACGATCGGCTTCCTCATCGCACGACTTGCGGAAACGAACATCGAACTCTGGCACGAGGAGGACAAGGCGCGCTCCGGAGACGATCATCAAGTAGCCGCAGCGAAGCGCAGCGTCGACCGACTCAACCAGCAGCGGAACGATCTGATCGAACGCATCGATGAGACGGTTATGCACATCGTGCGAGAATCGAGAGGCGAGGGTACCGGAGGACCAGCGGGTGCGGATGTGGGGCGGGCGGCGGGGGCGGGGGCGGGGGCGGGGAAGCAAAAAGGAGAGGCGCCGCGTGGCTGAAACCGTGGGGTGGCTGGCGGACAAACTCAGCATTGTGGAGCTCAAGATCTATCACATGCGCGAGCAGCTGGAGCGCACTGATGCCAGCGAGGATTTCCGAAACCAGTGCAAGCTCAAGCTGGATGTATTGTGTGAGCAGCGCGACGATCTCGCCGCCGAGCTGACGACATTGCTGGCCGACATCGCGGCCGGTAGATACGCGCCGAAGGTCTACCGTCAGTTCAAGATGTACAATGATCCGCAGTACCGGTCTGGCGGTTCCGCGAGCGGATGATGGATGGCGGCGGCGCCGCGGTGGAGCATCGCCCGTCCGTTCTGCACATCGACACGGAGCGCGGCTGGCGTGGCGGCGAGCGACAAGTGCTCTGGCTCGCCGCCGCACTCGCCAGGCGTGGACACCGGACGTGGGTTGCGGCACGGCCGGAAGAGCCTCTGGCGCATCGCGCCACCGAAAGTGGGTTGAATGTCGTAGCGTGTTCTCCGCGCACCGAGCTCGCATTTCTGGCGGCACGGGAGCTTCGTCGCGTCGTTCGGCGCGAGCGCATAGCGGTGGTTCATGCGCACACTGGCCACGCGGTGGCGCTCGCCGCGCTCGCCACCCGGGGTACGTCCGCCGCAATGGTTCTGACGCGTCGCGTCGACTTTCGGCTTCGCTCAAATCGGCTGACGCGATGGAAGTACGGTCGCGCCGACGCCATCATCGCAATCTCCAAGGCAGTGGCGGAGGCTCTGGCGGCGAGCGGCATCGCGGGAGACCGAATCACCGTCGTACCGAGCGGGATAGATCTCGAGCGGCACGTCGAGCCGGCCGGGCCGGCCACGCTCGCGGAACTAGCGGTGAACGGTTCTCGTCCGCTGGTCGTGATGGTGGCGGCGCTGGTTCAGCACAAGGATCCCCTGAACTTCGTCCGCGCGGTGGCGGAGGCGCGCCATCGTGTGCCGGCACTTCAGGCACTGATGGTCGGTGACGGGCCGCTTCGTGCGGCCGTGGAGAGTGAGATAGATCGGCTCTCTCTTGGTGGGGCACTCCGCCTTGCTGGCACGCGCTCGGACGCCGACGCGCTGCTGGCAGCCGCGGACATCGTGGTTCTCAGTTCGGAGGAGGAGGGACTTGGCACCGTGCTGCTCGACGCGATGGCCCTGGGCCGTCCCGTGGCGGCAACCAGGGGGGGCGGAATTCCGGAGATCGTTGTGGATGGAGAAACGGGGTTGCTCGCGCCAGTTCATGACCCTGTGGCGCTCGGCACCGCCATTGCCGACATCGCCACTGATGAGAGCCTCGCCAGACGGCTGGGCGCGGCCGGGCGTCGACGCGCTGACCAGTTCTCCGTGGAGCGAACCGCGGATCGGACGGCGGACGTATACGCGCGTGTTCTCGCACTGCGTGCCGGCGACCAGAGATGAACGATGACACGAGGGAGCGACCAGACGACAGCGGACTGGCGGTGCTGGAAGCCTACTTTCGGCTGATGCTCGGCTTTGACAACTCCAACCGAGTGGCGCTCGACCGCAATCACAATCTCTTCCTGATGGGTGCGCTTCTGTCACGAAAGCCCGAGCGTGTGCTCGAGCTGGGCATTGGCACGGGATACGTGACGAGAACGCTGCTGTACGGACTCATGTACAACGAGAAAGGGAACCTGACGTCGATAGACAACTTCATGGACTGGGACGGCAAGGAGCCGCCGTACGTTCAGCAATTTCGTGAGATGGGTGCGACGATCGTTGCACCGGTTGGCGAGGAGGAGTTCGTGAAGGGATCGCGCGACGACAGCTACGATTTCCTCGTGTCCGACGCCGACCATCGACGCAGCGGCACGTGGGTGGACCACCACCTGAGGATAGTGACGCACGACGGGTTCATGTTCTTCCACGATACCAACCACAGGGACAAGTATCGAAGTCTCAAGCTCATCGAGAGGCGCATCCGCGAGCTTGGCCTGCCGTACTACCATTTCACGGAAAGCTCTCGCCCCGACGAGCTCTGTGAGCGCGGCTGGCTGTTCGCCATCAACAAGAAGCGGGAAGAAACACGGCTTCCGAAGCGCGGGTGGTGGGATCGGTTGCGGGGCCGCTGAAGCCCCCACTTTGCCGGCTCCCTGTACGCACCTCGCGCGATCAGTAAATGGGCATTCGCCCTTGAAACCACTGTCCAGCTCACTGGCCCGGAGTACCCAGCACCCGGGCCACCCCGGCAAGAACGTCCGCTACCTGGATTCGCTGCATCCGGCCTTTGCGGAAGGTGTGGCTGATACCGTAGTCCTCGCCGGGTTCGCCGAAGGCGTCGACGACGTTGTGCGGATAGCCGCGATATGGTCCGGTTCGCTTGGGGTTGGTGTGACCGATCAACGCTAGTACAGGGCGGCCCAGGGCGACCGCCATGTGGAGGGGCGCTGTGTCGAGGGAGATGACCAGGGACGACGCATCCAGCACGCCTACCAGGTCGCGCAAGGGAATCCCGAGCGTGGAAACCGGCTGGTTCCGAGCCAGCGCACGGATGCGGCTTTCGGTCTCCAGCTCGCGTTCCGAGCGCGCTCCCGCCAGCACGGTCCGCAACCCGTGTCGCTCGCTCAATGCGTCGGGTAGCTCCGCCCACCGTTCCGCCAGCCACTCCCGGTGGCTCACTGTCGATCCGATCACCAGGGTGGCATATGGTCCTCCCACGCTTTCGACCAGCTCACGTTGTCGTGGCAGCTCATGCTCCCATGGGCCGAGCTTCCATTCCACCGGCTCGTGCGGTACGCCGAGTGCCTGGAGGAACTCGAAGTATTGATCCTGGACGTGCTGCGGCTCGTGCGGCGGTATGCAGTGCGTGGTGACGAGCCAGTTGAGATCACGGGCGCGTGCGCGATCGAAGCCCAACTTCACCGGCGCGCGCGCAAACGCCGTCACCAGCCCGGCCTTGAAGTAGACCTGGAAAGTCAGCACGAGGTCGAAGGGGCGTCGCGCCAGCTCTCTTCGAACCTCGGTAAAGGCGCGCCACCCACGGTTCTTCCGGAAAAGAACGATCTCATCCACCGACGGATGACCCCGTACGAGCGAGGCCGGCCCGGGCTGAAGCACCCATGTGATGTGCGAGTCGGGCGCATGCCGCTTGAGGGCGTTGACTACCGGCAGGACGTGCACTGCATCTCCGATGGCGCTCATCATCACGATGCCGATCCTGCGGAGCGGCACGTCGCGAAGCGTCATGACTCGCGTTCGCCCTCGAGTCTGAACCCGTCGAGACCGATGCGATGCCCGACCTCCTCGACCAGCCAGGACAGTTCCACCTCGCTGATCGCGAGCCCGCGCCGCTTCTGCCACCTCTTGGCCGAGCGCAACAGTCGCCTCAGATTGGCGGCGAGTACGCGACCGTCTGCCGGACGATCGAACCAGACGCGATCCACGTCCAGCAGCACCGCCTCGAGCTCCGAATTCTCATCCACCGCGAGCAGCACGTTCTTGAGGTTGAGATCCGGATGTCGCGCGCCTCCCTCGGCCATGTGCGCCAGCAATATTGCCGTAGCGACCAGAGCCGGCCTGCGTTCGTCGGGGCCCTCGGTCTGCATCAGGTACTCGGCAAGGTCGGTGGCGCGCGGCACCTCGAGCGTCACCACATCGGCTCGGCGAAGCAGCGGTGCCGCCGCGTACGTTGCGAAGGCGACGACCTGCGGCGTGGGGATCGCGAGACGCGCGAGTCGGAGCGACGTCTCGAGCTCGCGTGGCGCGCGCGTGCTTCCAACGAAGAGTTCACGAGTCAAAGGTGCCAGTACGCCGCCGTGGCGCGAGCGGCGCACTACCACACGGGTGACCTGGTCGGGCAGCGGAACGGCGTACGCCACCCCTCTTCCAGCCAGGGCGCGCGCCTCTGGATGGTGCGAGGCGTACTCGTACAGCGTACCCTCGGCCAACGCCTCGGCGAGAACTGGGACGAGGGTGGTGAGCCCTACCAGGTCGGTGTCTCCGAGACGTACGCTTGTGTAGCCCGGTGGCGTGGGGTCGCGCTGGACGCTCATCGCATTACCGCATAAACGTCCACGCGCTGCCGCTTCCCCTTCAGCTCCAACCCGGCCCGCTCCTGAACGGTCGGTGGGTGCCCGAGCGCCGCCAGCATCTCTCCGGTCAGCAGCACTTCGCCGCCCGCCGCTGCGCGGCAGATACGGCTGGCCACGTTAACCGGATCGCCCAGGATGGTGTACTCGAGGCGCCGTTCCGATCCTACATAGCCAGCGAACACCTCACCCATGTTGAGCCCGATGCCGATGCGAAGCTCCGGCCGGCCGCCCTCTGAGCGCCAGCGGTCGTTGAGTCGCGTCAACGAGTCGAGCATGTCGAATGCTGCCGCGAGCGCGCGCTCCGCATCGTCCTCCGCGGTCACGGGAGCGCCCCATTGCGCCATTATTTCATCGCCTATGAATTTGTCCAGCGTGCCACCGTGCCTGAACACGCATTCGACCATCACCGTGAAGTATTCGTTGAGAAGCGCCGCCACGTCCTCGGGCGGCATGTGCTCCGAAAGTGGTGTGAATCCGCGGATATCGCTGAACAGGATCGCAACGTGGCGCTTCTCACCCCCCAGGCGGAGCGCATCAGGTGAGCTGGCAATCCGTGCCGCCAGCCCGGGGGTGAAGAAACGCTCGAAGTTGCTCCGCGCCAGCGCTTCCCGGCGGATCCGCTCGGCGTAGCGCCCATTCTCGATCGCTACGGCGGCAATGCCCGAGAATGCCACGAGGAAGTCCAAATCCTCGTTCTCGAAACGGTGCGTGGTGGTGAGGTTGTCCACGTAGAGAACTCCCTGCACGATGTCTTCCATCCCGATGAGCGGAGCACACATCGCCGACCGAACGCTCTGCATCACTATCGATGCCCCGCCAAACCGCTGATCCTCGGGCGCATTGTCGCTCAGCACGGCGATCTTCTCCTGCACCACCCGGCGCGCGATGGAGCGCGGCACGGCGCGCTCGGCGTCACTTCCCTGGCGGTCGCGAGCCACGCGAGGCACGAGGCCGCCGTCTTCCTCCTGAAGGAGAATCGCCACTCGATCCACGTCCATGATCTGGAACACGTAGCCGACGATCTGCTCGAGCAGCACGTCGACGCTCTCGACGCGTGACAATGCCTTGGAGACTTCGAGCAGCAGTGCCAGCTTCCGCTGCGTCAGCTCGTGTCCGTCGGAAAGCTTCAGGTCGGTCGCCACGGTTTCCGCGCCGAGGACGTCGCTGAGCATTGCTCGCGACTCCCGCACAGCCCGTTTGCGAATGATCGTCGCGCCCGGCGGTGACGCTGTCGCGCCATCACCGTTCACTTGCGGCTCGTCTCCGGTCGGGATCTCCTCCACCCGGAAGCTGACCTTGCCGAATGTGACGGTGTCGCCGGGTGCGAGCACGCCGGCCTCGACGCGCTGCCCGTTGACGAAGGTCCCGTTGCTCGACCCGAGATCGCGAACGGTCACCTGTTCGCCGGCGCGCTCCAAGGACGCATGGCGGCGGGAAATGGTAGGGTCGCCCAATGGGATGTCCGCGCCCAGGCCGCGCCCCACAACGAGGAGGGCGCCGGTGCGAAGGTCGTACGATTCACCTCCCTCGGAGCGAACGAGCTTGTATGGCATGCCATGAAATATGAGATATCGGGAGAACCCTTCGCCAGCACGAGATATCATACCGCGGCACCGAGTCCCGCTGCGACGAAAGCGTGCGATACCGACCGCGAACGGCCTGGCGCGACAATCCGGCGGCGCTTGCCGCCCTTCTGCACGGCCATGATATTCGATCAACATGAGGCTCAATGCCGCGGCGCTGCTGGCCGCGCTCTTTCTTTCTGGCGCTGGACTCTCGCTCCCGCCCAGCGCCCTCGCGCAAGGATGGAACGATGCGCGCGCGCGCGCGCTCGTGGAGCTCGCCACGGAGCGGCGCGCGAGACAGCTGGCCGATACCGCGCTCAGCGATTATCGCGCAATGGCCCGCGGCTTTCTGACGTTCCTCGCACAGTTCGGGGAAGGGTTTACCGAGCCGCCGCAGGTGGTCAAGGCCGACGAGCTGGCGGTGGAAGTCTACTGGCTCTCGCCCAATCGCTCCAAGCAGCGTCTCGTCGGCCAGCGCGACACCACGTTGCTCCCCACTGACATCGGCTACTACCGCGACAGGTACGGTATCGTCCAAAACAACTTCCCCAATGTCATCAGGATGGGGGATGGGAACGACGTGCGTGACGTGCCGCATCCGCTCTCGTCGACCGGTCTCGAGGTATACGACTTCGCCATTCGCGATTCGCTTGGGATCCGGCTGCCCGACCGCTCCGTGAGGGTCTACGAGGTACAGTTTCGCCCCCGCGACCAGCGACTCCCTCGCGCCATAGGGGCGGTGTACATCGATCCCGGCGGCGGGGAAGTGGTCCGCATGGCGTTCAGCTTCACGCGTGCTGCCTACATCGACCAGCGAAACGAAGATGTGTCCGTGGTGCTCGAGAACTCGCTGGTGCACGGACGGTTCTGGCTCCCCTACAGGCAGGAGGTGGAGGTGCGTCGGACCGGTACTTGGCTCGACTATCCGGCCAGGGGCATCATCAGGGGGAAGTGGGAGATCTGCTGCTACGAGATCAATGCCGGTCTGCTCCCGACTTTCTTCCAGGGCCCGGAGATCGTGCAGGCTCCGCCGGACGTGATGCTTGCTCACCAGTGGGAAGGACGGGTTCTCGATCAGCTTCCTGAGGATGTGCGCGCCGTATCCGCCGAGGAGGTCGCCCGCGTTCAGGCACAGGTTCAGGAGCTGGTGGGGCAGCGCGCTCTTGCGCGATCGACCGGCGCATCCCTCTCCGCCCGGCGAATCTCCGATTTCGCCCGCTTCAATCGCGTGGAGGGGCTCGCGCTGGGAGCCGGGGGCATGGTGCGCGCGGGTGCACACGCCGCAGTAACCTTGGCGGGGCGATATGGGCTGGATGATCACCGGCTCAAGGGGCGTGCACAGCTCACGCTCGATGCCGATGGGTTCCCGCCGCTTCGCCTGGTGGCCGAGCACGACTTCAGAAACGCGGGAGACGTGCAGGAGCGCTCGCTCCTGGTGAACAGCCTGGCAGCGCAGGAGCTCGGCAGCGACCACACGCAGCCCTACGGTGTGACGTCGCTCCGGGTTGAAGCGGAGCTGGGCAGGGCGGCAGGTGGCGACTGGAGAGTCACCGCCGGTTTCGAGCGCCATGAGCCGCTTGCCGTCAACGCCGCGCCCGCCTCGGGAACGTTCAGCGGGGTGGTGCCAGCCTGGTCGGCGGATGTGGCGCGGTTCACCCTGGCCGGCCAGCAGGCGTCAGTAGTAGGACCCTGGGGGAGCTCGCTGCGTCTTGGCGCCGAGCTGCGCGGCGGCGTGCTCTGGCTCAGGGACGCCGAGTCCCCTGAGTCGCGGCTTGTCTTTGGCCGTGTCGCGGCAAGAGCTCGTGTCGAGCGGCCACTGGGCGGCCAGCGACTGGTGCTCGAGACGGTTGCCGCCGTCGCCATCGCCGACCCGGCCGTTCCGCCTCAGGAGATGGTTTTCCTTGGTGGGACACGCTCGGCTCCAGGCTACGACTTTCACGAGCTCGCCGGCGAGGTCGGAATTGCGCAGCGCGTGGAGTTACAGCTTCCCGTACCGTTCGTTTCCATCCCCCTCGGCCGCTACGGGCGCTCCCCGGCATCAGCGACGCTCGCGCCCTTCGTGCACGGGGCGTACATCGGCCGCTCGGCTCCCTTCACCGAACTGGGCGACGGCGTCTATCCGTCGGCGGGACTGGGACTGGAGTTGTTCTTCAACCTGATTCGCTTCGACGTCGCAAGAGGCCTGCGCGATGGCCGGTGGACGTTTTCCGTGGACGTAGCGCGGAGCTTCTGGGGAATCCTGTGAGTGCCGATGCGGAGGTGCGGGTGCTCACGGTGGACGTGTATGTGCTGCGCCGCGAGGCCGAAGACTGGCGCACGCTACTGCTGCAGCGCGGTGAAGGGACGCGCTGCACCGGCGCGTGGGAGGGCGTGCATGGACGCATCGAGGCCGGGGAGCGTCCCGAGGATGCGGCTGTTCGCGAGCTCCGTGAGGAGACCGGCCTGACAGCGGCGCGACTGTACAGCATTGGCGTGCAGCCGTTCTATCTCCCGCGCATGAGCGCGGTCACCCTATCGGTGGTGTTCGCTGCGCTGGTGGACGGCAGCGAGATCAAACTGGGGCCCGAGCACGTACGCGCGGAGTGGGTTACAGCTGACGACGCTCTCCGCCGGCTCGCCTGGCCGCGCTCGCGCCAGGCCATTCAGGACGTGATGTGGTTGCTCTCCGGCGGAGATGCCGGGGCCGTGGAGGATGTGTTGCGCGTGCGCTGAAGCCGGATTGGGGTTCGACATTGACTGCGAACCCCGGCTTCGAATCCGACCGGTCACTCTCGCGCCGTCCCGATAGTCTCCTCGGCCACCGGCGCGTTCGGCTTAACGCGGACACTCTTGGCTGGAATTCCCACGTTCACGTGAAATGGGCGCACATCCTTGGTGGCCAGGGCCATGGCGCCCACCATGCCGTTCGTGCGAACGCGCACGCCTGCCAGCACGGTGGCGTGATAGGTGATCCGGACATCGTCCTCCAGATGCGTGACTGCATTGGTCACGTCCTTCTGGTCCACAATGCTGTGCGTGTGACTGTAAATGTTCGCGTAGTCGGCGATGGAGACGCGATCGCCGAGCACGATACCGCCTCTGTCATCCAGCAGGACGTGCCGGTGCACGACGACGTCGTCGCCGACTTCCATGTTGTAGCCGAAGGAGAACTCGACGTGATGGAATGCCTTGAAGTTGCGGCCGCACTTCCGGAAGATCATTGGCGCAAGCACGCGTCGCAGCTGCACACCGAGGTCGACGTTCTGACCGCCAAGCGGCGTACGGTCGAACGAGTACCACAGCCACAGCAGCGGTTTGACGCGCTGAAAGCGTGAGTCGTCGCACTCCGCGTAGTACTCGGGCTCGAGCGTTACGTGGCGGGCATCCATCGAGAGCAGAGCCAGCCGCGTGGCAAGCGGTAGCGATTCATCCTCCACCGCCGTTTCCCACTCCGCAGCGTAAGCGGGATAGGCGATCTCGCAGATCGCGCGGCGGCATATCATCCACCTGTCCGCGTTGTCATCCGAGAGGTCGGCGGCGAGCCGCTCCAGCCAACGGTTGGCGAGCGAAGTGGAAGGGACGACAGGCAGACTTCTCAGCGGGCGATGGACCATATTCGTTCCTCGGTCATGGACATGTCACGATCGCCATTTCGTGCCGCGCTGATCATCACCGCGGTGCCGTGGCCCGTGACCTTACGAGCGCACGCTCTCGCTCGACGGCGCGCAGAATCGCGCTCCAGCTCGAGTTTCGCACTGACTCGACGGTGATCACCAGCGGCTGATTGACGTTGATGCCCTCCTCGAACACGTAGATCGCTGTCTGAACCTCACGCTGGCGGATGCGTTGCTGCCAGAAGCCGGCGCTCAGGGGAACCAGATCCAGCGGACGGTAGTCGCGGCCGCTGCTTCCGATGACGACCTCCATCGGACTGAACCGCGCCTCCGGCTGAAGACCGAAGAAGGATGCGTACCACAATGAGGGCGCGCGAACGCCGTACCGGCCCGCAACCCGCGTGATTTCGGCGCGATTGCCCTCGAGCAGATCTCGCAGCGCACGATAGGAATCCGGAGATAGCACGCGAATGACGGATTCGTCCAGCGGGATCAACCTTACCTGCACACCGGGCAGGAGAACCCGTACCGCTATGTCCTCCTGACGCATCGATCCGAATCCGGCAGGTATCAAGTCGGACGCGCTCTCGTCGTGCAGAAGGACTTCGTGCTCCTGGCCCGGCTCCACGGTTTCGTGCTCACCGCTCAGTGTGGCGCACGCGGCCATACCGGCAACCAGCAGCACGTGGGCCGTCCGCCTCATGGGTCGTCCGGTCCGGGCGCTTCCACCAGCGCCATGAGGGCCTCGGCCAGCTCGTCCCGCCCCTCGCCGGTGACCGCGCTGAAGGGAATGATCTGATCCTCCGGAACGGACAGTTCGCTCGCCAGCTGTTGGAGACGCGCTGGTCGCTCGGGCGGCCGCAGCTTGTCCAGCTTGGTCGCTACCACGATGGTGGGCGTGCCCCCGTCGGCGAGGAAGTCGAGCATCTGGAGATCCTCCGCCGTGGGCGGATGCCGCACATCCACCAGCTGCACTACACCCCGCAACGCCTGACTGCCGCGCAGATATCCCTCGATCAGATGCTGCCACTGGCTTCGCACCTCCTTGGATACCCGCGCAAACCCGTAGCCCGGAAGATCCACCAGCAGGAAGCTGCCGTTGATCCGGAAGAAGTTGATCTCTCGCGTCTTGCCGGGTCGCTGGCTCACGCGGGCCAGCGACTTTCTGCGTGCCAGCCGGTTGAGCAGCGTTGATTTTCCGACGTTCGACCGTCCGCTGAAGGCCACCTCCGGCACCCCCGGCTCGGGCCTCCAGCCGTGGGGCTTCGCCATTCCGCCGAGGAACTCCACCTCGCGAACGATCAGCGGATCGTCGCGGTGCGGCTCTTCGCTCAATGCGCCACCCCGCGATGCGTCTCTTCCAACGTCAGCGCTTTTTCGGCGAGTGGGCGAAGTGCCAGCGCCAGTACCTCGTCCATGCTCGACACCGGATGGAAATGCAGGCGGCCGGCGATGTCGACAGGAAGATCCGCAATTTCGCGCGCGTTGCCAGCGGGAACGATGACGTGCGGAATGTTCGCGCGAATCGCTGCCACCGCCTTTTCCTTGAGGCCGCCGATCGGCAGTACCCGACCACGCAGCGTCAGCTCTCCGGTCATCGCGACGTCGCCCCGAACCGGCGTCCCGATGAGCGCACTCACCAGCGCAACGCCGATCGCCACTCCGGCAGAGGGACCATCCTTGGGAGTCGCACCCGCGGGGATGTGTACGTGTACATCGCGCACTGCCGCGAAGTTGGCCTTGATGCCCAGCGCCTTGGCTCGAGCCCGCGCGTAGGTCACGGCGGCATTCGCCGATTCCTTGAGCACATCGCCCAGCGTGCCGGTGAGCTGAACGCGACCGCGGCCGCGCACCACCGCAACCTCGATCTCGAGCAGATCGCCCCCCACCTGCGTGTAAGCCAGACCGGTTGCCACACCCACCTTGTCATCCAGTGTGGTGGGTTCCCAATCGTAGGGGGGCGTGCCGAGGAGCTCCGGCAGGTCGGCAGGGGAGAGCGAGATGTCGAGCGTTTCCTCGGATGGGTTGGTTGCCGCGCGCCGCGCGAGCTTGCGGGCGATGCGCGCGATGCGCCGATCCAGCTCTCGTACGCCAGCCTCGCGAGTGTAGCGGCGTGTGATCTCCGGAACCACCTCAGGAGCGACGCGGACCACGGCGGGATCGATGCCGTGCCGCCGAAGCTGTCGGGGGAGCAGATACTGTCTGGCGATGGCGTGCTTCTCGTGGTCCACGTAGCCGGCCAGCCGGATGATCTCCATCCGGTCCCGCAATGGTTCGGGAATCTGCGTCAGGGTGTTGGCGGTCGTGAGGAAGAGCACCTCGGAGAGGTCGTAATCCAGCTCGAGGTAGTGGTCGTTGAATGCGTGGTTCTGTTCCGGATCGAGCACCTCCAGCAGCGCCGCGGCCGGATCGCCGCGCCAGTCCTGGCCAAGCTTGTCCACCTCGTCCAGCAGGATGACCGGATTGATCACTTCGGCACGACGCATGGCCTGGATGACGCGGCCGGGCAGGGAACCGATGTACGTGCGACGATGTCCGCGGATCTCCGCCTCGTCGCGCACACCACCCAGCGACATCCGCACGAACCGGCGGCCGAGTGCGCGAGCAACCGAACGACCGAGCGACGTCTTGCCGACACCGGGCGGCCCTACGAGACAGAGCAGGGGCCCCTCCAGCCGGCCGACGCGCGCCAGCACGGCCAGATGGTCAAGGATGCGGTCCTTCACTTCGTCCAGCCCGAAGTGATCCTCATCGAGCACGGCCTGAGCACGCGCCAGGTCCACCGACTCATCGGTTCGCTCGGTCCACGGCAGGGCCACGAGCCAATCCAGGTAACCGCGACCCACCGACGCTTCCGGCGACAGCGGCGACATCCGCCGTAACCGCCTCAGTTCACGGAAGGCGCGCTCGCGTGCCTGCTCAGGGAGTCGCTTGCGTTCGATCGCCGTCTCCAGCTCCTCGAACCCATCCCCATCGTCCTCGCCTAGCTCGCGGTGAATCGCCTTCAGCTGTTCCTGCAGATAAAACTCGCGCTGGTTCTGGAAGAGAGAACCGCGGACGTCGTTCTCGATCTTTCTCTCCAGGCGGAGGATCTCCACTTCGCTGGCAAGCACCTCAGCCAGCCGCGCAAAGATCGCCGGGAGCGAGCGCGCCTCCAGCAGCTCCTGCCGTTCGTCGAGGCGGACGGAGAGGTGCGCGGCAATCATGAAGGCCTGCTTCTCGGCAGATTCCAGCGCCTGCACCATCGTCACGATTTCCGGCGGAATCCGCCGGTGGAGCTGGACGTACTCCTCGAAAAGGGAAAGCACGCGTCGCACCGGGGCATGCTCGGTTGTGCGCGCGGAATCCCCCTTCCGCTCCAGCGGCCCGATGGTGGCGCGTACGAAACCCGCGGTGGTAGCGTACCGGGTAACGCGAATGCGCGCGAATCCTTCCAGCAACACGCGCACGGTGCCGTTTGGAAGCGTTGCCCGCTGAAGCACCCGCCCCACCACACCCACCCGGAACAGGTCGCTTGCCGACGGCTCCTGCACCTCGGCGCCACGCTGCGCCACGAGGACGAGCCAACCCTCGGTTTCGGTGGCCAGCTCCACTGCTGCCAGTGATCCGGGGCGTCCCACGATCAGGGGCACGACCATGTGCGGAAATACGACCATGTCGCGGAGCGGGAGCACCGGCAGCCGCTCGGGCACGTCGGCCTGTTCGTGATCGCGGCGGAGGGGGATGGGCATGAGGGGAATATAACTGCCGGCGGGCAGGCGTCGGGATTCGGTTTCCGGTGCCGCGCCTCGAGCCACGAGCCGGACTCCGCATCCCGCCCATGGCCTGATCGAGAGCTTTCGCCCGTTCATCCCGTTTTTTTCGACCCCCGCCCCTCGATGCTGGAAGGGCGCCGCGAACGCGGCGCCCCCTTCTCGCAAGGCCTACGCTTCCTTCTTCTGTCGCTTAGTGCTCAACTCCAGCAGGGGCGGGGTGCCGTTGAGGACGCAGGACTCGGTGATCTTCACCTCTACAATGTCGTCGCGACTGGGAAGATCGAACATCACATCGGTCATGATCTCCTCGAGAATGGCGCGAAGTCCACGCGCACCAGTTCCGCGCTTGAGCGCCTTGTGAGCGACGCCGCGCAACGCGGACTCCTCGAAGGTGATCTTGACGTCCTCGAGGTCGAAGAGCTTGGTGTACTGCTTGGTGAGGGCGTTCTTGGGCTCCTTGAGGATGCGAACGAGCGAATCCTCGTCCAGCGACTCGAGCGCCACGCACACCGGTAGCCGGCCGACGAGCTCGGGGATCAGCCCGTAACGAAGCAGATCGTCGGGTTCGACCTCAGCAAAGGGATTGCGCTTCAGGTTCTCGAACTTGCCGCTTGCCACCTCTTCCTTCGTGAATCCGATCTGCCGGCGCCCCGTACGTGCCTCGATGATCTTCTCCAGACCGTCGAAGGCGCCGCCGCAGATGAACAGGATGTCCTTGGTGTTGATCTGGATGTATTCCTGCTGCGGATGCTTCCGCCCTCCCT
>CAYXRS010000009.1:0-48896 GCA_964467195.1 uncultured Gemmatimonadaceae bacterium
AGGCGAGGGTGGAGCACCATGGCTCCGTGGAACGGCGCACGGACCCAGGTCTCGATCGCCTGGCTGTCGGTGGTGTCCGCCGAGGGTGACCACCACAGGACCGAGTTCTTGGCAGCGTCCGCGGCGGCCGGTAGCGCGGCGGCCCCCGGCGCCGGCGCCAAGGTGACGGGTACGTCGGCCAGGAAGGCCGCGGCGAAGGGCGGTGAAGGCGCGGCCGCAGCCAAGGGCGGAGCCGGTCAGAAAAAGGCTGGCGCAACCAGAACAGCGGCAAAGAAGGGCGGGGCCGCCGCGACCAGGACAGCAACGAAGAAGAAGGGAGCGGCCAAGAAGAAGGGAGCAGCGAAGAAGAAGAGCCCTGTCAGGAAGAAGAGCGCCACCAGGAAAAAGAGCACGCCAAAGAAGAAGAGCGCAGCCCGAAAGGGAGCCGCCGCCGGGAAGAAGAGCGCTTCGCGTGGCGCGGCAAGAAAGAGCGGCGCAAAAAAGAGGGGCGCCGCCAGGAAGAAAGGTGGAGCCCGGACGGCTTCCCGCGGCAGTGCCAGGAAGGGGGCGGGAAAGACAGCCACCGGCGGCAGCAGCGCCCGGAAGGGCGGAGCGCGCCGAGCAACTGGCAAGCGGTCGGTGCGACGCCGCCGCTAGATCAGACACGCTGTCGGCCTCGAGGCGGAGCCCCAGCGCTCCGCCTTTTCGTTTTCTCCAGCTCGAGGAGTAACTTCATCACATGGACCTCCTCCGCGAGACGCCAAGCGACACCGGCAGCGCCCTCGCCTACACCATTGACCTCCCCCACGTTTTTCAGGAGATGTCGCACCTCCTGCGACGCGTGGTGCCGTACGATGAACTGGTGGTAGCGCTGGCCGACGAAGGCGGCGGCGAGCTACGCGTGAGCTACGCGAGCGGGGTCGACCAGCCATATGAAGGCATCCATGGACGACTCGCCGAAAGCTGGCGGGCGGCCATGGAGGTTGGCACGACGAGCGTGGAGGACGTGAAGGAGAGGATCCAGCTCACCCTGCCGCTGCCCGGCGCCGACGCCATTCTGGGCGCGATGACGGTGATCGCCGAAGTGCCCGATTCGCCACAGCGACGCGAAGAGATCGAGCGCACGCTCTCCGCGATCGCTGCGCAGACAGCGGCGGCTATCGAGCGGGCGCGCGTGGTGGAACGGGTGCAGGAAAGGCGCCGCCTGGAGGCCATGGGGGAGGTAGCAGCAGGGATCGCGAACGAGATGCGCAACCCGTTGTTCGGCATTTCCTCCGCCGTGCAGCTGCTGCGGTTCCGATCGCAGGACGATCCCGTGGTAGAGCGCAACGTGGGTCGAATCCTTCGCGAGGTCGAGCGCCTCAATGGAATGGTAAGTGATCTGCTTGAATACGGGCGTCCTCGTCCGCTCGCACTCGCGCCAGGCGATCCCGATGCAGTGTGGGATTACATCCTCGAGGGGAATCGCGGCCTGCTGGAGCGCGCGTCGCTGCAGCTGATCCGTTCGCGCCACGGACACGCCACTGTACGAATCGATGCGGAGCGGCTGGGTCAGGTATTTCTGAACGTGCTCGTGAACGCCTGCGAGGCGGCGCCGGAAGGCTCGGCAGTCACACTCGATTCCCGAGTTCTTCCTCGTGGCGGCTGGCGATGCACCCTGCACAACGGCGGTGCACCGATACCTGCCGAGGATGTCGGGCGCGTGTTCGATCTCTTCTTCTCGACCAAGCCAGGCGGCACCGGTATCGGCCTGGCGCTCTGCAAGCGCATCATGGAGGAGCATGGCGGGAAGATCACGGTGGACAGCAGCTCCGACACCGGTACGACGGTTACCATCACCTTGCCCTCTCCGTAGAGGGCGGAAGTGCCTCCTTCCAGCCTCCCACCGGCAACCCAGAGCGAACACCCGACACCGGCTCCTGGGGGGATCGTGACGCTCGGTCCTTCGCGGGTTATTGTATCCCCCATGTCAGAGTCCGCCGTTCCGCTCCTCCGAGCGCATTCACGCCATGCTCCGTGGAATGCGCGCGGCCTTGCATCACACGCCACGGCACTCGTGGATGCGGCGGCAATGCGACCGACCAACGCCGCGGCGCGCGCGACATTGAGCGCGCGCGGCGTCCGATTCTACGTCGCGAACAGCCTGCTCGACCGACCGGAAGGCACCGGCACCGCGGCCACCTACGGCTATCGTCATCTTTTGCAACTGCTCTTCATCAAGATCCGCCAGCGCGAAGGGATGACCCTCGAGCGGATCAGGAACGAGATGAAGGAGGCCACCGGCGACGCGCTCGAGCGGCGGGTAGCGACGGCGCTCGCGCCGGCGCTCGGCAGCGGTGCCGACCGCGCACCGGCTCCAGCAGAGAATGGCATGGGAAGCTGGCGCCGCATCCAGGTCGCCGACGGGATCGAGGTCCACGTCCGAGAAGACTCCCCCGCCGCTCGCGACCAGGCGGTGCTGGCGATCCGGGAGGCAGTCAGGGCGGCGCTCGGGCGGGAGGATGTGAGGTAAGGCAGGCCCAAACCCAACGGCAGTCCCGTAGTCAGGATTTCCACCAAAGCCTCCCCACCCCCTTCCTCCACCCGGCTGCCACGAAGGCCTCCGCCCACGCGCTGGCAACAGCCGGCGACCCGTCGATCTGCTCTATTGTGGGATCGCGGCGCTGGCCCACCGACGCGGATCGCGTCAGGTGCGCGGCCAGCGCACGCGCGGCCTCAGTGGCTTCTGCTTCGTCGATTCCCTCACGCGTCAGCACACGCTTGCCGCGGCTCTCCGCCGACATCA
Organism: uncultured Gemmatimonadaceae bacterium; assembly: GCA_964467195.1. GTDB lineage: Bacteria > Gemmatimonadota > Gemmatimonadetes > Gemmatimonadales > Gemmatimonadaceae > CAYXRS01. The sequence goes on from CAYXRS010000009.1 coordinate 2,765, forward strand.
GGACGCGGCCGCGTCGGAGAACGAGCAGCGCGCCGGCTCCACGCGGACGCTCGAGTCGGCCCACGGTGGATGGGGCCGGGAGCGTGTAGACGTTGGCCGGATCGCTGGCGGCGATCACGTGCACCGGCGCTCCCGCATCAGCCTCTTCGCGCGCCGAACGGAGAAGCTCCACCGCCGCGGGCAGCGCGAACTGCGCACCAGCCAGCCCCCGCACGAAGTAGCCACGACGCACCTCCCCGCGAAACTCCAGACGCGCGAGCTGCCGGTAGATCATGCTCCAAGGAACCGGCGGCCGCTCACGTTTCCACCATTCACGCAACGCAACGCCGTACCGGTCGAGCCACTGCCGGGCGATCAGCTCGGCGTGCTGCTCAAGAGGTGGGAGTTCACCACTGGTGCCAGGCGATTCCAACAGCGACCAGCGCCCTATCCAACCGGAAGGAGGATCGTTGGCGCGCGGCGGCCGCCACCTGGGGAGACGTCGCAGGTTGGGACGGCGCTGCACGACGGGCCGATCGGCGGACGGAATGAAGTCAGCGGGGAGCCAGCGCGTGGGATCGGGGTTGTCGGCGCGCGGGCGGACGGGAATGGCGCGCAGGCGGATGACCTCGCGCAGCGACTCCACCGTGTCGTTGGTGACGAGCCCGGCAGCGGTGAGCTCACGGAGCGCGTCGCGCAACGCCAGTCCGGACAGCGCCGTCTCCTTGCGAACATCCTCCAGAAACGATGCACCTCGTGCCCGCAGCGCCTTCAGCACCAGCGCCGCGCCTTCGCTCAGCGCGGGTTGTTCCTCGTCGCGATCCGTCCACAATAAGACCTCGCCGCGCCTCACGAAGCGGATCGCCCGCAGCTCCAGCGTGCCCGAGGTCGCCGAGCCCTCGCCAACCCACACGAACTGACCGCCTGACGTGAGTCGCGAGAGCAACGCCGGATCGTAGCGGCGCATGCGCACTGGCAGATAGTCGCGCTCCCACCCATGAGCCGGCCGCGGTGCGCCTGCAAGCTGGTGCAACACCGTCTCAAGTCCGTCCAGATCTTCCACGTGATCGCGCGGATCCACGTGCTGCCAGCGATGCAGAAAGGCGGCGAAATCGGCGAGCTCCACCGGCTCGATCTGGCGACGCAGAGCAGCGAGCGCACGGCGGCGAGCTCGCTCCACCAGCTTGCGGGGGCACCACTCGGTTTCGCGCAATGCGGGGCGGAAGCGACCGCGCACGAGACGCCCGGCAAGCTCCCACTCGTGTAGCTGCTCCTCGATCTCCTCTACCGGCCACCCATAGCGCGCGTTCAGCTCGCGCGAGGTAACGGGGCCGGAAACGCCGAGGTGGCGCGCGAGGATCTCACGTCGCGCCGCACGTAGCTCCAGCACCGGTGTGCGCAGCGCCGGATGCAATACCTCCGAGATCGATCGCTGCTCGAGCTCCTTTCCCCACCGGATGGTACTCAGCTGATCCGCGCCGCAGGCGGCGGCATAGCGCGCATAGCTGTCGGTCAAAAGCACGCGCCACTCACCGCCGAGACGAAGCTGGAGCGCACGCTCATTCTCCAGCAACTCCTCCAGCGGATCGCCGCGGGCCCAGTCGGCGCGCGGCGCGACGCGTTCGTGGACCTCCGTCATGGTGAGATCTCCGGCGCGATCGATCAGCGTCGCCAGCTCCTCGGCGGAACGTGCGCGTAATCGCTCGAGCGTGCCGCGCCGCCGTGCCAGCATCTCCTCCAGCGCCGACAGCGTTTCGGGATCGGCGCCCTCCTCCCCCATCACGCTCTCCAGCAGCGCCGGATCCACCGACAGCATCGCCGCGCGCCGCTCGGCACGCGGCGTGTCGTCGCCGTACAGCCAGTCCATCACGAAACCGAACTGAAGGCCGGCCGCGAATGGTGACGGGAGCTGCGTGGCCACGATGCGAACCGCGATCTGGCCGGCGGCAATGGACGCGAGAACCTCGCGCAGCGCCGCCATGTCGAACGCGTCCTGGAGCGTTTCCCGGTACGTCTCCACCAGAACCGGAAACTCGGGGAACTGCCGCACCACATCCAGCAGATCCAGCGCCTTCAACCGCTGGAGCCAGAGCGGCATGCGACGGCGCGGATTGCGGCGCGGCAGAAGCAGCGCACGCGCGGCGCTCATCCGGAAACGTGCGCCGAACAGTGCGCTCGAGCCGACTTCCTCGATCACCCGGCTCTCCGCTTCTGCCGGGGAAAGATCGAGCAGCGAATCGAGCGGAGGCGGGCCGCCTGTGTCCGGCATGCGCAGCATCACCCCGTCGTCGCTGGTCTGTACCTGCACTTCGGCGTCGCTGCCCAACGCCTCGCGCACGCGTTGTCCCAGCGCCATCCCCCATGGCGCGTTCACGCGCCCGCCGAACACCGAGTGAATCATGATGCGGATCGCTCCCATCTCGTCGCGGAAGTGCTCGATCACGATCGTGCGGTCGTCGGGAACGACCGAGGTGGCGGCGCGCTGGTCGGCCACGTAGCCACGGAGCGCTGCCGCCGCGGCCAGATCGCATCGCCAACGCGCGGCAACGCGTTCGTCGTCGACATCGTCATCGAGCGCGGCCAGCTCCCGACGCAGTGCTCCGACGCGCCGGCCGAGGGCGGCGCTGCGGGCGCCGAATTCACCGTGCCAGAACGGCATCCTCGCCGGTGCTCCAGGGGCCGGTGTCACGATCACGCGGTCGTGCTCGATCGCGGCGATCCGCCAGGTGGCAGAGCCGAGCTGGAAAACGTCGCTCACGCGCGACTCGTGCACGAATTCCTCGTCCAGCTCGCCCAACCGTGTGCGGTCCGGGAGTTGAACGGCGTAAAGGCCACGATCGGGGATCGTGCCCCCGGACATGACGGCCATCATCCGGCTGGCGCGGGATCCGGTGATGACACCCCGCACGCGATCCCAGCCGAGTCGTGGTTCGAGCTCGGACGCAAGCTCGGCGGGATAGCGACCGGTGAGCATCTCGAGCACGCCGTCGAACGCGGCGCGCGGCAGGCTCGCAAAGGGATATGCTCGCTGCACGAATGCGTACAGGTCGTCCACCTGCCAGTCATCCACCGACGCGGCGGCAACGATGATCTGCGCCAGGACATCGAGTGGATTACGCGGCACCACGGTGGGCTCCACGTCCCCCTCCAGCATCGCAGCCACGATCGCCACAGACTCCACCAGATCGTCGGGGAACGTGGGAACGAAGGTGCCCCTGCTCGGCAGGTGGAGTGCGTGACCAGCGCGCCCGACACGCTGCAATCCCGAGGACACACGCTTGGGCGACTGCAACTGCAGCACATGATCCACCGCTCCGATGTCGATGCCCAGCTCGAGCGCGCTCGTTGCCACCACGGCGCGCAGTGCGCCGGCCTTGAGCGATTCCTCCAGTGCAAGCCGCCGCTCGCGCGACAACGAGCCGTGATACGGCAGCGCCAGCTCTTCCTCGGCCAGGGTGTTGATGCGCGCGGCGATTCGCTCGGCCTGAGCCCTGTTGTTCACGAACACGAGAGTGGAGCGCACCCCGTCCTGGCGAATACGCGCTGTGACGAGCTCGGCTACCGATGGCCAGACGCTGCCTCCCGGGCTCGTGAGATCGCCTACCGGGGAGACCACGGAAAGCTGAAGCTCCTTGACCAGTCCGCAGTCGACCACTGTGACGGGGCGATGCTCCGGCGCACCCTCACCATCGCCGGCGCCACGAATGCAGCCGCCAAGGAAACGTGCGACCTCGTCCAGCGGACGCTGGGTGGCCGAGAGTCCGATGCGCTGCGGCGGTTCCTCACACAGCTCCTCCAGCCGCTCCAGCGTGAGTGCCAGATGGGCGCCGCGCTTGCTTCCGGCCACGGCGTGGATCTCGTCCACGATCACGGCGCGGGTGCCGGAGAACATCCCGCGGCCGCGTTCGGTGGTGAGCGTGATGTGGAGCGACTCAGGCGTCGTGATCAGGATGTGCGGTGCCTTGCGGCGCATTCGCGCCCGCGCCGATGCGGGAGTGTCGCCCGTACGCACGGCGACGCGTAACTCCGGGAAGGGCTCGCGCTCCTCCTCGAACAGCCGCCGGAGCTGTGCGAGCGGCAGCTCGAGGTTTCGATGCACGTCGTTGCCGAGCGCCTTGAGAGGCGACACGTACACCAGCCGCACCGCATTGGGGAGCGGCTCCCGCTGCCCCTCGCGGATGAGCCGGTCCAGTTCCCACAGAAACGCGGCAAGCGTCTTTCCAGTGCCCGTGGGAGCAAGGATCAGCGTGTGCGCCCCCGACGCGATAGCCGGCCACCCCGCGCGCTGCGGGGCACTTGGCGCACCGAGCGTCTCGGCAAACCAGCGGAGAATGAGCGGATGAAAGTCCGGGGACGGCAACGTCCGAGTCGGGGTTCGGGGATCAGGGATTCTGATTATAGCGCCAGATACCGTGCCCGATCAGCGCACGCGCCCGCGAGCGCCGATTCCCGAAAAAGACCCCCGGCCTCTCAGAGCTTACCTCTGGCCTCGCAGTACTTCTGGCCGCCCAGAGTCTGCTTCGGCCTCTCAGAGTATCCTTTGCAGTCTCGCCGCCTTCCACTCCATCACCCGGTGCGTCCACGGCCGCTGCCTCAGCTTCTCGAGCGTGATCTCCTCCGAGAAGAGCAGGTCCTCGTGGAACAGCGCCGTCATCCGCTGTGCAAAGTCGGCGTCCCAGACGTTCAGGTTCGACTCGTCGTTGAATGCCATCGAGCGATTGTCGAAGTTGAGCGTGCCGGCGCTGGACCAGATCCCATCCACAACGAGGGTCTTTGCGTGCATCATGCTCGGCTTGTGCTCGAAGATGCGCACACCGGCGTCGAGCAACTCCCCGTAGAAGTAGCGACCGGCCCACCATGTAGTCTTCACATCGCTGTTCTCATCGGCGGTGAGAATGCGCACGTCCACGCCGCGCTGCGCGGCGCGCTTGAGAAGGCCGCGAAAGTCCTCGTCGGGCACGAAGTAGGCATTTGTTATGTAGAGCGTCTTCCGCGCGCTGGCTATGGAAAGCGCAAGAAGCCGTTCGGCGGAGGTGCTACCGATGGTAGGCGCGGCGTGCATTGCGCCGGCAAAGGCGCCGTCTTCGTGGTGGACGGGGGTTTCCAGAAAGAAGGGCGTGCCGGTGACCAGAACGCCCGTGGCCTCCGCCCAACCGGTAGCGAAAATCGCCTGAAGCTGCGCGACAGCTGGGCCGGTGAAGCGCACATTTGTCTCCCGCCACTCGCCCTCGGCCCGCCCGCTGCCGTACCACTTGTCATCGATCCCGAAGCCCCCCGTCCAACCCACTCGACCGTCCACCACGACTACGCGGATGTGCGACCGGTGCTGGGCCGCGTGCAGTTGATACCACTTCACCGGCCGGAAGACGGCCACCTGAACACCGGCGGCGCGGAGGCTGTCCATGTAGTCGCCGCCGAGCGACTGCGATCCGAAGGCATCGAACAGAAAGAGGACGCGCACGCCGGCTCGAACCCGATCGAGCAGGATCTCTCGCAGGGTGTCCGCCATCCGCCCCGGTTTGCAGTAGTACATCTGGAGCGTGATGCTCTCGGTGGCCGAGCGAAGATCCTCCCAGAGGCGAGGATAGGTCTCGTCGCCGTTCTTCATCAGGTCTATCTGGTGACCGGCGTGCAGCGTGGTGCCGGTCAGCAGCTGGATGCTCTGGAGGAAGAGCGTGTCCTCGGCCGACGGAAGCGAATCCTCTCCGCCGTAGCTGCTGACACGGCTCACCGGAGTCCCGCGGATGCTGTACAGGAGCCCGATAAACGCAAAGATGACGAGTACGGTCCCGAGGACCGTGATGAACGCAATTCGAAGCACTTTCACGACACGGGTCGGCTTAGCCGGACGCTGGAGGCGGCCGGTGCGCACCCAGTGCCCCTGCAAGGGGCCGGCCGGAGCACATCCGGTCCGAGTCCGGCGTGCACCGATGATGCACTTGCCGACAGGCTCAGTGCCTCCGAGTATCCCGCATGCGCTATTCGGGCAAGCTGGTCGTAGTGACGGGGGTGGCAAGCGCCGGCCAGATGGGAGAACGACTGGCCGAGGCGTTCGCCAGGGAGGGGGCGCGGGTAATCGCCGTGGACCGCGATGCCGCGCAGCTGGAGGCGCGGGTGTCGGAGCTGACGTCCAGGGGACTGGACGTGGTTGCCGAGGGTTGCGACCTCACCAGCGTGGAGGAGACTGAGCGTCTCTCGGCTCGGGTGGAACGCGAGGGGCGGGCTGGCCTGATCGCTCTGGTCAACACGGCCGGAGGGTTCGCGGCGAGCGGTCCGCTGGCCGAAAGCGATCCAGCGGTCTGGCCCCGCCAGCGAGCGATCAACTTCGATACGGCCTATCTGGCAACGCGCGCGCTCCTCCCCGCGCTGCGAGCTGGCAGCGGCAGCATCATTTTCTTCGCGGCCGCGGCCGCGCTGCCCGGAGGGCGGTCCAAAGGGCTCTCGGCGTATGTGGCTGCGAAGAGCGCGCTACTGGGGCTGGCGCAGGTGCTGACTCAGGAGGAGGGCGACGCGGGTGTCCGAGTCAACGTGATTGCACCCACGGCCATCCGGACGGCAGCCAACCTCCAGAGTATGGGCGATGAGGCGCGTTACGTGGAGCGTGATGAGGTCGCGGCCCTCGTGCTGCACCTCTGCTCCGACGCTGCGCGAGCGGTGCGCGGGCAGGTGATCCGAATGGGGTGAGCGGCCCCCAGGGCGCGCCGGTTCGTTGGGGGCCGGCTAATTTTACAGGCCAATCCCAAGAGCCGGAACATTTGATTCGGTCTTGCCCCCCTCTAGCGGGGCCCTACCTTGACGGGATGAGCCTCGCCGCCAGGCGCCGCAGTGCAACCCGTCTGATCCTCCTCGACCGCTCGCTGGAGCCGTTCCCGCTTTTCAGACTCAGCGACGCTGGAGAGGATGCCGCAATCTCCTATCGACCGCCTGACGGGGGCCGCTGGCGTGTCCTGCCGGGGGCTGGGGGGCGACTTCCTGGAACCTTCGATCAGGATGTCTACGTGGAGCTCGCGCGGCGCTACCAGGAGGCAGGAGCCCCGGCCGATGGCGCGGTGTCGTTCACTTTACACGCCTTTCTTCGCTCAATCGGCCGCCGCGCTGACGGGCGCAGCTACGAGCAGCTGCGCTCGGCGCTTTCTCGTCTGGAGCACACGACCCTCGAATCCCAGGGCGTTTATCTCGATGCCAGGTCGGGCACTCTTCTGGAGGGCCGGTTCACCGTGCTCACCGCGGTGAAGATCGACCGGCGGCGCGTGGTCGAGAAGGATCAGTTCACGCTTTTTCCGGCCGTCTCCTCGGCGGAACCGGGTGAGGCCTGCGTGACATTCTCGCCAATGGTGCGCGGCAACATCCGGGCGGGGCACACCGTCGCGCTCTCGGTTCCCACCTACATATCGCTCGGTTCGCCGGTGGCACGGCGGCTGTACCGCCTGCTGGAATGGGCACGCGAGGAAGGAAACGTTACCTGGCGGGTGCCGCTCGAGCGGCTGGCGGTACTCCTTCCCCTTGCCCAGCGATACCCGTCGCATCTTCAGCGCGTGCTGCAACCGGCGCATGAGATGCTGCTGGCGGCGGGCTTGCTGCGCGATGTCTCATTCGGCCAGCGGCAGCGGCATTGGCACGTGGATTACGTGCTCGCCGCACGGGGACACTAGCGCGTCTGAGTATTGGGAGTGGCGGGCCGGGCAGGTACGGCGACATAATTATCCACCTTCACACCACCCTTTTCGGAGAACGCCATGGCGACCAAGCTAGACAAGACGTTGAAGCGGGAGATCGAGATCGACGGACAGGCTTACATGGTAGCCATCTCGCCGGAGGGCGTGAAGCTGACGCAGAAGGGATTCCGGAAGGGCCGCGAGATGTCTTGGAAGGAGATGTGGGGGAGCGGGAGCGGCGCCGACGAAGGTTTCGGCCCCTCCTGAAGGCGGGTTACCAATTGGTGACGACCGCCGCGCGACCGGATCAGGTCGCGCGGCGCCGCGTTCCGGCCCGCTCCCTAGGCAGCGGCCCGGAACTTCCTACCTGCCCAATCGTATATTAGATGAATCGCGGTACTCTCCTCGAACCAGCCGCTCTCATGCTTCGTACTTCTCTTCGCAGGAAGCTCCTCGTCGGCGCCCTCGCCATTCCCCTGATTGCCGGCGGCTTCATGCTCCAGGATCGCAGCGCGCGCGACGGCGCACGACTGTTCGATCAGGTCATGTCGCTCGTCTCCGACCGATTCGTGGACACGGTCGACAACGCCGCGCTCTACGAGAAGGCCGCGCGCGGTCTCGTGCAACAGCTCAACGATCCGTACTCCGAGCTGTTCACCCCCAGGCAGATGGAGCGGTTCCAGGGGGCATCGTCCGGACGCTATGGCGGCGTTGGCATGCAGATCGAAAATCAGGAAGGGCAGATCACCGTAGTAAAGGTTTTCCCGCACACGCCCGCGGAACGGGCCGGCATCGTGGAAGGTGACCGTATCGTGGGTGTGGACACGGCTTCTACGCGTGGCTGGTCCGTTCAGCAGGTCTCCGATGCGCTCACCGGAAAGCCCGGCACAAACGTCCGCGCGCGCTTTACGCGGCCCGGCGTGGGACAGGTGATCGAGCACAGACTGACGCGCGCCGAGATCAACATTCCGGCCGTGCCGTACGCGCTGATGCTCGATGGCGAGGTGGGGTACATTCCGGTTCAGGCTTTCAACGAGCACGCGACCACCGAACTTCAGGCTGCGGTCGACCGCCTCACGCGCCAGGGCGCGCGAAGCATCGTGCTCGACCTGCGCGGCAACCCCGGCGGCATCCTCGAGCAGGGACTCAATGTGGCCGATCTCTTCCTCAAGGAGGGACAGCAGATCGCCAGCATTCGCGGTCGCCAGGGGATGAACCAGTCGTTCAATGCGCGCAACCGCCAGCATTACCCCGACATTCCACTGGTCGTGATGGTGAACGGGTATTCGGCGTCGGCCTCCGAGATCGTAGCCGGCGCGCTTCAGGATCACGATCGTGCGCTGGTACTGGGCAACACCTCTTTCGGAAAGGGACTCGTGCAGTCCGTCTACCAGCTTCAGGGCGGCTACGCGCTCAAGCTGACGACGGCCAAGTGGTTCACGCCGAGTGGCCGAAGCATCCAGAAGGAGCAGGTTGGAGGCGAGGGTGAGCTGGCCGATGCCGGGCAGCCGGCGCCGGACTCGCTCGAAACCGAAGCCGTGAAGAGGGACCGTCCGGTGTACGAGTCGATGGGCGGTCGCAAGCTGTACGGCGGCGGTGGTATCACGCCGGACGTCATCGTCCCAGAGGACACCGTCACCACGGCGGAACAGGAGTTCGCCAGAGCGATGGCGCCCAAGGCCGGTATCTGGCGCGCTACGCTCTACGGCTACGCCGTCGAGCTCAAGCCCACCGTGCGCTCCTCCGACTTCGCCGTGCGCCCCGAGTGGCGCGAGGAGTTCTACCGCCGGCTTCTGGCGGCTGGTGTGGAGGTGGATCGCGGGCAGTTCGATGCGGCAACGCCCCTGGTCGACCGGGAGCTCAGCACCCAGGTATCGCGGCTCGCTTTTGGAGATTCCACTACATTCCGTCGCATGCTGCCGAACGATCCTCAGATGGGGCGCGTGCTGGAGATGTTGGCTCGCAGCAACTCGCAGCGCGAGCTGTTTGCGCTGGCGCAGGCTGCGATGCCGTCCGTTAACACCAGACGACAGTAACGCGAATGCATCTTCGCATGTTGACCGCGGCCACGCTCGTGGCCGCGGTCGCGTGCGGCAGTCGGGCTCCCGTTCCCGAGAGCGCCGCCGTCCGCACCTCTCCCCCACGCGCCACTTCGGATGCCGCGTCTCCTGCGGTTCCGCGAACTCCGGAGCCGGGTGAAGAACGGTTCCTCGCCAACATTCGCCAGCTGACGTTCGGCGGAGAGAACGCCGAAGCCTACTTCAGCGCCGACGGGTCGCGGCTGATCTTTCAGTCGAGCCGGGAAGGACGGAGCTGTGACCAGCAGTACGTGATGCGCATCGACGGTTCCGGCGTGCAGCGCGTTTCACCTGGCACGGGGAAGACCACCTGCGGCTACTTCTACGGAAATGACAGCCGGGTGCTCTTCTCCTCCACCCATCACGTGGTGGCCGATTGTCCACCGCGCCCCGACATGTCGCAAGGGTACGTGTGGCCGCTAGACCCCTATGAGATCTATACGGCGCGACCAGACGGCTCCGATCTCCGCCGGCTGACCAACTGGAACACCTACACCGCCGAGGCAACCGTTGCACCCGATGGACGCACGGTAGTCTTCACGACGATGAAGGATGGAGACCTCGACATCTATACGATGAACGTAGGTGGTTCGAACGTCCGGCGTCTGACCGACGCGCCCGGCTATGCCGGTGGCGCGTTCTTCTCCCCCGATGGGAGCAAGATCGTCTATCGTGCGCACCATCCCACTGACTCAACCGAGCTCGCCGACTACCGCCGGCTGCTTGCGCAGAACAAAGTGCGGCCCAGCCGGATGGAGATCTGGGTGATGAACGCCGACGGAAGCGACCAGCGGCAGGTGACGAATCTGGGAGGCGCCAACTTCGCGCCGTTCTTCACCCCCGATGGCAACCGGATAATCTTCTCCTCCAACCATACCAACCCGCGGAGCCGCACGTTCAACCTGTACGTGACCAACTTGGACGGCACCGGTCTCCGGCAGGTGACCTTCCACGACGACTTCGACGGCTTCCCGCACTTCAGCCCCGACGGCCGCAAGTTAGTGTGGGCCTCGAACCGGCACGGTACCGTGCCAGGTGAGACGAACGTGTTCATCGCGGATTGGGTAGGGGACTGACGCGGGGATCGGTTCGGGGTCGGGGGCTCAATCGCGGTGGCGAAGGATCAGACACAGGGTGGGCCGGTTTGGCCCACCCTGTAGTGGTTCTGGCGACGATACTCGGCATTGCGAGCTCCTGGTGGTTTCGCTCCTTCGCCGCCTCGACGAGCGCGGTGACCGAGTGGCCGCCTCCGATCCCCGAGCGGGTACTGGTACTCAAGATGTACCATTACCTCCGGGCGCGGTCCCTCCCTTCTCAAGGGCGCTGCCCTTAACTTCCGGCAAACATCAACAGCCCAGGGCAAATGACCGGACTCATCATTCTTGCGCTCCTACTGCTCACCGCCATCTGGGTAGGCACGAAGGCGATCAAGATTATCGGGCAGGCAGAAGTCATGGTGGTCGAGCGGCTCGGCCGGTTTCACCGCGTCGCCCGGTCCGGGCTCAACATCCTCGTTCCGTTCATCGAAGTGCCGCGCTCGATCGACGTTCGCTACTTCGAGGCCGACGTCACCGGGATCAAGAAGGTGATCTCGAGCTCGACGAGCCGCATCGATCTGCGTGAGCAGGTGCTGAACTTCCCCAGTCAGCCGGTCATCACGAAGGACAACGTCACGATCGACATCGACGCCGTGCTCTATTACCGCGTCGCCGATCCGCAGAAGGCCACGTATTCCATTCAGAACCTCCCGTACGCACTGGAGACGCTCACCCGCACTACTCTTCGCAACATCGTGGGCGACATCGAGCTCGATCAGACGCTCGCCAGCCGCGACATGATCAACCGCATGATGCGGGAAGTCATCGAAGAGGCCTCCATCGGCTGGGGTGTGGACGTCACGCGCGTCGAGCTTCAGGCAATCGAGCCGCCCCGCGATATCCAGCAGTCTATGGAGCTGCAGATGCGCGCTGAGCGCGAGCGGCGCGCCACGGTGACCCAGGCCGAGGCGGTGAAGCGCTCGCAGATCCTGGAAGCCGAGGGGGTGCGGGAGGGGCAGATACGGCGTGCCGAGGGTGAAAAGGAGGCCGCGATTCTTCGAGCCGACGGCCTGGCCCAGGCGCGGCTCGCCATGGCCAACGCGGAAGCAGAGGCCATCCGTCGTATTGCCGAGTCGCTGCCCAATGGCGAGGCAGCCACTTATCTGCTTGGCGTCAAGTACCTGGAAGCGCTGCCATCCCTCGCCCAAGGCAAGGGCTCCACGATCTTCCTGCCCAGCGAGGCCGCTGGCGTGATGGGTGCGCTCGGCGGCTTGCGCGAACTGCTCTCGCGGGGCGGGCAGCGCGGTGACGATGACGATCAGCCCCCGGCCGCCCCGAGCTCGCCGCGTGGCCAGCCCGCCAGACTCGCGCACGGCAAAGCCGACCATTCGGAGGGCTCCAAGGCTTGACGGTGATCTCCCGCGCCCGCGCCGAAGTGATCGCGCGCTCCCACGCATGCGTGAAGTGCGGGGAGTACAGTTACAAGAAGATCACCGTCCGTGAGGCCGGAGCCGCACACCAGCAGGACCTTAACGAGGCCTGGCACGCGGTCCTCATCTGCGGCGTCTGCGGCGTGCACCAGGAGCTGGGGATCGACCCCGAAGGGGAGATCATATACGCGGGGTGAATCGGGCAGAGGCGGTAGTCGGTCGGCCCCCTAACTCGAGCACGATCCATGAGCTGCAGCTGAACGGCTTCCCCGGGCCCAGGCCCATTTTCAGCGTTTCTCCACCCTCCCGCGTATCTCCTCTCAGCCCCCGGCGAGCCGGCGGCTATGAGGAACGTTTCCACACTGCGGCGGTAGAAGAAGAGACCAGTTGTCTCGGCGCGTCCCTTAAGGCGACGCCGATGCAGAATTTTCGAAAGCGCGAAGGCAGGCGAGCACGTCGCCGGCGGGGGCATTGGTTGGAGACCATGTTTCCGCTGTGCGCCCCTCTCGCGCCGCGCGCGGGCTTTCCCTCTCGGTCAGGATATGCCGGCCAGCCCTGCACCGAGCGCCTCTGGAGGAATGTCATGCGCAAGCCCCGTCCCGCCACGTACAACCCCGCTCAGGCACTGCAGCTCATCGCCCACGATCGCAACGGACAGGCACTGAGCTGCCCAACCTGCTCCGGTCCGATCACTCGCGAGCCGGACATATCTCCTCCACCGCCCCGCTCGCACGTGACCCTCCGGTGCAAGGGCTGCGGTAGGGTGGCCAAGTACATCGCCGGCGCGGCCTGACCACCAGCGCATTGGACCCTGCTGGATGCGCCACAGCGCCGTCCACGGATTCCGAAAGGCCTGTGGCGCGAGGTTCGCATAACGAGCCCTTCGACTAGTTTGACCCCCTCGTACCCCGATATACGTACGTTTATCTTTCGGGCGAGGGCAGCCGGCGGCCCGGCGGATCGGAGCCGGCCAGATTCAGGCACCACAGTAAGGGCCCTGGTGGGCAAAGAGGTAAGTGTCATGGCACGTATCAACGGGACGGTGAAGTGGTTCAATGACGCGAAGGGGTACGGCTTCATCGCCCACGAGGGCGGTCCGGACGTATTCGTTCACTTCAGCGCCATTCGCGGCGGCGGTTTCAAGTCGCTCGCCGAGGGTGATCAGGTCACCTTTGAGATCGTGGAGGGCCAGAAGGGACCGCAGGCTGCGGAGGTCGAGAAGGCCTGAGCAGGGCATCCCTGGCAGAAAAGGGCCCCGGTGTGAACCGGGGCCCTGTTTCGTCTGACCCAGTTCCGGCGCAGTTCATGTTCCGGTGCAGCTCATGTTCCGGTGCAGCCCATGTTCCGTGCAGCTCATTCCGCTGGTTCTCACCCCGAGTAATCGGTCTCCACAGGCACCCCTCTTGCCCGTTTTAGCCAGTCTGAGCGACGCGAACGGGAGCAAAACGGAGCAGCACCATGGCCGCAATCTGGAAGGGAACGATCAGCTTCGGGCTAGTCACCATACCGGTCGAGCTTCAAGCCGCGGTCCGACGCGACCGCATCAGCTTCCGCCAGCTTCGCGGCGAGGATCACTCACCAATCCGCTACCAGCGGATCGCGCAGGAGACGGGCGAGGAAGTTCCCTGGGAAGACATCGTGAAGGGGTACGAGTACGAGAAGGGAAAGTTCGTCGTGCTCACCGATGAGGACTTCGAGGCGGCAGCGCTCGAGAGCACGCGGCAGTTCGAGATCCTCGACTTCGTGAAGGAAGAGGAGATAGATCCGCGCTACTTCGAGACTCCCTACTATCTCACGCCGGGCAAGGGCGGTGAGAAGGCCTACGCTCTCCTCCGCGAGGCGATGCGAAAGAAGGAATCGGTGGGCGTCGGCAAGATCATGATCCGGCAGAAGCAGCACCTGGCGGCCATCAAGGTCGTGGACGACGCGCTGCTGATGGAGGTCATGCGCTTCGGCCACGAGCTGGTGGATACCACAGAGTACCGGTTCCCCAAGGCCGACAACGTCAGACCGGCGGAGCTCCAGATGGCTGAGCAGCTCGTGGACAGTCTCACCGACGAGTTCAAGCCCGACAAGTACACCGACGAGTATCGCGAGAACCTCTTGCGGATCATCCGCGCCAAGGCGAAGGGTCAGCAGATCGAGGTGCCCGCGGCGGGTGCGCCGCCCGAGGACACCAAGGTAGTGGACCTCATGGCTCGCCTGCGCGAGAGCCTCGAGGCGCGCGAAGGTGGAGCGCGCGGGAAGCGCGCGGATAAGGGCGCGGCGCGCACGGGGCGTAAGACCGCGGCGTCGAAGCAGAAGCAGGCGCAGAAGACGGCGCGGAAACGCAGCAGAAAGACGGCCTGATCGCCTGCCCGGTCCGGAGCTGGACGTGGCGACTCGTTGTGACCATCTACGCTCGGGACAATCCGCTGAAAATCGGAGTCGCTACGGCCTGTGAACAGTATTCACCATAGAGGCGCGGCGGGCACAGAAGGGAGCGGACGAGATCCTCGGATGGTGAGATCTCGGCGCTCTCTGCGGTGAATGCTTTTTCACTGACTCGGCAGGTCAAGCAGCATTTCCGCCGCTGTGAACAACTCCTCTGACTGACCAGAGCATGGCGACGAAGCTCGAAGAGTACAGACGCAAGCGAAACTTCACGAAGACAGGCGAGCCGAGTGGCCGCGCGCGCCGGACGCGCGCCAGCGAGCTGCAGTTCGTCATCCAGAAACACGACGCGACGCGGCTGCACTACGACCTCCGCCTCGAGCTGGACGGCGTGATGAAGAGCTGGGCTGTGCCGAAGGGACCCAGCCTGGATCCCTCGGTAAAGCGACTTGCGATCGAAGTGGAAGACCACCCGGTAGAGTACAACGCCTTCGAAGGGACCATCCCCAAGGAAGAGTACGGCGGCGGCACCGTGATGATCTGGGATCGCGGCAGCTACGAACCGGCGCGCCCAGGCAATGATCCGTTGGCCACTCTTCGTCGCGCTTTCGAACGCGGCAAGGTGGACGTGGTGCTCCACGGCGAGCGACTGCGCGGCGCGTTCACGCTCGTTCGCACGCGCCGTTCCGACGGCTCGTCATCCAAGGCGGAGTGGCTGCTGGTCAAGACGAAGGACGAGTATGCGGCGAGCGATCTGGACATCACGGCCGAGGAGATGACGTCGGTGGTCACCGGCCGCGAGATGGAGGAGATTGCGACCGACCCGCCTGGCTGGTCGAGGTACCGTGAGCCAAAGCAAAAGGCGGCGAAGACGACGCGCGACGCCGCCGAGCGTGCCTTCGATACTTCCGCCGTCGAACCGATGTACGCGCACCTTGGCAGTGCGATGCCGGAGGGCGACGGCTGGACATTCGAGCCGAAGTACGACGGAATTCGAGTGCTGGCCTTCGCCACAGCCGACGACGTGCGACTGGTCACGCGCAACGGCAAGGAGAAGGCGCGACAGTTTCCCGAGGTCACCGATGCGCTGCGAAAACTTGCGGCGCGGGCGCGCCGCGAGATGGTGCTGGACGGGGAGATCGTAGCAATTGCCGATGGATTGCCGGCTCGCTTTCAGCGGCTCCAGGGGCGCATGCACCTGACGGGCGGCTCGTCAATCGAAAGCGCGCGTGAGGCCACGCCGGCGGCGCTGATCGCGTTCGACATACTGGTGGACGGCGCCGATGTGCTGCTGCGCGAGCCATGGTCGGAGCGGCGCGAACTGCTCGAGAAGCGGCTCCGCAACCGCACCGGCGCAGCGCTGCGACTGGGCGAGACGCTGCCGGGAGACGGCAACGTGATGCTCGAGCGGGCGCGCGACGCGGGGTGGGAGGGCATCATCGCCAAGAGTACCGATGCGCCGTATCGGCCCGGCGTTCGCTCGCGCGACTGGCTCAAGCTCAAGATCGAGTTCCGCCAGGAGTTCGTGGTGGGAGGCTGGACCGAGCCACGCGAATCGCGCCAGCACCTGGGCGCCATTCTGCTCGGCTACTACGAAGGGGACGATCTCATCTACGCCGGTCACACCGGCGGTGGCTTCACGCGCGACTCGCTGCGCGATATGTATCAGCGGATTCGACAGCTGGAGCGGAAGAGCTCGCCGTTCACGACAACGCCGCGCACCAACGAGCGGCCTCATTGGGTTCGCCCGCAGGTTGTTGTCGAGGTCAAGTTCAACGAGTGGACTGCTGACGGAAAGCTGCGCCAACCGATCTTCCTGGGAGTGCGCGATGACAAGGATCCCCGCGAAGTGAAGCGCGAGCGGACGAGCGTGCAGCGGACCGACGGGGAAAAACAGTCGGCGACCGGAGGGTCGGCGCGAAAGCGGTCCGCAGGCGAGCCCGACCCGTCGGATGCAGTGCAGGGGAAGGCGTCTGCGTCACCGTCGTCCGAGCGCCAAGGCGCAAGCGAAGCCACTCCGTCGGCCCCCCGCAAGCGGGGAGCCGCGTCGTCGCGGAGACCCGAGTCCTCGCGCGCCGGAACGAAATCGGCTTCCGTGACCGGCGCGGATGAAGACGTACTCTCTCAGATGATCGGCATCGAGGGCGCAGGCGGCAGCGGTACGCTGCACCTCGGTCGCGGCAAGACGCTCCCGGTTTCCAGTCTCGACAAGCTGTTCTTCCCCGAGACCGGCTACACGAAAGGCGACCTGATGCGTTACTACACGGTCGTCGCCGAGCATCTGCTGCCAGCGCTCCGGGACCGGCCGCTGGTGCTCAAGCGCTACCCCAACGGCGTCCAAGGCGAGCACTTCTTTCAGCAGCGACCGTCGCCGGGCATGCCGGCGGCGGTGCGAGTGGGAACCGTCCGCGGCTCGGATGGGAAGTCGGACCCCCGCGTGGTGGGCGGCGACCTGGCGACGCTCCTCTATCTGGTGCAGCTCGGCTGCATCTCGATGGACCCGTGGCACTCCCGCCTGGACTCGCTCGAGTGGGCCGACTACGCCTATCTTGACCTCGACCCGCAGCCCAAGGCGGGCTTCCGGAAGGTGGTGGACGTGGCGCGATGGGTGCGCGAGGAGCTGGACGCGCTCGGTCTGCATGCAGCGTTGAAGACGTCCGGTTCGCGCGGACTCCACGTGGCCATTCCGCTTCCACGGCGCACGAGCTACGATACCGCTGTTCTCCTGGCGCAGATGATTGCGACGAGAGTGGCGCAGCGGCACCCGCGCGACGCCACGGTGGTGCGAGCGGTCAAGGGACGGGACGCCGCATCGGTGTACGTAGACTACCTGCAGAATGTGCAGGGGAAGAGCATCGCGTCGGTGTATTCTGTACGCGCGCGGCCGGAGGCCACAGTGTCCGCGCCGCTCGACTGGCCGGAGCTGGACGACGACCTTGATCCTGGCGCGTTCACCATGGCGAGCGTGCCGGAACGAATTGCTCGACTAGGGGATCTCTGGGGGGCGCACATTCGGCGCCTGAATACGGCGGCGGCGCTGCGCTCGGCGGCCGGCACCTGACTCCGTGGTACACGCGGCGGGAGGTGGCGCGAGCGATGAGAACTATGGAACCCGTCGTACTGTACACGCGCATGTTGCCCGGCGGGGGCATGGTCACGATCGAGTCCCTTCACGCGGAGGGAGCGAGCGTACGGGCGATGCTGCGCGTGGAACGCCGTGGCGACCCCGGTCGCCGCCGCGGACATTCGCCGCCGGTCATCATGGAGCGCGCCGGAAGCGACAGGGAAGAGGTGTTCGGAGAGCTGTACAAGGTGGCCGCCGACAACGTCGCCATCGCGCGACACCTCATCGCGTGGCAGTCACGACACGAGAGCGGGGGCGCGGCGGGGATCTAAGCGAATGTTCAACTGAGCGTACGACGCCAGCGATTGGCTGGAGGGCGAGCGACTACGAGAAGGGCGAGCGGGCGGTTACCGGGCTGCCGCTCTCCGCGGCGAACCGTACCGGCTGACGAGGGCGTGGAGCTGGGCCTCCGGCACTTCCTCCAGGGAGTCGGCGCGGAGCGTAGCAAGAAGGTCTCGAGCCCCCTCCACCCCCGGCCGCTCCAACCGGACGATGAGACAGGCACTGTGTGTGCCCAGCACCACGTCCTCACTCACCAGCCGCGCCACCACCCGCACGCGCCAGACGACGCCGGGAATGAGCTCGATCGTTCGGACGGGATCCTCCGCGTAGCTCCCACCGTGCGGCGTTGCCGTGGCCGGAGAAGTTCTGCTGCCGACCGGCGGAATCGGACGTATCGCGGCTCGGTGTCTCACGCGCTCGCTCCTGGAGGCTTGCTATTAGGATCAGAATGCAACTAATAGGCCGTACTACTCAATAGCGGAATCGTCAGC
The DNA here is from genome assembly GCA_964467195.1 of uncultured Gemmatimonadaceae bacterium. GTDB lineage: Bacteria > Gemmatimonadota > Gemmatimonadetes > Gemmatimonadales > Gemmatimonadaceae > CAYXRS01. The sequence goes on from CAYXRS010000009.1 coordinate 21,214, forward strand.
GTATGGTCACGGATTGTCACGGCCGGCAGCCGGACCGCACCCGACCTGCAGCCGACCCGCAACCGGCCGAACGCGCGGCCAGCCCATCCAGTTCCCGGCCCCCACCGACTTCCGGCCCAACGGAGGCCCGGCCATCCAGGCATTGGATCCGTCCAAGGCTGACCCAGATCACCAGAACCGGATCCCCCGTCGCACCACCTTCCCTTTCGCCGGCGCGTACCGGAAGAGCTGAGCCGGCCGTCCGCGGCCCTCGGTGCGCCAGTCATCGGTGGGCTCCACCAGCCGCGCAGCAAGGAGTGCACGCCGAAAGGAGGCCTTGTGCAACGGCTGCTCCAGGAGCAGCTCGTACACTTCCTGGAGCTGCGTGAGCGTGAAGGTGGCGGGCAGTAGCCGGAACGCCACCGGCCAGACCTCCACTCGGGCCCGCACGCCGCGCAGGGCGTCCGCGGCGATGGTCGCCTGCCGGGGGGCGAGAGGGGGCAGATCATCGGCGGGGAACCAGGCCGATTGGCCACCAACCGGCGCGGGTGTGCCTGCCGGCGCGAGGCCAAAATAGCCAACCGAGACGCTGGCGTCGCCCGGATGCCGGCGCCCCTCGGAGAAGGTCGCCACCTGCTCGAGATGGGCGGGTGCGCTGCCAAGCGCTCCTTTCGCGATTCGCGCCGCCGCACCGTCCACCGATTGGCCGCCGGTGAGCATCGCCCACGGCAGCTCCCACCGCTCGCGAACACGCGCACTCGACCGGCGCAGCAAGCCAGTCAGCTCGCCGTCGCGAACGGTGAGCAGAACGACGTCGATGGAGACGTGATGCCGCTGGCCCTTCGTCTGAACAGATCGATTGCGCATCTCTGTGAATTATTCACAGAATGCGAAAAAGCAATGGGTCCGACGCCCGGTCGTCAGAAACGCCTGACCAATCCATGCCCCACACCATAAGGCGCGATCTCGATGGGCAGCTGGCCTGTGATCGCCTCGCGACCGAGCAGCGCACGGGCCGCGGCACGCTGCGAGACCGGGAAGCCCCCCCACCCGATCAGATATGCCGGAACGTCCGGCACCTGATGAAGCAGGTAAGGGTTGCCCAGCGCCACGACTACCGGGTTCCTGCCGCGCTCCACCAGCGCGCGCAGGAAGCTGGCAAAGGCCCGCGGTGCCTCGACGGTGGTTGCATCCCACCGGTGCCCGACGTACGGTGCCACCACCACCACGTCCGCCGAGTCGGCGGCGCGCAGCAGCCGCTGCCAGGCATCGTCGCGCGCATCTGCGTTCACGTATTCCGTACGCAGCTGCGGAAAGCGCGAGCGCAACTCGGCGTTGAACGCAGTGCCGGCTCCGAGGTCGGCGCGCGGCGCCAACGTGATGCTGAGCACGCGCGTTGCGCTGTCGCCCGCCAGTGGCACCTGGCTCAGCGAGTCCTTCACCAGCGTTATCGAACGCGCCGCCGACGAGGCGGCCATGCTCGCGTGCTCGGCGCTGCCGACGCGGTCGCGCACCGCCTCCACGTCCACCAGTCGTTCGCGATCGAGTCCCAGCCGCTGCTTCGCTTCCAGGATCCGTCGCACCGATTGGTCGAGCCGCCCCTCGGTGTAGCGGCCGCGTTCCACGCCAGCGACCACCGCGTCGATGGTCTGGCGTACGTCCACCGGCTGGATGAGGATGTCCGCACCCGCGTCCACTGCAAGGATTGCGGCTTCCACTGCTCCATAGCGATCCAGCACGCCGCGCATGTCCATGGCATCGGAAACGATCAACCCGTCAAACCCCATCTCGTCGCGCAGCAGCCCGGTGAGCACCGCCCGCGAGAGCGTTCCCGGCGCCAGGCTCGAGTCGAGGGCCGGCATGGCGCCATGAAAGGTCATGATCGCTCCCACGTTGGCGCGTACGGCGTCACGAAAAGGCGGAAGCTCCGTGCTGTCCAGTCGCGCACGCGACACGGCCACCACCGGCAGCGCGAGATGCGAGTTGACCTCGGTGTCGCCATGCCCGGGGAAGTGCTTCCCCGTGGCGATCATCCCATTCTCCTGAAGCCCGCGCACGAACGCCGAACCCAGCCGCCCGGCCAGCGCCGGATCGGAACCGTAAGAGCGCGTGTTGATGACGGGATTGGCCGGGTTGCTGTTGACGTCGAGTATCGGCGCGAAGGCAATGTGCACTCCCAGCGCGCGTCCTTCCACAGCGGTTACGCGCCCCTGTTGCCATGCGAGCCGCTCGTCTCGCGCTGCACCGATCGCCATCTGCGGCGGGAAGAGCGTGGCGCCGCCCAGATCTATGGCGTTGGGAAGGAAGTAGCCGCCGCGCGCGCGATATCCGGCGCCGAACTCGAAGTCGGCGCTGAAGAGCAGCGGCAGTCCGCTGAGTCGCTGAAGCGCGTTGGTCTTTGATGCGATCTCCGTGGGCGAGCCGACCGAAATGATGAAGCCGCCCACCCTCTCGTGAGTGACGTGCCGCCGCGCATGAGCCCACGACTCCGCGTCGCTCGGCACGAAGTCACCGAGGATCTGGGGCCATACCATCTGCGCCGCCTTCTCTCGAAGCGACATCGAGGCGAGCGCGCTGCCCACCCAGTCCCCAGCCCGCTCGGAGGCTTCCGAGGCCGCGGCGGCTGAAGTGGTCGCTGGCGAAAAAGTGTTCGGGCGCGCGGCGCCCGAACACGCAACGGCGGCGAGAGCGGATATCAGAACGGCGATGCGGTGCATTGGGACACGCTGAGATGTGGGGGACGGGGAGGGCCCGGCTCGAACGACCAGCCGCTCCCGCCGTAGCGGGAATGACGACTCACCAGCCAATGATTGACTGGATTCCCGCGCAGATCCCTCTCGCGCTTCGGGCGGGCCGGACGATCACCAGTTGATCGTTCCCTTCTTGGTGGTGTCCACCTCCTCCTCGTTCCCGCTCTTGAAGAGGAAGGCTTCCATGTTCTTGACCAGGAATCCTCGCGCCTGCGGATCCATGAGATTCAATCCGTAATGATTGATCAGCATGGTCTGCTGCCGCAGCCACTGCCCCCAGCACTCGGTGCAGATCTCGGCCTGCACCCGCGCTCCAACCTGCCCTGGAAAGGGAAGCCTCTCGAAACCTTCGCGAGTCTGACCACAACGGGAGCAGGTGATCTCGGGCATGCAGCAAGGCCGGGTTCGGTGTTCGGTTTCGGGGATCGGCCGGGCATCGCGAGTGAGGAGAGGGGACGGTCGTCCCCGAACCCCGACTACCGCGCCGAACCCCGTTCGTTCATCTCGCGTGTCTGATCTTGGCGAGGCCCAGCATATTCATGATTCGAATGTAGACCCAGCCGATGTCGAGCTCGAACCAGCGCTTGGTGAACTTGGCCGATGCCGGATCGGCATGGTGGTTATTGTGCAGCTCCTCGCCGCCCAGCCAGATGGCAATCGGGCTGATGTTGCGGCTCTCGTCCTTCACCTCGTAGTTCCGATAGCCCAGTGCGTGCCCGACGCCGTTGACGATTCCGGCCGCCCAGAATGGAATCCAGAGCATCTGCGCGCCCCACACCAGCGGGCCGACGAAAAAGCCGAACAGGTACACGTCAATGACCAGCATGATGAGGATGCCGACCCAGTTCAGCCGGCTCAGCAGATGCCGCTCCAGCCAGTCGTTCGGCGTCCCCTTGCCATACTTCTCGAGCACGCCAGGCTGCCTGACGGTCTTCCGATAGTAGAAGGCACCCTTCAGAATGATGTTGCGCAGCCCCTCAAGCAGCGGGCTGTGCGGGTCGCCCTCGCGATCCGCGAACGCGTGGTGCTTGCGATGACAGGCGACCCACTCCTTGGTCACGATCGCCGTGGACAACCAGAGCCAGAGACGCATCGGGATCTCGGCCAGCCTGCTGAAGGTGACCCCTCTATGCGTTTGCGCGCGATGGAGGAAAAGCGTCACGCAGACGTTGGTGAGATGTCCCGCGATGATTATGAACAGCAAGGGCTTCCACCAGTGAGACGCCCAACTCGCGAACTCCGGCATGTATCTCGTGCTCCTCTTCGATTATGACTTATCCCGGCAAGAACCGACCCCGGGGCGACCCACCGACCCCTAAGACGGGGTCCGGCCAGCACTTCAATGTATTGCAGGCAGCGCGCCCATGCCAACCGACCATGTGAATCCTGGACGCCCTCCTGAAGGACGCACTTGCCCCCGCTCGCGGAACGGCGTAGGCTGAAAAGGTGAGCATGCCAGGGACGCAATCCACTACCGGCACCGGGCGAGCCACCGTCGACGGAACTAACCGTTTCGCCGCGCGGCACAAGGCCAGCGTCAGCCCCGGCTTCTTCAGGCGCTTCGGCGCCGGCGGTCTTCAGGTGTCGCCCATCGGCCTGGGCACCTACCTGGGTGCCTGCGACGACGGTGATGATCGGAGATATACTGCCGCCATCCGCCACGCCTTCTCGCGCGGAATCAATCTCATCGACACTGCCATCAACTACCGCTGCCAGCGCTCGGAGCGGTGCACGGGCAGCGCCCTTCGCGGGGCGATCGACGACGGCGAGCTACAGCGCGACGAAGTCGTGATCTGCACGAAGGGCGGTTACATCCCGCTCGACGAAAAACCGCCCGACGGGCGTGAGGCGTATCTGGCCTACCTCCAGCGCGAGTACTTCGACGCCGGCATCATGCAACCCTCCGACGTCGTTGGCGGCGGCCATTGCCTCGCCCCGGCTTTTCTGGAGGATCAACTCAGGCGAAGCCGGCAGAATCTCGGCGTGGAGACTATCGACGTCTATTACCTCCACAACCCCGAGCAACAGCTCGACCACATGCCGGCGGATCTGTTGTACACCCGGGTCCGGGATGCGTTCGCGATGCTCGAGGAGAAGTGCCGGAATGGCGAAATCGGGTGCTACGGCGTCGCCACCTGGGGCGGGCTCCGCGTGAGCCCTGGTACGCGCGGGCACCTGAGTCTCTTCGCACTGCACGCCGCGGCCGTGGAGGCAGGAGGCGAGCGCCATCACTTTCGCGCGGTGCAGCTTCCGATCAATCTCGCCTTCACCGAAGGCGTGCGCGCCGAGACGCAGCAGCTCCTCGATGGTCGCCGCGTGCCGCTCCTGAACGCCGCCGCCGAGCTCGGTCTTTCGGTGGTAGCGAGCGCCACCCTCCTCCAGTCCAAGCTCACTTCCGGGCTGCCGGCGCAACTGCGCGATGCGCTCCCGGGTTGCACGACCGATGCACAGCGCGCCATCGCCTTCGTGCTTTCGCTCCCCGTGATAACCGCCGCCCTGGTGGGAATGCGAACGCCCGAGCACGTGGATGAAAATCTGGCGGCCGTCCACGGGTGAAGGTGAAACGGTGTCGGGGTGTCCGCTGTCGGGTGTCGGGCGATCGGATGGGTGCGTCGCTGTCGGCGCTGCCTGACATCGTCCGCACCAACCATTGTTCCTGACAGAGCACTCGACGCCCGAACGCTGACGCCGCGACCGCGGAAAGACTCAGCGTTTAGCCGACAGCCGCTTCTCTCTCTGGCGCGATTCGACAAAATCCCACATACTATGTGTGCGATGTCAACGCACACGTTGATCGTGGATCGCTTTGAGGATGACCACACCGCCGTCGTCGAGATCGACGGCTCGGCGATCGTCCCCATTCCCCGCCTCCTCCTCCCGAAGGATGCGACGTCCGATTCGGTGCTGCGGGTGGCGCGCGATCCGCAGCATGTGTCGATAACCATGGATCCCGAAGCCACATCGGCGGCGCGGCGCGAAAGCGCCCTTTTGGCCGAGCGACTCAGGGCACGGGATCCCGGCGGAGATCTCGCGTTGTAGCCGGCCGCATACCCTCTTCCCCTCTGGCTGTCCCTTTACAACAGGAGTGACTGCATGGCGACGAAGAAGAAGTCGACCGCACGGAAATCGACGCGAAAGCGCGCTGCACGGTCGAAGGCCAAGGGTGGAGCCAGGAAGTCCGGCGCCCGCAAAGGCGCGGCGAAGAAGCGCGGCGCGAAGAGGTCTGCGGCGAAGAAGCGGGGAGGGGCCAGAAAGACGACGGCGAAGCGCGCCGGTGCCCGAAGGAAGAAGGCGGTCGGAAAGACTCGACGCGCCGGCGGACCACGCAGAAAGAGCACGGCTCGCAAGGCAGGTGCAAGGCGAAAGAGCAGTGCCAGAAAGGCTCCCGCCAGGAAGAAGACAGCGCGGCGTCCCGCCAAGCGGCGTGGTCCCGTGGCGCGAGTGAGGCGCGTGGCTTCCGAGGTCGCCAAGCAGGCGGCGGAAGGTGCAAGAAACGTGGGGGAGGCCGTTGTGGATACGGCAAAGACGGTAATGAACCGGGTCACTACCTGAAGGCCCAGCCAGCGGCGGTTTGAACCTGCGTCGGGGGCGGCTTCGGCCGCCCCCGTTACATCTGCGCCTCTTGCCTTGACGCGCTGCTCGGGTAGAGCCAGCGATCCAGCCAGTCAGCTGCCGTGGCGATCACCTGCGCTCTGCCATGATCGACGGTGATGATGTGCCCGCCTTCGTCGATCCACTCCAGATGCTTCTCCGCCGATCCGAGTTTTCGAAGCACCAACTCCGCCACTTCCGGCGCGAGCCGATTGTCCGATCGTGACTGGAGGACGAGCGTCGGTGCGGCAATCCGCGGCAGTGCCCCCCGCGCTGCGTCAGCCACTCGCACCAGCTCGGCAAGTAACCCTGGCGTCGTAACGCCATAGCCGAGACTGCGAGCGCGCTCGTCCGGATCGAGGATCGACTGGTCGCTGCGACCACTCATGTAGGGTATGAAGGTCGAAACCAGATAGCGGTAGCGCGCCAGATCTCGAATGTAGCGTGGGGCGTCACAGTAAGGCGCGATCAGCGCGAGTGCTCGTATGCTCTGCGACTCGGCAGCGAGCGTTGCAGCCAGGGCGCCGCCCATCGAGAGCCCCACTACACCCACGCGTGCATGGTTGGCCGCAAGCTCGGAGAGCGCATCCCTCGACGCATCGAGCCACTGCACACCGGTGGAGCGTGCGAACTCGCGAACGGTGCGCCCGTGCCCTGGCAGCAGCGGCGCCAGCACCGTGTAGCCGCGGCCGTGCAGCGCCGCGGCCAGGTAAGACAGGGTCTGAGGGGTGTCACCGAACCCGTGCAACAGCAGCACACCGGGTGAGCCTGGTGCCCCTTCCAGGTGGATTGGCCCGGCGCCGCGTATGATTCCGTCATCATTGAGCGGAAGCCTGGCCGCCGACTCGCGCAGTAGACGCTGCCCGGACAGCCAGCGCAGCCCCACTGCACCGGAGAAGCCGAGGCAGAGACCCAGTACCGCCGCCAGCCCGCTGGCGCGTGAAGTCATCGATGACCGCCGCAAGACCAGAGTTGCGCTTCGATCGCTTGGTTAGCTGTCCGCGCTCTCACCCAGCTCCTCCGTGTGCATGAGTCTGCCGCCGTGCGTGAACAGACTAACGCACCGCGGCTGAGGGGAGCAAGCGGAGGTCGTCAGGTGCTCGGGCGCTGCTCGGAGGCCGATGGCTCGCGGAACACCTCGATGCGCGCGCCGCGTGTAGAGCCGTTGAGGCGCTCCACCAGTCCGGGGAGATCGCTGATCAGGAGCCCGTTGCCACTGCGCTTGATGAGCCCGTCACCTGTGAGGCGGCCAAGTACCAGTGAGATCGATTCGCGCGTTGCGCCCACCAGCTCGCCGAGCAGACGGCGCGGCACGAGCGGCGATGGCGACACTGCCATCTCCCCGTCGACCATCTCGCGGCTCTGAGCGAAGCGGATCAACGCCGATATCAGCCGCTGTTCCACGGTGAGCGTCGCGTGCTGCCCGAACTTTTCGAGAAGTAGCGACCTCTCCGCCATCATCTGGCGCATGAGCGCCAGTGCCTGAGCGGGTCGCTCTCGAACGAGGGCGCTGAACTGCTGCGACGTGAGATGGAGCGTCTCGGTCTCCTCCTCGGCGCGGGCACTGCTGGTGTAACCGGCGCCATGTTCCAGTCCTTCGCCGCCGAATGTCTCACCGGCGGTGGCGACCCATGGCACGAAGCTCCGTCCGGCGCTCACCTGGTTGCGAAGCACCACCTGGCCGTGGAGAACCACGAACACGCCGTTGGCCGGCGTTCCACGTTCGTATATCGAGAACCCGGCCGGCCATGTTGTGCGGGCCCCGTAGGCTATCAGGGCTTCCCGCTGCTCAATCGGCAATCGGGGAATCTGCTTGAGTTGTACGACTGTCACGGCTGATCCTGCGGGTGCTGCGTTGCTACTGGGACCGGCGACTCCGGCCGCTGCTCACGCGTTCAAGGAACAGGCACTCCGCAATGTACGGGCCGCGCTGGACTGCGCCTCGTTCTCGTGACAGATTTCCACCCCCGGCCCAGGAACCTCAGGAGCCCCCCTTGTCCGCCAGCACTCCTCCGTCCACCGTTTCGGTGGCGATTCTCGGTACGGACGCTGCACTCGCCGCACGCCCCGCCACCGCGATACAGCTCGCGCACGCGGTGCTCGCCGTGGGATACGATGCGGTGTATCCGGCGAGCTGGGGCGACGAGATCGTCGCGGCCGGCTGTCTCCAACGCGTCGCCGAGCGCGACAGTCAGCCGGCCGTGCTCTGCTCATGCCCGCTCGTCGTGGACCGACTTCTCCGCTCCGGTCACGATCTGGAGCGCTTCCTCATGCCCATGGTGTCGCCGCCAGTGGCTGTTGCGCGATATCTCCGTGCGATCTACGCCGGCCGAGCGTTGCACATCACTTACGTGGGCGGCTGCCCGGATGCGGCATGCGCCGAGATCGATGCCCGCCTGTCGCCGGCAGAGCTGGAGGCCGAGCTGCGTGCGCGCGGCATCATCGCCACGCGACAGCCCCAGTACTTCGAGTCGGTGCTCCCTCCGGATCGACGGCGATTCTACTCGCTGCCCGGCGGCGCGCCATCCCCCAACTGGATGCGCGCTGCGCCGCGTCCCCGCTCGCTGGTCACGCTTGCCGGCGAGGATCTCGCCGCCGAGCTCGCTCAGGCGATGCTTTCCGGAGACGCCTCGCTGATCGACGCGGCGCCGCTGCTCGGATGCGTGTGCAGCGGCGCAACGGCGGACGTCCGTCCGACCGCCGCGCGCGAGGAGGCTGAACGCATCGACCCGCCTCGAGCATCGAGTCCGGTTATAGACAGCTCGCTCCCGATCGAGCTCGATCGAGAACTGCCAGAGAGGGAGGAGTACGAGTTCGACGCCAGCGCAGGTGGTGAGGACGCAGGTCAAGAGCGGACACCGGTGACCGGAGCTGCGCAGGCCCGGGACCGCGCGCGCACCGGTTCGCGCGCACCCTCCGAGGTTGTCTGGCAAACTCCGCCGACGAACGGCGGGGGGCAGCGGGCCGGGGGCGCCGCACCGCACTCACCGGAGCGGCGTGTGGGCGACGAAGGGCGTGAGGCCGACGACGACAACGGCGACGTAATTCACTCGTATTCGCGCTCCGCACATGACGCGTCCGCGTCGGGGCACGAGACGGCAGTGCACCCATCCCTGTTCTCCGCCGAGTCTTCCACCGAGCCCAAGCCGCGCCCGCACATCACTCTCGCCCAAGCGGCGGATGCGTTCAACATCGAGCTGGCGCTCGGATTACTCGATGGTGTGCCGCTCCTACCGGATGAGCTGGAGTCCGGCGAGGCCGCGTTTTCAACCGATATCGAGCCGCCCGTCGAATCCGCTGAGGCAGCGTTGCCAGCCGATATCGAGCCGCCCGCCGAGTCGACGGAGGCGGCGTCAGCGGACATCGAGCCGCCCGCCGAGTCGACGGAGGCGGCGTCAGCCGATATCGAGCCGCCCGCCGAATCCGCGGAGGCAGCGTTGCCAGCGGAGATTCTGGCGGACGCCGCACCGGCCACTCCCGACACCTCTGGAGGCGAGTCGCGGAACGAGGCGCCGCCGCAAGATGCCGCCACCATAGACATGGATGACGACGTCGACCCGCCGCCTGGGCGAGGATCGGCGCGGCGCATCACCCCGACATCGGTGCGGAGAATAGCAACCAGCACTCCAATTGTGCGTACCGGTAGCGGACGCGCCGTCCCTCGCGCCTACGCCGCCCACCGTCGGCCTGCGACTGCATCCTGGGGAGACGCGCCGCCAACCGAGCGCGAGGCGGACATCCAGCTCGCGTTCGAACCATTGGCCCCGCCAGCTGACTATCGGCCGCCGATAGAAGAGCGCATCACATCGCCGGCGGATCTGGGACCGCAGAGCGGACAGGCCCCCTGGCCGGCAGCGGCAGAACGCGATGTCCGTTCGTATGCACGACCTCTCTTCCTGGAATCACAACGTTCACGCAACTGGTCGCGAGGCGTGATCGTCATCGCGGTGATAGTTGGTCTGGGTGTCGTGTCGGTTCTTGCGGCACGATATCTGGCGTTGCGCGATGAACGGCAACGGCTGGATGCCGTCGCGGAGTGGGAGACGCCGGGTGTCATCGATGTGGATCCGGGCGTCGCTCCGCCTGTCGACCGCCCGGAGGCGACTGCCGCTGAAATGGAAGAAGAGCCGCGAGATGAGCCCGCCGCCGTCGTTCCGCCATCGGTGGATCCGGACACAGACGCTCCGCCCGCCCCTCCGCCAGTAATAGCCACTCGTCCGGCGAGACCGGCACCGGTGACCGCACCTCCCGCAAGGGCAGCGCGACCGGATCGCGCCGACGAACTGCGCCTGCGTCAGTTCGACAGCATCATCCGCGCGCTCGACTCGCAACGCGTGGCCACCGACCCCGATTAGAGTCGGTCAAGGTACAAGGGGTCAGAGTCGTTGAAAACCGGCTTTCCGGGAACACGGGGCAGAGAGTGAGATCCAATGCCCAGGACGCATCCTCGAGTCGGAGCGGTGGCGATCTGGAACGGCATCAACCGCAGAGACGCCAAGGCGCAGAAAACGCAAAGACTCAAAGAACGAACAGGAAGTCGGGTATTCAATGGCGCTTGGACCTTTGCGATTGTTGTATCCTAGAGGCGTTTCTCTAGATGGGGTTTCGTTGGAGGGGATTTCAGCGGTTCATCTTGGTCACCTTCCCCACCACCGAACTCCCAGCCGAAGCTGACGGCTCACGGGGAGATGAGAGCACCGGTATCCCCGTCCTGATCGGGCCCGACCGCCGCCGTGTCGATGATGCCGTCTGGAAGAGACTTGTCCGGCACCGCTCCTTCCTGCTCCATGTGGATCGCGGCCGTGTCGCCCGGCTGTAGTTCCCGCTGTCGATCTGCCGGACAGCCGCACGCCGCCACCAGCAGAGCGGCACCCATCAACTCACGCCGTAGTCGCATCGCGTCCTCCCTGCTATGTGAAGCGCGTGCAACCCCGGTGCCGGCACTGTTGGGCGCCTCAGGGCGCCTCGGTTGCCGCGGTTGCCCCAGTTGCCCCAGTTGCCCCAGTTGCCCCGCCGGACGCCGGCAACGCGGCACGCGCAGCGTCGAGTGCGCTCGCGGCGGCACCGAAGCGCATGGCAAGGTCGGCGATCTCGCGACGCGTGAGATCCTGATCCCCAGCGCGCATCGCTTCGCCGATCGTCGGGAGCGGCATCGTCGAGTAGCCGTTGTCCATGTCCGCCGCGTAGATGACGTTGCGGAACCAGGGCCGGGACTGAAGTCCTTCCGGGCGCGTCAGGGATCGTTCTACGCGCAGCAGAGCCGCGTTCGTCGCGTCGCGAGCGCGCCGGGCGAGAGGTCCGCGAGCAAGGGCGGCGTCCCGGGCCGTGCTGAAAGCCGAAGCGGCCTGCGCCAGTCGCCCGATGGAATCGTCCAGCACCGAGGTCGAGAGCGACCATCCAAGCTCATCGAGGGTTCCACGCACGCGCGCGGCGTGCGCCGCCATCGTGCCGGCAAACTCCTCGTAGTCGTACGGCACTATTTCGGCGTTGGCCAGGCGCAGCAACATCGCAGCACTTATGCGGGCGGCGGCAGCGTGCCGGGAAAAGTCGGGATCGCCAAAGCGCGACATCCAGTCGAACGAGTCGTAGCTGGAGTGATAGATGCCCCCCGGACCACCAAACCCCCAGTCGGCATGCGGGATGCCGAGGTGGTTGTAAAAGCCGGCGAAATCGGAGCCGCCGCCCGGATCCCCCATCGGCGGCTCCTCGCCTTCCCCGGGACGTGTGCGCGCCCGCCAGGCATCGTACACACTCCCGCCAGCTGGATCATCCACGATCCGTGCGATGGCCCGCACGGTGGAGCGAAGCGAAGGTGATCCGCCTGCGCCGAACGTCGGACCCGATGCAGCGGCGTCCTGATTGAGATACGCCACCGCTCCGCGCAGCAAACGCTGCGCGTCGTCCTCCACGTATTCTGCGGAGCCGATGATCCCCCACTCCTCGGCATCCCACGTCGCGAAGATCAGCGTGCGTCGCGGGCGATGCCCGGCGCGCACCTGTTCGGCCACGGCGCGCGCCGCCTCCAGCACACTCACCGTTCCGCTCACATTGTCCACGGCGCCCGGTCCCCACGCATCCCTGTGAGCTCCTATGATCACCATCTCGTTGGGCAGTTCGGCGCCCTGAATGACGCCGTACGTGTTCCAGATTCGCTTGAGCGGAGCCGTGGCGGTGTCGGTGTGGACCACCACGCGCGCCTGCACCGGACCCGGACCCACGCGATAACGCAGCGGCAGCCCACCCTGCCAACCCCCTGGAACCTCAGCGCCGGAGATGTGACGCAGCAGCTCCTCGGCGTTGCCATAGGATATCGGAATGACGGGGATGCGCGGGACGTTCATCTCCTCAACGGGTATCCGCCTTGCTCCCGGCCTGCTGGCATATCCTGGGGTGCTCGGATCCCCGATCATGTTCATGACACTGCCGTACTGCACTCCAGCGGGCGGTCGCATGGGACCTTCCGGGTATACGGCGCCTTGTACGAAGCCATCCTCCTGTGGATCGCTGTAGAGAATGAGCCCCACGGCTCCACGAAGCTCCGCTTCGCGCGCCTTGATGCCGCGAAAGGAACGCCCGTAACGGGCAATCACGATCGCATCCTTCACCGACACGCCCATGGAATCGAGCTGCGCGTAGTCCTCGATCAGACCGTAGTTGGCATAGATGAGCGGCGCCGTTACATCACCTGTGCCGCTATATCCGTTCGCCATCAGCGGCCGCGGGTGCAGCCAGGACGCACTGTCCTGCGGAACAGGCGGCTCCCCAAGAGAGAGCACGAGCGTGTCCGGCGCCACACGCCAGAGCTGCACGGCGGTGAAGTGCGGCAACCAGATGTCGTACTCACGCACCTCGGTGCGGAGACCCATCCGCCGCATCTCATCGAGCACGTAATCCCGCGTTCGCTCCTGAGCGGGAGTGCCGGCGATGTGCGGCTCGCGAGTGAGCACGCGCGCGTGGGCCCGGGACCGGTCGGTGTCGGGCACCGCAATCGCGCTTCGTTCCACTTCGCGCTGCGACGCGGCTGCGGCAGGAGAGTAGCCCGGCATCGCTTCCTGCGCCCCGAGCAGCGGAACGGCGCTGCCAATCAGAACGAGACAACCAAGCCATCGGGTGCGATCCGCGACCGCTGTGCGCAAACTCATGTGTTCACTCCTCGTTCACCTGTACGGCAACCGCCTGCGAGGTGTACTCGGCGTGGGTGGCAACGTGGCCCGGTGGCCCGTGCATGAAGCGGATGTCCGCCGTGGTAGCGCCGGCTTGCAGCCCCTGGATGCGTCCCTGAAAGGTGTAAGGTGATCCCTGTGGCTGGAATGTCGCAACCAGCGCGCTGGCGATGCGCAGCTCCAGGTGGTAGTCGGACGGCGGTTCGATCTCACTGCCCTGCGCGTCGATGAAGGTGAACGTGAGCAGATCCGTCTGCCCTCCCTCGACCACCTCGAACGATCCCGTCACCGTAGTGCCTTCCACTCGCACGACCTCGTCACCATTCGCGGTCACGACTACTCCGCTTGGACGAATGTGCCGTTCAGGTGATGTCGCGCTGCGGCAACCGGCCATCAACAGGGCGAGCATCGCCAGTGCCGGCAGCGCGCTCCGGGTTATTCTCGCAATCGTCGTCATCGTATGCTCCTCCGCCAGACTGGCGGCCGTTCGTGGTATGCGTGCGCGCGGTTCGTCAGAACGTTACCCGGTACAGCAGGCTTACGTCGCGGCCGGCCTCGGGCATGATCACCTTGGTGCGAGACAGATGCTCGCGGTATTCGCGATTGGTCAGGTTCTCCACACGGAGAGTGACGGAGTGAAGTTGTCCGCCGATCGTCCATCTGTAGCCGCCCTGCAGGTTGTAGATCGAGAACCCGTCGGTTGGGAGATCGAGCGGATCGTCACCCACTCGACGCTGGGATGCCGCGGCGCGAACGCCGGCACCCACGAAGAACGACGGCCGATCGTAGCGCGCGCCGAAGATGCCGTTCACCGGCGGCATGAACGGAAGCGGCTCGCTCGCATCGGTCAGCGTGCCGCGCACCTGTGACACGGTGGTTTGCAACACCACGCTCGGTAGCACCGTCCACTGCACGCTTCCCTCCAGGCCTGTCAGCACCGCGCGCTCGCCCTGATACTGATAGATGGGCAGGAGCAGACGTCCGGTATCGCCCGTGAATCGCGGATAGATATAGTTGTCGATCACGTTCCGGAACGTGGCGATCTCCGCTCGCACCGGACCACGGTTCAGCCGCACGAACAGATCGGCACCAACGCCAACCTCCTCGCGCAGATCGGGGTTGCCGACCTCCTCGCGGAATGCGGCGAGGTGCGGGCCGTCCGAGAAGAGCTCGGCAAAATCCGGCGTGCGAAACGCACGGTTCAGCGTGGCGCCAAGTGACAGCCCTTCGGCCAGTCGCAGCAGCCCGCCAAGGGAACCGGAGAAGGAGCCGAAAGTGCGCGTGCGAATGTTGCCAATGTTGACGGCCGCCGCGTCATCGAGCGGCTCCACCCGGTGGAAGTCGTAACGCGCGCCGACCTCCACCTGGAGAGCACCCGACTCGTACTGTTCCAGAAGGAAAGCGGCGAGCGCCAGATCACGTGCCGGCGGCGTACCCACCGAGCCACCCGCCGAAAAGTCCCGGTACTGTACCCGGATGCCGGTTGCACCTCGAGAAAAAATCCAGTGCTGGTCGTGCCGCGCGACCGCGTCAACGGCCGTGGTCAGCATCTCGAACTCGGTTCCGACAAGACCGGTCGCCTCGGTCTCGCGATGCCAGTAGTGCGAGGCGCTTGCCGATGCATCCAGCTGACTGAAGGGGCCTATCGCGCCGCGCCGCTGGAACTCGCCGCGGCCAAGGTGACGCTCCATGTCGATCGTGACACCTTCGGTGTGCGCACCGGGGAAGCCGCCCGGAATGCCATACTGCGAGTGGTAGTATCGATAGGAGCCGCCAAGATGGCCGGTGCTGCGAATCCATCCAGCGCCTAGCGCGGCGTTGACGGTGCGCGTATCAGTGTTCTCCATTCTGCCCGCCGGCGTCTGGAGATCGCCCGTCATCCTGCCGCTTCCCTCCGCTCGCAGGGCCACCGTGCCCACGGCGCTGCTCACATGACCGCCCAACATCGCGCCGCGATATACCGACTGTCCCTGGGCCCCAACGGTTCCATGCACCGCGTCTGGAAGCGAACGCGGGATGTCCTCGCGTACCACGTTGAGCACGCCGCCCAGGGCGTTGCTACCGTACAACAGCGCCGCCGGACCACGCAGCACCTCCATCTGTCGGGCGGTGATCGGCTCCACCGCCACTGCGTGATCGGGCGAGGTGGCGGCCAGATCGCCAACCCGAGCGCCGTCTTCCAGGACGAGTATGCGATCACCGCCAAGCCCGCGAATGACGGGACGCGACGTCGCCGGACCAAGTGAAGTCGCCGACATACCCGGCTCGTTGCGAAGCGTACCAGCCACCGTCACGTCCAGCTTGCGGTCGAGCTCCTGTCCGCCAATTACCGTCGTCAGTCGCAACACATCCTCGCGGCGGCGTGGGCCGACCACGCCCGTGACTACGACTTCCTCGAGTTGAATTGGCGAAGCGTGAAGCTCGATTCGCAGCGGCGGCGGCTGAACGTCGCGCTGCAACACCACCTGGCGCGTCAAACTGCGGTATCCGAGCCGCTGCACGACGAGTGTATGCGTACCGGCTCCGACGTTTCGGAGCGCGAAGGCACCGTCCTCGTGAGTGACGTCGTCCCGGCGCAGCTCGATCAGCCGTACGAAGGCGGCGGCGATGGGAACGCCAGTGGCACCGTCGACGACCGTGCCAGTCAGCACCAGAGTATCGCCGGTGGCACGACCGATGTCGGCACGACCGTGCGCGGCCGGTGCTGCGCCGGCCTGCCCCGGCGCTGCGATCAGGTATGTGAGCATCACCGCTGCAGCTTCAGCAACGGTGCGTATCGTCAGTTTCCTCATTTTGTGGACGGCCTCCGCGACCATCGGGCGCGCGCGCGCGCGGTTTCTGTTCGAGCGCGCCGGTGCGCACCCGTCAGAGAGCGACTCTCAGGCCAGCGGAGTGGGAGGCGCGCGAGCGCCAAGCGCAGGCGTCAGCGGATTGGCTGAGCGGACCAGGGAATCGAGCCAGGGCGCGTTCGCGGAGAGGGTGACAACAGGCGGCGGAATCTCGCCCGCGACGACCGTCAAGGCCGGCGTGCGATCGATCACCACGCACAGCGGACAGCTGTCGCCGTGGGGTGTACCGGGCGCATCGTCCAGTGGCCGGCGGTCGCTGACGGCCACGTCCACGATGCGCTCCAGCATCGCGTCGAGCACTGGCATCGTGCCCGCAACGAGCAAATAGAGCGTGAATACGACAGTGGACAGTGTGCGGCCTGGCCTCAATCGACCTCCGTGCTCGGCGCAGCAGCGATGCCGGCCTCCTGCGAATCCCGTATCACTTACCCCGGATCGTATTCCGGGGTCCGGCCGGCGTCAACTCACCCACTCTCATGCTCCTCGATCGCGGCGCGAAGCGCGCGACGGAGTTGCACGTCGCGATCACCCCCGCCGCGTAGCGTGGGCGCCAGGAGGGAAAGTTGCGCCAGCATCTCCCGCTCCAGAAACGGCTCCGGGTCGCGCACGCCTACATCGATGAGCGACAGCTCGGCCAGGCGCTCGAGTAGCTCCAGGGTGTCCGGATCAAGATCGCCCAGCGCTCCTCGCACCTTGGGGCGAGGGCGGGCGCTCGCCTCGCGCAGGCGCGCCGGTGCTTCGCGTAAGGCCCGAACGGGCGCGAGCTCGACGAGGAAAGATCCCGGGGTGTGTTCCGCGATCGCCTTGACGACCCCTCGCCGCCGCAGCGAGAACAGCAACCGGTGAACCGCCTCACGGACTACGCTGACGCCATCCATACTGGACAGACCACGGCCGGTGATGATCAGTACCTCGCCAACACGCGCGACCTGCCGTTCGCGGAGCCAGGCTTCGGCGCGTGCACAGGCATCCCCAGGGGTGGGAAGCGAAGCGCGCAGATTGAGCGTTCGATCCCTGCCGAAACGCAACTCATCGAAAGCCTGCCGCAGACGAAGAGAAGCGCCACGACGCGGCTCCCTCTCTCTCACCGCAACGCGCGCCAGAGCACCTGCCCGTCGAGCTGGTCGGTGGCAATGGTGCCGGTGATCCAAGCCAGAGTAGGCGCAATATCCACCGTCCGAACGAAGCCGGTGTGACGCCCCTGCTGGAACTGTGGGCCGTAGAAGATTATCGGCACGTGCGAGTCATAGTCGTGCGGCGTTCCGTGCGTGGCGTAAGTGATCCAAGCCGGATACCAGTACGGCTCCAGCGTGACCACCGCGCCCACCGGCAGATCGGGGGGGATGGAGTTGAGCCACCGCCGCGCGACCGCGTCACGGTTTGGGTTGGCACGCTCGAGATCGCTTACCAGGTCGACACGCTGCACACCCTCCCGCTTGCTGAGCTCGGCCGCCATCAAGCGCAAAACCGAGTCGGCGTTTACGCGAGCCCTCTCGAATGCGCGACGGTTGACGAGCACCATCCCGCCGTCAAATGCCAACGCCAGCGAATCGACCCCACGCGCCACCACCTCGGCAACATACCGTCCAAAAACGTCTCGCAACTCGACGCGGCCCGGACCAGTCTCACGGTTCACCCAGTTGAAGTGTTCCTCGGGATATGGAGCCACGCCATGGTCCGCAGTCAGCACTATCGCGACGCGGGTCGAATCACGAAGCGTGTAGAGCGTGTCGAGAAAGGCGCCGAGCATCTGGTCGAGCCGAAGGATCTGATCGTGCAGCTCTCGCGAGTCCGGGCCCCACCGGTGGCCGATGTGATCGGTGGCCGAAAGGGAGACGGCCAGGACGTCGGTGTGCGGTCCGCGGCCAAGCTGTAGCTCGCGCAGGCCGGTGAGGGCAAACTCCAGCGTTACTTCATCCATGAACGGAGTTTGCGGGAGGATGCGGGCCGTGAGCGCCGAATCCGGGGGCAGCTGACGGGGCATGCCCGTACCTCGGTCGTCCCCGGCCTGCACCAACGGTGGCTCGGGGTAGTGATCCTCTGGCCGGAGCAGGGTCCACGACCGTCCGGCGAAGCGGCGCGTCCCCCTCTCGTCGTTGAACCGGTTGACCCACGTTGGCAGCGTGTCCTTGTAGTAGGTACTCGTAGTGAAGATTCCACTGGCATCGGCGTACCAGTACACCTCCTGAGGATCCCGTCCCACGGGGAGGATGGCTCCGCGATCCTTTCGCGACACGGAAAGCGCTCGACTGTCGGGGTTCTTCAGCCGCAGCCAGTCGACGAGAGTACCGCCACGAAAGCGAAAGGGGGACGCCGCCACCCCTTCCGCCGCCAAGAGCGGATACTGCGGGTCCTGGATTCCTGCGTTGTTGCGGACGATGCCGGTGCTGCGCGGATGCCTGCCCGCCAACAGCACCGAATGTCCCGGAGCTGTCTCGGTTGTGGCGTGATCGTGGTGCGCATTCGAGAACCAAGCGCCGCGACTGGCGAGTCGCGCCAGACCCCCATTCATGCCCTTGAACCGGTCCATATAGTCGCCGCGGAGCTGATCCACCGTGATCAGAACCACCAGCGTCGGCACTGCACCTGGATCGGGGAACGGTTGCTCGGCGGCCGGGCGCTGGGCGGCCAGCGGTGGGGCGAGCAGCAGCACGACTGTCGCGAGCGGCAGGGTCGAGCGTGTGAGCCAGCGGATCATTCGAGATAGTCTCCGGAAAGGGCAATGGCGCCAATCTACTGGGTGGGAAGCCGGCGGTCACGAGTTATTGGCGTGGCGATGGGTTGTTGTACCCTTTCGCGAAACCGGGAGCCTTCCGCCCACCCGGACCCGGCACTAGATCAGCAGGGACCGCCTACTCGACCGAGGAACGACGCATGCGATCATCTGCTGTCCTATTCTTAGCCGCCGCGCCTTTCATCCTGCCGCCGTCGGCCGCGGCCGCCCAGGACCAGCTGGGGCCCACCCCCGAAGCCGCGTCGGTGACGCGCGTCGACATCCGGCCCGCCACGCTCACGCTGGACGTGAACGATACTGCTCGCGTGACCGTCACCGCGCTCGACGCGCAAGGTAATCGGGTCAACGCGCAGGTGCTGCTCTTCTCCAACTCGCGTCGCGCTGTGTCGGTCTCCCAGGACGGTGCCGTGCAGGCGCGGAGGCCGGGGGAGTACCGGCTGCTGGCCGTCGTGGCCGGCCGCGACACAGTATTGGGTGAGGCCAGCCTGAACGTTCGCTGGCCGGCGGTGAGGACGGTGGACATCACCGGACTGCCGCAGCGACTCTACGTTGGCACCACCGTTCGCCCATCCACGCGCATCGTGGATGCCACCGACCAGGAGCGCACGAACGTCGCGGTCGAATGGCGCTCCTCCGACCAGAACGTGGTGCGCGTCTCCCGTTTTGGTGAAGTCACGGCCGTGCGCCCGGGGACGGCGACCCTCCGTGCCACGGGCGGTGGAGTTTCCGGCGCGCAACAGCTGACCGTCGTCGCCAACCCGGCGCGCTCGATCGAGCTGACGGCGTCTGACGACGGCGGGCGTACGGGCGACGTGATCCGCTTCACGGCGGTAGCGCGCGATGCCAACGGCCGCCCTGTGGCCGACTATCCGATTCAGTTCTCGCTCAGCTCGCAGGTCGAAGACACCGTCATCGCGCCCTCGGCACCCGCGCAGATCGATGATCAGGGTCGCTTCGTCGCCGAACGCGCCGGCACGTACACGATCTTCGCCACCGGTGGAAACCTGGCGGCGCGGCGCACCGTTCCCATCACCCACCGATATGCGTCGATGCGACTCGCCACACCGAAAGGGCAGGGAGCCGTTCGCGACGTGCACACATCCGACCTCTGGGTGTGGGAAGGAAAGGACGGTCGCGACTACGCCATCACCGGCACCTGGGGCGCGCATGGAATGGCGTACTTCTGGGACGTCACCGATCCCGCGAACATCATTCGCCTCGACAGCGTGCAAGTAGACGCGCGCACGGTGAACGACGTGAAGGTGGACGTGGATCGCGAATTGTGCATCATCACGCGCGAGGGAGCCTCAAACCGACGAAACGGTTTCGTGGTGCTCGACTGCAGCAACCCGCGCGACGTGCAGATCCTATCCCGGTTCGATGACGGCCTTCTGGGTGGTGTGCACAACGTGTTCGTATGGAACCAGCACGTGTTCGCGATCAACGCCGGCAGCAGGTTCGACATCATCTCCATCGAGGACCCTCGAAACCCACGTCGCGTGAGCTACTTCGATCTCGGCCGCGGCTCGGGCATTCATGACGTGTGGGTGGTGGACGGGATCGCCTACTCGTCCAACTGGTCGGAGGGGGTCGTGCTGATCGATGTGGGCAACGGCGTGGCTGGCGGATCGCTGTCGAACCCGGTGATGTTCGCCCAGTACAGTTATCCGATCGGTTCGTCGCACTCTGCCTTCCCCTATCACTCCAGGTCGGCGGGGGACCGGTTCTACATCTTCGTTGGCGACGAGCAGTTCCCCTATGGCCTCGAGCCCGATGAGGCGAGCCAGGCCGAGGCCGGCGGTTACATCCACATAGTCGATTTCACAGATCCCGAAAACCCTGAGGAAGTGGCGCGCTACCAGGTCCCGGAAGCCGGCCCGCACAACTTCTGGATCGAGAACGACTCGCTGTACGTCGCCTACTACAACGCGGGGCTACGCGTAGTGGACATCTCGGGCGAGTTGAAGGGCAACCTCTACGATCAGGGGCGCGAGCTCGTCCGCTGGCGTCCAATGGACCCGGAAGGGAAGGTTGCGAATACGCCCATGATCTGGGGTCCGCAGCCGCACAAGGGCCATGTCTTCATCAGCGATTTCAACGCCGGATTATGGAGTGTGAAGCTGCCGGAACGTGCTGAGGAATTGACGCCGTGAAGCCGGCGTTCGGAGTTCGGGTCCCGATTTTCGGCATCCGCTTTGGCGTACTCCTCCTTCTCGCCACCTCGGCCTCCGCCCAGGCGCCATATCGCTTTCTGGTAGGCGCCGAGTCGGAGGATCAGGTTGCGCTGGTGGAGTTCGTTCCCTGTCCCACGGCACGCGGAGCGAGGGCAACCGAGCCGCGAAGCGAGTGCGGCGCGCGCGTAGTGCGCACATACGACGTCGGCATGTGGGTCTCCGATATGGAAGGACCGCATGGCGTCATCCCGTCGCACGACGGTCGATCCTTCTTCGTCTCGATCGCTCACGGACGGCCGCGTGGATCTCTCCGTCGGTTCGATCTGGCAACAGGACGCATGATCGGCGAGGTCGAGCTGGGGATGTTCCCGGCAAGCGTGGACATCGCACCCAACGCATTGCTCGTGTATGTGGTGAACTTCAACTTCGAGGACCCGGAGATGCTGCCGTCGAGCGTCTCGGTAGTCGAAGGGACCACCATGACCGAGGTGGCGCGTCCCACCACGTGCAGCATGCCTCACGGTTCGCGACTGAACCCGCAGGGCACGCGGCACTACTCCGGCTGCATGATGAACGATCTCCTGGTGGAGATAGACACCCGATCATTCGAGGTTTCGCGCATGCTGCGCGTCACGCCTGGCGATGAGGGGGTGGTCAGACCATCCGACGCCGGCAAGCACGTACACCATCCGGCGGACACCGGGAACAAGGCGCATGCGCAGCACGCAGCCCCGCGGCCCGCCGAACACGGAATGGCGGCAGGAGCGCGCCCCCCTGAAGCCGCCGGCGATGGGCCAGCCAGCAGCGGATTCTTTCCCATGAAGAGCGAGTGTTCACCCACCTGGGTGCAGCCGTCGCACGACGGCACCCGCGTCTACATCACCTGCAATCGTTCGGCGGAGATCGTCGAGGTGGATGTCGAGAAATGGGAGGTGAGCCGGAGATGGACAACGCCACCGGCGCCGTACAACGCCGCCGCCACGCCCGACGGTCGCCTGCTGGTGGTGACGCAGAAGGGTCCGGGTACTACGACCATCTGGCGGCTGTCTGATGCCAGGCGGTTGGCGGAGATCCCCGGCACGCGGAAGGTTGCGAGCGGCGTCGTGACGAGCGCGGATTCGCGCTATGCCTTCGTCACTCTCGAGGGGGTGGGTGGCGATCCCGGCACGATCGACATCATCGATCTCCGCACTAATCAGAAGGTCGCCAGTGTGGAGGTAGGGAAGCAGGCAGGCGGGATCGCGATGATGCCTTGACGGCCGTAGCATCCCGGCACGTCACTTCCAGATCGCGACCTCGTCCAACGTCTTGCGCTTCAGATCGGGCACGCGAGCGTTTTCCGACGGATAGCCCACTGGCATCACGAGAAAGGCCTTCTCGTTCGATGGCCGATCCAGCAGAGTGCCGAGGAAGCCCATCGGACTTGGCGTGTGCGTGAGAGTCACCAGCCCCATGTGGTGAACGGCCGTGATGAAGATGCCCGCGGCGATGCCCACTGACTCCTGCGTGTAGTAGTAGCTCGTCCTCGCACCGCGGGAGTCCTGACCGTAGATCTGGCGGAAGAGCACGACCACCCACGGCGCATCCGTGAGGTGCGGCTTGTCGTGGTCGGTGCCGAGTGGACGAACGGCCTCGATCCAGTCGGGAGGCATGCGTCCGGCGTAGTTGAGGCGCTCTTCCTCCTCCGCCGCCTGGCGAATACGCTGCTTCAGCAGGGGATCGGCCACGGCCACGAACGTCCATGGCTGCTGGTGCGCGCCGCTTGGTGCGGTTGCCGCGGCAAGGATCGCGTACTCGATCAGCTCACGGGGGACCGGATCCGGCGAGAAGTGGCGCGTCGTGCGTCGCCGGTTCATCGCGGCATGGAAGTCCCGCGCCCGGGCCAGGGATTCGTCCAACGAGATCCGCCTGAAGACAAGTGGTACGAATCCCCCTTCAGGCGGATCGACGTCGCGCGCCACGGCCCTCCTTACAGTCCCACCGTCACGCCAAGGTGCAGCACCAGCAGGTTAGCCTGGCTACGGATTGGAGTGATCGTGATGCTGCCATCGTCGTGATCCTGGATGCTGCCACGATTCAGGTAATTGACGACACCATTTCCGTGATAGCGGCCGCCGATGTCCAACAGGATCGGCCGAAGGCCGGAGCGCAACGGAATGTAGACACCGCCTGCACCCGTCCACGCGAGAGTCGCGTCGCTGTAGTTCGTGGTACGCGCGAACGGATCGGTCTCACCGCTGCCGCTTACGCTGGATTCGGTGCTGAAGAAGCCGAATCCGACGGATCCGGTTGCATACGGGCGGAATTGCCCGCTCGGAGCAATCAGCTGCGGCCCCATACCCAGGAAGAAGATGCTGTTGGTGGTGTTCACATCCACCGTGATCCGGCAGCCTACGGTGGAGCTGAAGCAGACGCGCTTCCGCTCCTGTCCGTAAATGAGGAAGCCGCCGTCGACACGGAGGGCAAGCATGCCGGTGCGATCGAGCTGATAGATGAAATGGCCCGCCAGGCCACCGCCGGTTCCTACGTACTCGGCGAAATCTCCTCGCGGGATCCCAAGGAGAAGGGCGCCGCCAACGAATGCCCGGCTCGGACCACGAGGCGGTTGTTCGTCGAGCTCGAAGAGCTGAGCTTGGGCCGGCGCGGCAGTGATGCCGAGTAGCAGCGCGAGGCCAAGAATACCAGTGCGCATCGTGGGACGGGTTGCGGGGAATCGGTTTGCGGGAGCGCGCCCGCGTCGTACCATTCAGGGCATCAACGGGGCCGGCGCCTCTTCTCACTTCTACGCGGTTGACTCACGATAAGTTGCACATGTAACCGCGCACA
This sequence comes from uncultured Gemmatimonadaceae bacterium, assembly GCA_964467195.1. Classification (GTDB taxonomy): domain Bacteria; phylum Gemmatimonadota; class Gemmatimonadetes; order Gemmatimonadales; family Gemmatimonadaceae; genus CAYXRS01. The sequence goes on from CAYXRS010000009.1 coordinate 45,280, forward strand.
ATGGTCGATTTGCCCTGTCGCCGCGAGGTGACAGCAACTGTCCCCAGAGAGGCCGCCCCGACGGTTCATGTGGCCTCCCCCAGTCCGTGCCCGACCGACGCCCGATCCGCGTACCCGCTAGCCATTTGAACGGGAGAGCCCCGCATTGTGCGGGGCTCTCCAACAGCGGATCCCGGCGATTCTTACGCTCAGAACATGATCCCGAAGGTGAGGGGGATCATCTGCGAGGCTCTCCCCTCCGTGAAGATGTGGTGGTAGCGAGCTTCGAGGAACGTGCTGAGCCCCGTCAGCCGAAAGCGAAGCCCGGCGCCGCCATTGATCCCGAAACGGGTCGTGTCGAGAGACTCATCGTCGTCATCCTCATCCAGGCGCAGGTTGTAGATCCCGGCACCCGCCGAGAGGTACGGCTGCACCATTGCTCCCGGGTTGAGGCGGAAGTTGGCGTTCAATACGCCGGCAAGCACCCGCAGATCGTGATCATGCCCCGATTCCGGCAGGCTGTGGTACATGCCGTCGATTCGGAGACCCAGCCCCGCCGTGTTGAAGGCGAGAGAAGCCTGACCGTGCCACCCGGTGTCGAAGAAGTCCCCGAGGTCGCTGACGGGGATGCTTGCACCACCGCCGATCCCGAAGCTCACCGCCCTCGTTTGATCGACTGCCTGTGCGTCGGCGCGGCCCGCCGCGGCGATCCACCCCGCCATGAGGGCCACCCCAGTGTACAACATGAGTCTCCGCATTCGATTTCTCCTCCTTGCTTGGTTCGCCGGCCAGGGCGCGGCCGGCCGTATCGATAGAGCGTTATCATTAATACCACTCCTTACCCTAGGCAAGGTAAGCGAGGCAAGTACGGCGCCCTGACGACCTGAGCCGTTCTGCGGCGTTGTGTCAACGGTCTTGATACAAAGGCAGCGAGAGGCGTCCACAGACCCTTGTGATACTGTGTAGCATACACTAATATCAGTTCATGAATAATGATGAAGTCGACGGCGTGGTGCCGGCGGAGGTCCTCGAGAAGCTCACGTTGGAGCTACGACGCGGGGCGGTCGTGCTCGCAACGCTGAGCCAGCTGGACGAGCCGAGCTACGGCTACGAGCTCCAGCAGCGGCTGGTCACGCGGGGGATGGATATCGAGCAAGGCACCCTCTACCCACTGCTGCGCCGGCTACAGGAGCAGGGCCTGCTCGAGGAGGAGTGGGTCGTGGAAGGTGCACGACCGCGGAAGTACTACCGCCTGACGCAGGCGGGCCGAGCTGCGCGTGACGTACTGCATGCGCAATGGGACAACCTGACGGCGGTGCTGGGTGCGCTGCTTTCCAAGGACAAGAGGGGAGTGAGATGAGGCTTATCGACAACTACGTCACCGCGGTGGGGGAGCGCCTGCACGCATCCCGGCGCAGCGCGGTGGAAGCCGAGCTCCGGGCGAGTATCCTGGATGCGTTGGAGGCGCGCGGTGCCTCCCCGGACAGCAACGACGATGTCGTCGCGGTACTCGAGCCGCTCGGCAGCCCCGAGCGGATGGCTGCGCAGTACGAGCCTGAGCGCGGCTTTCTCGTGGGGCCCGGGCTGTTCCCGCACATGCGCCGTGCCTGGACCATCGCCCTGGGCGCGATCCTCGTGGGGGGCACGATCTTCTACGTGGTCGGCCTCCTGCTCGGCGACCTGGCCGAGTTCCGCGCAGGTACGCTGCTGGCGCAGACGCTGGGGATGGCGGTCCGCGCGCTGGTCGTGGGGACGGCCGTGCTCGTGGGCGTGTTCGCGTTGCTGCAGCGTTCCGAAGTGCGCCTGCCGCCGGCTGGAGGTGCCCGGTGGGATCCCCGCACCCTCATGGGACGCGCTCCATCGTCCCGGGCACCGCGGTTCGAATCGGCGGTGTCGCTTGTGGCGTCGGCCGTGGTTCTGCTGCTGCTGGACGGCGTCGGTCGAGCCGCGCGGGACGTGGCCTCGAACGCCACGTCGGCGTTGCAGCCGCTGGCGAGCGATGTCGCTGCGGCTGCCATGGTCCTCCAGATTGCGCTGCTCCTCGCCTTCGCCGCCCACGTCGCGGTGATCGTAAAGGGCCGCTGGTTTGTGTGGACGCGCCTGCTGCGGCTAGTGGCGGATGGGATCGCTGTCGTCGTGTTCGCGCGCGCGCCATTTCAGCTCATGGTGTATCGCGCCGCTCTCCGCGACGCCGGTGCGTCGGACAACGTCGTGAACTGGCTCATCGGCAGCGCCGTCATCGTCGCAGTCACCGTCCTGACGGTGGCGGCAGTACACTGGGCGAGGGAATGGCGCCGTGGGCGCAACGATCTGGATCGGCGTGCGGCGGGCGCCGGTGTCGCGCTGCACTCACTTGGCATCGGCATACTCGTTCTCATCGTATCCGCCGGGTGCGCTGCGGTGCCGGGCATGCGGAGCGTTTCCGAGGGCGCCGCGTCTGCGGCACCATCGCCCGGCATCGTCTCCCCCGAGGTGCATGCGGACGGCAGCGTTACGTTCCGGGGTCATGCCCCCGATGCGAAGCAGGTCGGCCTGGTTCTCGAGTCCAGCGAGCGCGTGGGTCTGACGAGAGGTCCCGACGGAGTGTGGTCGTACACCACCGGACCGCTGGCGCCGGACCTTCACGCTTGTGGGCGTGAGAGTTCACGATGAGCGCAATGTCGGAGACCTCGAAGCCCAGCGCGCGTATGTTCGCCATGATCGACGGCGGGTTGGGGAGTGCGCCGTCGATGAGCACGTGCCCGGGGGGCGAAGTGATCAGCGCAGGGTCTGCGGAGGAAACACCATGACCTCGGACCCTTCAGCCAGGAAAGCGGAGTGTGCGGGCCCCGAGATCGCCTCGCCGAAAGCCGCCCCATAAAGGGCATCCGCATCACAGTCGAGTCGCGCCTCGCCCGCCGTCCAGATGCGCCACTGCGGATGTGTGACAAGATATTCGATCGTCGAGCCATTCCGCTGGCGCGTGTAGCCCCAGTAGTGCTCGGTGATGAACTCCGCTTCGGAACCGACTGCCGGCAGAACCGGCCTTCCTGCTGCGCGGAGCGTGAGTCCCTCCCAGCGATTGGCGCGACGCCACTCGTAGGTGACCGCGGCGGGGGTGCCGTCGGCCTGACGCTCGATCAGGTGCCGCATCGGAAGGGCGCGATATGGCTCGTTGTACCACCAGCGTGCCACCCACGCAATTGCCCGGCGCGGTACCATCTCGCGAACGAAGGCCACGCCGCGCCGCCACTCACCATTGCCACGCCGGCGCACGTAGAATCGCAGGTTCACCTCCTCGAAGTCGACGTGCCCCGGAATGCGCAGCCCGAGGATGCGAGTCGAGGTGAAGCGAAATCCGACGACGCTCACGTAGGTGGTGCCGTTCCATTGATCGAGCTCCGTTCCGGCCGGAACCAACGGGCGCAGCAGTGCCGGCGCGATGTGGTAGTTCAGCATGGCCAGATCGCGCCACTCTGCCGACAGGAACGGGCGCCTTCCCCCGGCACCGGGCATCGACTCGAGACTGCTGTCGGTCACCTCACGCTCGGGCACGGGTGGTATTGGGGAGAGCGCTGCCGCCAACGAGCGAGCCTATTCCTTGTACAGCAGCCCGCCCACGGATGCCGCCGCAATGGCGACGACCTTTGCGGGCCATG
>CAYXRS010000010.1:0-9802 GCA_964467195.1 uncultured Gemmatimonadaceae bacterium
CGTCCATGTCAGGCCGCTTCAGTGTCGTCGAACTGTGTGATGACGCTCAGGAACCTTTCTCCATACCGCTCCAGCTTGGCCGGCCCAACTCCGCGTATCTCCGTAAGCGCACCAGCGGAGCGCGGTCGGCGGAGCGCCATCTCCACCAGTGTACGGTCCGTGAAGACCACATAGGCCGGCACCTTTTCATTGCGAGCCACGCCGGTGCGAAGCCGGCGCAACTCGGCAAGCAGCGCCACGTCCGCTGGCGAAAGTTGCGCGGCATCGAGCACTTCGGCCTCGGAACTCGCGGTGGGCCGCGTCTGACCCACGCTCCTTCGTGGCGTCCTCTCCGCTTTTGGTGCGGCTGCCTGGCTGCTCCTTGGTGCCCGCTCCCGCCCTGCCGAAGGTTGAACCCGACGGTCCTCCTTGCCATGCGTGCCAAGGCAATTGTCGCACCCGTCGCACCTGTTACGCGCCGCGGCATCGCCAAAGTATCTGAGAACGAACCCGCGCCGGCAACCAGGAGTGTAGGCGTAGCGCTGCATCGCGTCGAGCTTGGCCAGGTCGGCGCGGCGCCGACGGTCCAGAGTTGCCCAGTCGACGGAGAATCGCGAGAGCGGCGCCCCGGGCTCGGAGAGGCGGATGCCGCCTCCTGATTTGTTCCACATCACGAACTGACGCGACTGGAGTGCATCGAGAAGATCAGTCACGCCCTTCGGTCCCCCGAAGCCGGGGGGCAGGGTGTCCGGCTCGATCCACACACCACCGCTCAGCCTGGCGCCGGCCATGCGCCACAGAGTGCGCAGCAGATCGAGCTCGGCACGCGCATCCTCCGCGCCAAGCTCGGCCCGTATGCGCTCTGGCGACGCCAGCAGTCGCACGAGAACGCGCGATGACGACGCGTGCTCGGCGGCGATGGCGCCGGCGTCGCCGAGCACCCGGAGTGCGGACTCACAGTCACGCTCCCTCGTTGCGCCCCCCCCTCTCGCGGCGGCAGCGATCTGAGTGGGGCCAACTTCCGCCACCCCGCTATTGCCCGCGAGACGCAGGAGCGCCGAGTATACGCGTTCTACGAGAGCGCGCTCGGGGTACGATCCCTTGATGAAGAACTCGTGAGTGAATCGATCGCGGAAAGCATGAAGGAGAATGCAGTCGCTCGGGAGGCTGTCGCGCCCGGCGCGGCCGGCTTCCTGGTAGTACGCCTCCAGGGTCCCCGGCATCGCGTGATGAACGACCAGCCGCACATTGGGCTTGTCGATGCCCATGCCGAACGCGTTGGTGGCGACGATGACGCGCACCGCTTCCGTCATGAACGACTCCTGGACCGCATGGCGGTGTTCGTCGTCGAGTCCGGCGTGGTAGGCTGCGGCGCGGATCCGTGCTGCCGCGAGCCGAGAAGCGATGCGGTCGACTGCCTTTCGGGTACTGGCGTACACGACTGTAAGCCCCTGGTAGAGTTTGAGCAGGTCGATGAGCGCGTCATCCTTGTCCGTGTCCGTGCGCACGCGCCGCACATGATACGCGAGGTTGGTCCGATCGAACCCCGTGATGATGGTTTCGGGAGAGCGCAAGGCGAGCTGTCGCACGATGTCGCGGCGGACCTCAGGTGTCGCGGTGGCGGTCAACGCGATGGTGGTGGGCCATCCCAGCCGCTCTCGCACGTCGCGCATGCGCAAATAGCTGGGACGGAAGTCATGTCCCCACTCGCTGATGCAATGCGCTTCGTCGACGGCCAGGAGAGCGATGGCGAGATTGCCGAGGCGCTCCGCCGCCTGTGGGTTGTCGAACCTTTCCGGCGCCACGTAGAGCAGCTTGATCTCGCCGCGTGCGGCGCGTTCCAGCCTGTCGGATATGGCGGACGAGGAGAGTGTGGAGTTGAGGAAAGCAGCCGGGATGCCGCGCGCCGACAGCGCGTCGACCTGATCCTTCATCAGGGAAATGAGGGGCGACACGACCACTGTCACGCCCGGCAGGCAGAGCGCAGGCACCTGATAACAGAGCGACTTCCCGCCGCCTGTGGGGAGAACGACCATGGTGTCGCGGCCAGCCAGCACGGAGGCCACCGCGCGCTCCTGACCGGGGCGAAAGGCGGGATACCCGAACCTACTCGCCAGTCGTGCTCGCGCGTCATCAATCGTGGGCTGGGTCATCCCGGAATGGTTCGTCGTTCTGGCGTGGCAGGCGTCATCGCCGTGCCTCGCAGCACATCACCAGGCCGCATGCCGCGTGGGCCGGCTGGCGAAAGCAAGCTGGCAAGAGCGCGTCGTCTCACGCCAACGAATCTAACTCCTCAGGACCCTCCGCACGTCGAAGGGGATCGAAGGGGTCAGAGTCGTTGAAAATTTCAAGGTTTCAAAGGGTCAGAGTCGTTGAAATTCGTTCAACGACTCTGACCCTTTGAACCCCTTGAACCTTGAACCCCTTGAACTTGAAATGCTCGAGTGAGGAGCTAGGCAGCGATCTCCCGCAGTGCCTCCCCAACGGACCCCTCGCGGAGTCGCTTCAGCGCCCGATCACGAAGCTGTCGGACGCGCTCGCGGGTGACACCGAGCATCTTGCCGATCTCGTCGAGGGTGTGCTCGCGGTCGTCCTCGAGCCCGAAGTAGAGCCGCAGTATCCTGGCGTCCCGTGGCGGCAGTGTCTCGAGCGCACGGTTGAGTTCGGTCAGGCGAAACTTCCCCAGCACCTCTTCCTCGGTGTCGGGCCCTTCCTCCACCGAAAACCGCTCGATGAGAGAGCGCTCGCCGTCCTTGCCCACCGCCGCATCCAGCCGCACATCGGCCGCGTTAAGAGCCACCAGCGCCTGGGTGATCTCCGGGGAGATTCCCGTGAGCTGCGACAGCTCGTCCGGCGTTGGATCGCGGTCCAGCTTTTCTCGAAGGAGCGCCGACGCCTTTATGACGCGCGACAAGTCGGCCGTCCTGTTCAGCGGCACTCGCACTGTGCGTCCCTGACGGGCGAGCGAGGAGAGAATCGCCTGCCTGATCCACCAGACTGCGTAGGAGATGAATTTGACGCCCTGATCGGGATCGAACTTACGGGCAGCCGTGATGAGCCCGACGTTCCCCTCACCGATCAAGTCGATGAGCGGAAGCCCGCGGTTCTGATACTTCTTGGCCACGGAAACGACGAACCGCAGGTTGCGGCGAACCAGCTCGTCGACAGCGTCTTCGTCGCCCTGTCGGATCTGGCGCGCCAGCTTCTTCTCCTCTTCCGTCTTGAGGAGCGGATAGCGGCTCACCTCGGAGAAATACTGATCCAGGATGTCGCGATCGGCGTCTCCTGGCCCGATCTCGGCCGGAACCGTGCGGCGGCGACGCTTGGTTCGTGGCATGGTTTCCCCCTCCTGGTTCATCTCTCGACTCCATCCCGCCAAAAAGTGAGCAACAAGCGAACCGCGGCGCAGTGGTACGGGAACGATTCGTGGCAGATCAGCGCCCTGGCTCCTCAGCTCCCTGGAGGTGGGGTATCCTCACCGTCCTTCTCCGCCTCTCCAGGGCCGGCAAAGCGCAACAGCGCCGCTACCGCCACCAACCCTAACCCGGCCCACTGCACGGCACGGTTGTCCACAGTTACCCCGTAGACCCAGACAATGATCCCGGCCACGGCGATGACGAGCTTGACAGTGGTGAGCCGTGTCATGGGACGCCCTCCGCAGCAGACTCCCTCAGGGTGCGGCGGGAAGACGCAGGTCCCGTGCGACGTCATCCGGGACGTCTATGACCATCCGAAGCAGTGCCGTGGAGAAGACCTTACCCTGCGCATCCGTCTTGAGAGACAATGTGCCGCCGCCACCGAGCGCCCCGTGGAGAAGGAAGTTGAGAGCGTTGAGATTGGGTAGCTCGTATCGCTCCACCGGGCCTTCGATGACCCCCGAGAAATGCTCCGCCACACGGTCGCGGGTAACGTGCCGATCGAGTACAGCGTACCACTCAGGTCGCAGGGCAAGCAGCCCCACGTTCGCCGTGTCTCCCTTGTCCCCGGAGCGGGCGTGCGCGATGTCGAGCAGGCGCACCTTCACGCGAAGAGCACCTCCACTCGTGGCTGCACGACAGTCTTGTCTATCAGAGCGGGCCAGTAAGCCACGACCTCCTCGACCTTGGGGCGCCCTCCCGCAAATCCCGTTACGCTTGGTGGCCCATTCAACACGAGCGGCGCGATCTCCCGCGAGAAGCGCTCCACGGCCGAACGATCGTCAGAACGGACTCCCACGCGCAGCTGGACCTCCGGGAGCTCTACCGACGGAGCGCCCGCCAACACGCCGTGCGTTGCCGATGCGCCGAGAAACTCGGTATGAACGACGTCGAAACGCAGTTCGAGCCGTTCGAGCCGCTCGCGAAGCACGCTATCCGCCAGTCGCGCCTTCTCGAGCGCATCGGGCCAGGCGTACACCAAGGTGCCGAGCGCCTTGTAGCCCGCTCGGTAGGCGACGGAGACCTTGAGCTTGTCTGTCGCCTTCCTGCCGCGAATCCCGAACACACGAACACGATCGGGCCCATCGTCGGCAAGCCGGATCGTGGTGAAATCAGCGATCACATCGGGAGTGATGTAGCTGTGCGGATCGCCCATCTCGTACACGAGCTGTTCGGCCACACTCTGCGTGCTGACGCGGCCCCCCGTTTCAGCGTGCTTAGTCACCACGAAGGTCCCGTTTTCGGCAGCTTCGACGATGGGATAACCAACGTCCGCCAGCTTTGGGATGCTCCGCCAGTCGTACAGGCAATTGCCTCCGGAGCACTGCGCGCCGCACTCGATGATGTGGCCGGCCACGATACCCGCGGCCAGGCGGTCCCAGTCGCCCATGCTCCAGCTGAACTCGTGGGCTATCGGAGCCATGGTGAGCGCCGTGTCCGTGGACCGGCCGGTGACGACGATATGTGCGCCCTGTTTCAGCGCTTCGATGATTGGCCGTGCGCCAAGGTATGCGTTGGCTGAGAGCACGCGGTCGCGTACCGCCGAGAGCGGTTCACCGGTCTCCATGTTGGACAGAGCGTGCCCCGTACCAAGCAGCTCGTCCAGCCGCGGAAGGAGGTCATCACCAGTCACCACACCCACGCGTAGGCGTCCTTCCAGCCCTGCGCGCCGGGCCGCATCGAGCACCGCCTTGGCGCAGGCCGCCGGGTTCACACCGCCGGCGTTGGCGACCACGCGCACACCGCGCTCTGCCACGGCGGGGAACACACTCTCCATGGCGCCGATGAAGTCGCGGGCATAACCCATTTCGGGATCGCGTTCTTTCTGCTTCTGTAGGATGGACATCGTCACCTCGGCCAGGTAGTCGAGCATGAGGTAGTCCACGGGCCCACCCTCCACCTGCCGGCGCGGGGCATCCAGAGAATCTCCCCAGAAGCCCTGGCCCGATGCGACGCGAACGACGCGGCTCACCGTGACTCTCCCGCCTGCGGCGGGAGCACGAATACCCCAAGGTGGGGCCCGCGATTGTGGAGAGCGGCACGCAGGGCCATGGCCAGGACGCCACGCGTGTCCTCCGGATAGACAATGGTGTCGATGAAGCCACGGGCACCCGCAAACCGGGCGTCGAGCTGATGCTCGTAGTCCGAGCGCATCTCATCGATGGCGGATAGCACCGCGGGCGAAGGCTGCTCGCCGCGCTTCTTTGCCTCCTCCAACGCTGTGCCATGCACGGCCTGGATCGCCGACTCTCCCTCCATCACGCCCATGCGGCCAGTCGGCCAGCTGAAGATGAAGTCGGGATCGAAGCCCTGTCCCGCCATAGCGTAGTAGCCAGCTCCGGAGGCGTGATTGACAGTGAGAACCAGCTTCGGCACGCGGGCGCAGGCCATCGCTTCGACGAAACGTGCCCCTGCGCGAATGATGCCTTCGTGCTCGGCCTCTGGTCCGACCATGAAACCAGACACATCCTGCACGAAGAGGAGCGGAATACCCTGCCGGTCGCAGCGATCGATGTAGTACGCCACCTTCTCCGCGCTCTCGGTGTAGACGATGCCGCCGAACCGCGGCCGCTCGCCGGAGCGCCCCTTGATGAGACCTCGCTGATTGGCGATCACGCCGATCGCCATGCCCCGCAGCCGGGCATCCGCACAGATCATCTCGCGCGCGAGCGATTCCTGAAACTCGTCCAGAGTTCCGCCATCGACTATCGTCCGAAGCACAGCGTGCATGTCGTAGGACATGCGGTGGTCAGATGGCAGCAGGTCGTACAGTTCTTCCGGCGGACTGCCGGCTTCGGGGCCGTCGTTCTCGGGAACATGGACGGGGCGAGGGAGACGTTCGATCAGGTCACGGATTCGCGCAACACACTCGGCGTCGTCCTTCGCCCGGTAGTGGGCGACGCCGCTTATCTCGGTGTGCGTCACCGCTCCACCCAGCATCTCACTGTCCACCACCTGACCAGTGGCACCCTTCACGAGGTTGGGACCGCCGAGGCCCATGAAGGAGCTGCCTTCCACCATGAGGATGACGTCAGAGAGCGCGGGCAGATAGGCACCGCCCGCGATGCACGGGCCCATGACGGCGGCGATCTGCGGGACGTTCAGGTAGCGCCGCATGATCGAGTTGTAGTAGAAGATTCGGGCGGCTCCGTACTGCCCCGGGAACACGCCTCCCTGATATGGAAGGTTCACGCCGGCGGAGTCGACCAGATACACGATCGGGATGCGACAACGCATCGCGATTTCCTGGGCACGGAGGATCTTGCGGATCGTCTCGGGCCACCACGATCCGGCCTTTACAGTGGCGTCGTTGGCGACGATGACTGTCTCGCGCTTGTGGACGCGTCCAATTCCGGTGACGACGCCAGCCGCCGGTGCCTGGCCCTCGTATAGGTCGTGGGCGACGAGCAGGCCGATCTCCAGAAATCGCGCACCCGGGTCACAGAGGCCGGCGATGCGCTCGCGCGCCGTCAGCTTGCCTTGCCGGTGCTGTCGCTTGATCTTGTCAGCTCCGCCCCCCTGCCGCAGCCGCTCCTCGAGCTGCCGGATCTCCGCACTCAGCTCCCGCAGGCGCGACGTCACGCTTCTTGCTGCTCCCGGGCCGCAAACCACTCCTTGATGTAGTCGGCGAGGTCCGATGTAGGCGTGCCCGGACCAAATAATCGACCGATGCCCTGTCGCTGCAGCTCCTCCATGTCCTCCTTGGGGAGGATCCCGCCGCCGGTGATGAGGATGTCATCGCGTCCCTGTTCGCGCAGCAGGTCCCGCACGCGCGGAAACAGCGTCATGTGAGCGCCGCTGAGGATCGAGAGTCCGACCACATCCACATCCTCCTGGACGGCGGCGCTGGCGATCATCTCCGGTGTCTGGTGCAATCCGGTATAGATGACCTCCATACCGGCATCACGAAGGGCAGCGGCCACTACCTTGGCGCCGCGATCATGCCCGTCCAGTCCGGGCTTGGCTATGAGCACGCGAATTGGTCGCATGGCGGAAAAGTAGTCGCTCGGGTGAAGGGACGGGAGAGCGTCAGTGCCAGGGCGGCTGCTCGCGCGAACACTCTCGGCAATGCAGGGCGCTCCACTGTCACCGGACGTCGCCAGGCGGGGCGCTCCACCGTCACCGGACGTCGCCATGCGGGGCGCTCCGCTGTTGCGGGCGGTCGGCAAGCCCGACGGGGCTGGTGAGGAAGGCTTCTATTCCTTCCTGGCCAGGAGCAGCATCTCCGATGCGCGACGGTGAAGCGCCCTCTCCGACCAGCCGTCGAAGGACTCCTCCACCACGAGCCCGTGGCGCGCGAGGAGTTCGGCGAGGTGCGTGGCGGAGTACAGTCGAATGCGGTGGGCTCGTTCTCCGGGGCCATCCGGGCCGCTCCATTCAGTGCCTACGGTCAGGATCCCTGACAGAGCGTCGAAAGTGCGCTCCTGTGCGAAGAGAGTCCCGTCGCTGGTGCTCCACCAGTCACGCGTCAGAAAGCGCGCCATCACTCCGTCGCGGCTGGCGCCGTGCCACACGAGCACTCCGCCAGGCTTGAGAACGCGTGCAAACGACGCGATCACGCGCTGGTCGTCAGCCGGTTGGAAGAAGAAACCGAACGAGGTGAACAGATTGACCACCGCGTCGAAGCGTCGCGTCCATCGGGCCGGGAGGCGACGCATGTCTCCCCGCGTGTACCTCAGAACGGGCGATGTGCCGAGGCGCCGTGCTGTCTGGAGGAGATGCGCGGAATAGTCCAGCGCATCCACGCGGAAGCCGGCCTCGGCCAGGAGGCGTGCATGCCGACCCTGGCCGCATGGGACATCCAGCACACGGGCACCGGCAGGCAGGCCGAGCAGCTCGACCAGGCGAGCGACCTCTCGACGATCAGCCTCCGGGTTGAAGAGTGGCTCGTACTCGCGCAGGTACATCGCATCGAAGTACGAGCTCCACCACTCGGGCGGCGGCTTCACCGCGAGCTCAGAAGAACACCGGCTCGCGGTATGCGCCGAACACCTCCTCCATGGCGGCGCGGATCTCGAAGAGCGTACAGTATGCACGCGCCGCGTCGAGGATGTGGGGGATCAGATTCTCTCCCGTACGGGCAGCATCGCGCAGCATCGTCAGGCGCCGGCTGCAGAGGTCGTTATCCCTCGTTTCGCGTAGCGTGCGCAATCGCTCGCTTTGCGTTCGCCCCACGTCCTCTCCCACACGCAACAGCTCGATGCCCAGCTCCGGCTCATCGGTGACGAACTCGTTTACTCCCACCACCAGCTTGCGGCGCTGCTCGATGTCCCACTGCTGCCGGGCGGCCGACTCTGCGATCTTGCGCTGGAACCAGCCGTTCTCCAGCGCGCGCACAACGCCGCCGGCACCTTCGATCTCATCGAAAAGGGCTTCGGCCTGCCGTTCCATCTGGTCAGTGAGCGCCTCCACGTAGTACGACCCGCCCAGTGGATCGACCACGTTCGGGATTCCCGTTTCATACGCAAGAACCTGCTGCGTGCGCAGCGCCACTTCCACTGCGTGCTCGGTGGGCAAGGCGAGCGTCTCGTCCATGGAGTTGGTGTGCAGCGACTGAGTCCCGCCCAGCACCGCGGCAAGAGCCTGGTAGGCCACGCGCACGATGTTGTTCATCGGTTGTTGCGCGGTGAGTGTGACGCCGGCCGTTTGAGAGTGGAAGCGCATCATCCAGGAACGCGAATCCTTTGCGCCATAGCGCTCCTTCAGGTGTCGCGCCCAGATACGGCGTGCTGCCCTGAGCTTGGCGACCTCCTCGAAGAAATCGTTATGAATGTCCCAGAAAAAGGAGAGCCTCGGTGCGAAGTCATCCACGTCGAGGCCGCGAGCGATGCCGCGCTCCACGTACGTGAATCCGTCGGCAAGCGTGAACGCCAGCTCTTGCACGGCGGTGGCGCCAGCCTCGCGGATGTGGTAGCCGGAGATGGATATCGTGTTCCATTGCGGCACGTGCGTTGCCGACCACTCGAAGCCATCCACAATCAGCCGCAGCGCCGGTTCCACCGGAAAGATCCAGGCGTGCTGCGCCATGTACTCCTTGAGCATGTCGTTCTGGATCGTGCCACGGAGCTTGCGTGAGTCCACGCCCTGCTTCTCCGCCGCAGCGACGTAGAAGCAGTAGAGAATAAGCGCCGGCCCGTTGATGGTCATGGAGGTGGACACCTGGTCGAGCGGGATCCCCTCGAAGAGCGTCTCCATGTCCGCCAGACTCGAGATGGCGACCCCACACTTGCCCACCTCACCCTCGCTGCGCGGGTGGTCGGAGTCGTAGCCCATCAGCGTCGGGAAATCGAACGCTACGGAGAGACCCGTCTGGCCGTGCGCGAGCAGGAACTTATAGCGGGCGTTGGTGTCGCTCGCGCTGCCGAAACCGGCGAACTGCCGCATGGTCCAGAGCCGGCCGCGGTACA
>CAYXRS010000010.1:9812-47014 GCA_964467195.1 uncultured Gemmatimonadaceae bacterium
CCGGTGGGATGGATACCGCGCGTGAAGGGGTACTTGCCGGGGGTCCCAAGCTGGTCGGCCTCGTTGGCTACATCCAGCGCCGTGTAGAGCGGCTGTAGCTCCCCCGCCGAATTCGAGAAGGCGATGTCACGCTTGCTTCCCTGTTCATAGCGCAGGCGCCACTCCTCGACCTCGGCGCGAAGCCGTTCGATCTCGGCTTGCGCTTCCCGAAGGGCGTTGTTCACGGCTCGAATGGTGGTCATGCGTCAGCTCGGGTCAGGAGTTCTCCACTTCTCTCGAGCAAGTCCGCTGCCGCCTGGAACGGGGTCAGCGTCCCCGCCTCGAGCGCCGGGAGCCGCTCATCCAGCCAGGCGTTTGTTACCGCGTCGCCCCACAGACGGCGGCGGACGCGCCGCTCCACGGCATCCACCACTTGCTCGCGAAGCCGCTGTCGTCGACGTACGCGGAGCTCCCCACTCCGGGCAAGATAATCGAAGTGCCTGTCGAGCGCGGCAATGATGTCGTCCACGCCCTCGCCTCGCGACGCGATGGCCGTGAGGGCTATCGGTGTCCAGACGTCACGCTCCTCTCGCGCCGCCTCACGAGCAAGTCGCGCTGGGTTCAGGCGCTTGAGGTCCACCCCATGATGGGCGGGGACGTGCCGGAACGTCTGACCCATGCGCAATCCGAGCATGATCTCCAGTTCGGCACGCAGGCGGTCGGCACCAGGACGGTCCGCCTTGTTGACGACGAACAGGTCGGCCACTTCCATGAGTCCGGCCTTCAGCGTTTGAATCGAGTCGCCTGATTCCGGTACGAGCACGACTGCCGTGGAATCTGCGGTCCGGGCAATGTCGAGCTCGCTCTGCCCCACCCCCACGGTCTCCACGATTATTCGGTCGAAGCCGTAGGCGTCCAGCACGTCACACACTTCGCGAGTGGCCGCAGCCAGGCCGCCGAGAGAGCCCCGGGTTGCCATGGAGCGAATGAAGATTCCTGGATCGAGTGCAACGGATTCCATCCGGATCCGGTCGCCAAGCAACGCTCCTCCGGTGAACGGCGACGTCGGATCGACGGCGATTATCCCGACGGTGAGGCCCGACTGCCTGAACTGCTCGGCTAGTCTGCTGGTGATGGTGCTCTTGCCCGCTCCGGGCGGACCGGTGATTCCGATGCGGCGGGCACGGCCAAGCCGGGAATGGAAGGCACCGAGCAGAGCCTCGAAACCTGGACGGTGGTTCTCGACAATGCTCACGGCTCGCGCCAGCGCGGCCGGCTTGCGGGCCGCGAAGTCGGCCAGGAGCCGTTCGTGTGCGCTGGCGCTGGCCGAGGACGCGGGAGTCACCGCCAATGCCGGTATCCTCGGAACGGATTCGAAAGAAGGTGCAGTGGCAGGAGCAGCACCACCAGAAAGAAGACGAACGCCGCTCCAATCGAGAGCAGGAGCAGCACCACGTTGCGATGGGCCAGGAACATGACGGTGGAGATTAGCGCCAGCGAGCTGGCAAAAATGCCGAGCATGATGCGCCTTGTCTGCCGTGCCAGCTGCCGTTCCAGCTCGAGCACATCCCGTGGATGTGCGCGTATGCGAAGCTCGTCCCTTCCAGCGCGCCTCAGCACGTCGCGGAGCTCCCGTGCCACCAGGCCCAGCTCAGCCATCCAGTCCTTCAGAACTTCCCGCGAGTCGCCACCGAACATCGCCTGTACGAGCTGCCCCTTCATTCTCTGGACGATGGGCCTGGCGAACTGCACTCCGTTGAAGTCGGGATCGTAGCGGAAGCCGATCCCCTCAACCAAAGCGGCGGCGCGGCCGAAATAGACGAGCTCGCTAGGCAGCATGATGGGCCACCGATAGAACGTCGCCAGCACCTCGGTCATTACTTCCTGGATCTGCCGGGTGCGCACGTCGCGCGTATAGACGACGGACATGAGCGCTCGTGCGGCGTCGCGCACGGTGCCGCGGTCCACCTCGGGGTCAAGGAGGCCAAGCTCATAGAAGCCCGATACCACACCGTCCACGTCCTGGCGGACTGCGGCCATGATCGTCTGAATGAGCCGCGATCGGGTTTCCTGACCCACCCTCACGACCATACCGAAGTCCAGAAGGACGATGCGGCCGTCGGGAGCGATCAGAAGGTTGCCCGGATGAGGATCGGCGTGAAAGATCCCGTGCACGAGCATCATCTGCACGTACACCTCCACGATCGTTCCCAGCACTCGCCCTAACTCCAGTTCACCGCTGGCAAACCGGTCCTGAAGCCGATCTACCCGGGTACCCTCCATGTACTCGAGCACCAGCACGCGACGAGTAACGTGGGTCGAAATCACTGCGGGCACGGCGACGCGCGGATCAGTGGCGAAGTTGGCGCCAATGACCTCGGCGTTCCGCGCCTCTTCACGAAAATCGATCTCTTCCTCGATGCGCTTCGCGAATTCCCGTACAATGTTGGTGATGGCACGGGTGTGATGGTTGGGGAACAGCACGTTCACGAAGAAGAGGATTCGAAACGCCACCGCCAGGTCGGTCGCAATGAGCTCCTCCACGCCAGGACGCAGAACCTTGACGACCACCTCGCGTCCGGCGAGGGAGGCGCGGTGTACCTGCCCCAGCGACGCGGACCCCAGCGGTACCGGATCGAACCGATCGAAGATCTGAGCGACAGGGACGCCGAGCTCCGCCTCCATTACACGTTCAATATCGGCGACGGGTAGTGCCGGCACGCGATCCGTGAGGGCGCCGATCTCGCCGAGGTACGGCTCGGGTATGATGTCGGCGCGCGCAGCAAACACCTGTGCGAGCTTGATGAACGCCGGACCCAGCGCCGCAACTGTGGCCGTCAGTCGCTGCGCGCGCGCGCGATGCTGGGCCTCGCTGACCGCGCGTCGACGGCCCAGCACGATGAACTGGCGGCGATCGCGAAGAAAGGCGAGGACGAACGGGAAGAGTCGCCAGAAGACGCGCAGGGCTCGCACGTCAGCGGGGCTCGGCGATGTCGATCGTGGTTCCGCTCTCGGCTCGCTGTACCAGCACACGCACCACGCGGGACGGCTCGGACTCGACGACGATCACTTCGAGTGCACCGATCCGGACGCGCTCGCCAAGAACGGGAATGCGCCGCAGCGCCGTCACCAGGATGCCGCCCAGAGTCTGTGCCCGGTTGTGTACGGCGGCCGGCAACTCAATTCCCAGGCGGCGCTCGACCTCGGCGATCTCCAGTCCGGCGTCAAGAATTGCCGCGCGGGGCATCTCCATGGCGTCGGGGGGCAGGGGCTCATCGTGCTCGTCTTCGATCTCGCCTACCAGCTCTTCCAGCAGATCCTCGAGCGTCGCGATGCCGGCAGTACCGCCGTACTCGTCAAGCACCACCGCTAGATGGCGCTGAGCGCGCATCATCTCCGACAGCAGCTCGCCGCATCGCTTGGAGGCAGGCGCGTGAACAACTGGTCGAAGAGCTGGCATGCGCTCGCCTCTTACCTTCAGCACATCGAAGGCGTGCACCATGCCGACTATTTCATCAAGCGAGCCTCGATACACGGGCACGCGGCTGTAGCCGGACTGTGCCATCGCAGCTGCGAACGCGGCTGGAGACATTGACTCATCGAGGGCAAACATCTCTGTTCTCGGCGTCATGACATCTGCGACGACCTTCTCGCCGAACTCCACGATGCCGGCGATGATCTCGATCTCCTCTCGGTCGCCTATGCCTTCCAGTTCGCCCTCGCGCAGCAGCTCCTCGATCCCATCGCGCTCCGTCGGCGGCTCCGTCTGCGGCGGGGCGAGAGCCGCCGCCAGACGCTGCCCGCCAGCCAGTGCCGGGCCGGCGATCACGGCGAACAGTCTCAGCGGTGGAACTACCACCGGCATCATCTGAGCCGCCCAGCGTCGTGCAGCTGCGCGCGGCAGAAGTTGTCCGAGGAGAACGAGCAGGAGGAAGAGGAGCACCAGCTCTGCGAGTAGTTCCCATCCGCGAAGTGCATGACGGGCTCCGAGCCAGGCGCCGGCAAGCACGATGGTGGCGGCAACTCCGGCGCTGGCCGTGTTCAGCAGCCGGTGCGGGCGAACGAGCAGCGGCTCCGCCCCGGCTGGTCCTCCAAGCCGTTGCTCCGCCCAGCGCCGCAGCCAGATCCAGCTCACCGACCGAATGGCCGTGGCGGTAGCGGTGAGCCAGGCGATGACCAGAAGTCCGAGCAGTAGAATGATGGTCGTCATCCGGTACGCCCTACCAGTGTGTCCTGCTTCTCGAAGTAGACTCGCTCCACCCGCCGCCGACGCACCTGCTCGACGACGACCCGATAGGATCCCAGCGTGAACTCCTCGCCGGCACGAGGTACTCGGCCGAGCACCTCGTACATCAGACCGCCCACCGTGCTGACATCCTCGTGCTCGAATCGCTGGCCGAGTGCGTCGGAGAGTTCATCGAGTGTGACGCGGCCGGCTACCCAGAAGCGACAACCGTTCTCCACTATTATTGGCGGTTCCTCGATATCGTACTCGTCCCGGATGTCGCCGACGATCTCCTCCAGGAGGTCTTCGATGGTGAGCAGGCCGGCCGTGCCGCCGAACTCATCGACGACGATGGCAATGTGCGTGCGTGTCATCTTGAAATCGCGCAACTGTTCCGCGCAGTTCTTTGTTTCCGGAATGAAGGTGGCCTGGCGCGCCAGGGCGAGCCAGCCGCCTGCCGGGAGCTCGTCTCCGATGACAGCCGCGAGGAGGTCCTTGGCGTAGAGGACGCCGATGATGTCATCGAGTGTCTCCTGGTACACCGGTACGCGCGCGTGCTCGGCACTGTTGACGCGATCGATCACCTCTGACCATGGCATGTCCCTCTCGACACCGACGATGTCCACCCGCGGCACCATCACTTCGGCCACTTCGGTATCAGCGAGCGAGAAGATGCGATTTGCCATGAGGCCACGCGAAGGCGGTGCGACACCGGCCTCGGCGACCATGCTGAAGCGTTCGGCGATCGTTTCGCGATCGCTGGCTTCGGCGGTCGCTGGCGGAAAGAGCCGCATGAGCACCTGGTCGGCCCAGCGGCCACCGCGCACCAGCGGGCCGAACATCAACTGGACGGTCCGCACCAGAGGTGCGACAGGCCCAAGAAGACGCGACCCCAGTGTCTCACCGAGCGCTCGCGGCAGAATCTCAGCGAACATCGCGAGAAAAAGAGCCAGCACGATCGCCCAGGAAAGAGCGGCCATGAGTGGGCGTTGGTGCAGCCGCAACGCCAGCGCGAGGAAGGTGCCGGCTGACAGCAGGGCGGCAAGGCGCGCCATGCTCAGTGCGCGGTGTGTTCCTTCGGGGCTGGATCGGCGGGATTGCGCAGCTCCGGTGTCGCCATCCTCATCGGTGCCGCCCAGCAGAGCGCCGTCGGCGGTCGCGCACAGGGCGGCCGTCAACGCCGCGAGAATTCCAAGGACGAGAGCGCCGATCAACGCGGCCGCTCCCGATGGAGGCGCCGCAACAGCTGCTCCTGGCGCCGCCACATGGGCGAGCTCTCGCGGTCGAGCTCACCGTTGGGGTGATCGTATCCAAGGACGTGCAGCGTGCCGTGCACCACGAGCCGGGCCAGCTCCTCGCGAACTCCTATGCCAAGCCGGCGCGCATTGGATCTGGCGACCGCCGGCGCGACGTAGATGTCGCCGATCACCGGCGAGCGCGGTCCGGAAGGAGCGAAACCGAACGACATCACATCGGTTGCGCCAGCTCGAGCGAGATGCTTGCGGTGCAGCGCCGCCATGTCGCGATTCGTGAGGAAGGTAACGGAGATCATGGCGTCGCCAATGCGTTCGGCGCGAAGGACCGCACGAACCAACTCGCCGACGCGGACGCGTCCGAGTGGCAGCCGTCCGCTCTCGACAGCGACGTCCACGGCGAGCGTCATACCTTCGCGAACTCCGACGTGATCCCGCCGCTTGCCGTGGGATAGTCGATCCGGTTGTGATGCATCCCGATCAGAACGCGTGCGAACTGCTCCTTGACCTGCTCGAGCTGGCGGAGAGTGAGCGGCGCATCCCGCAGCTGTCCCTGCTCCATTCGTTGCCGCACAATGTGATCGACCACTTCCCGAATCTTCTCTGGTGTCGGCTCGCTCAGTACACGAATTGCGGCCTCGACTCCGTCCGCCAGCATGCATACCGCCGTCTCTGCCGTCTGCGGAATCGGCCCGGGATACGCGAACTCCCCCGTAGTCGGGAGCAGGCCGTCGCGCTCGCGCGCCTTCTCCACGAAGTAGGAGATCTGACCGGTGCCGTGGTGCTCGGCAATGAAGGCGGTCAGGACGCGGGGCAGCTTATGCTCCGCGGCCAGCTCCACTCCTTCACGGACGTGGTTCTTGATGATGCTCGCGCTGGTAGCGGGCTTGAGCTTGTCGTGCGGATTTCGCCCCCGAGCCTGGTTCTCGACGAAGTACTGCGGCTTCTTGATCTTGCCGATGTCGTGGTAATACGTCCCTACTCTTGCCAGCAGGCCGTTGGCTCCGATGGCGTTACAGGCGGACTCTACTAGGTTCGCCATGACGACGGTGTGGGCGTACGTGCCAGGCGCCTCGAGGCTGAGACGGCGCAGCAGAGGCCGGTTGAGGTCGGAATACTCGAGCAGCGTGAGATCCGTCGTGACACCGGTATATCGCTCAGCCAGCGGCAGCAGCGACATCGCAAGCGACACGGAAATGAAAGCGTTCACGAAGCCCCAGAAGGCAGCCGTCCCGATCTCAGTGGCGACCCAGCCGAGCGTCATGCCAATGGCGAACGCCGCAAAGAGATACGCCGTTCCTATCATCAGGATAGAGTAATACGACTGATCGCGACGGCGAATCACTCGCACACTGAGAGCGGCCGCGGCACCGCCGATCAGGTGGATGAACAACGTGTTCGTGCCGCGAAAGACGCTCTGTCCACCGACGAGTACGGCCAGGATCATTGCCGAAATCATGCTAATGCGCGGATCGAAAAGCACGCTCAGTATGATGGCCGCGAATGCGACGGGCACGAGCTCGGGGGCAACCGCCGTCATGCGCGTAACGGCGAAGGCGCCCAGCACGACGGCCATGAAGACGAAGGCAAATAGCGACAGCGAAGGAAAGAAACGATAGACCTGCGGGCGAAAGAGCACTACCGCGATCACGAAGATGCCCAGCACGAGCGCATTGTAGAGGATGGCGCCGAGGATGCGTGCGATCGCCCGTTCTCCCCGGGTGTGCGCCTCCATCGCCTCCTGAAGTGCGCGAAGCTTCTCGAACTCGGCGCGACCCACCACCTCGTGTTGGGCGACGATCCTCTCTGCCTCCATCACCCGGTAACGAAACGGGTCGACGGTATCGCGAAGCTCGGCTCGCCGCTGTTCCGTGGCGCCCAGATCGTACAGAATCGTAGGCTGGAAGAACGCGCTGAGCAGTTTGACGAACACGGCATCGCCCACCGAGGAATTAGGATCTGGGTGGGCGGCCCGGGCCTGCGTCAGGAATGTCCCAAACGTTGCAATGCTGTCAGAGACAACGCTGCGCTCCTGGTCGCCGCGGCGGACAATGACCTCACCGCGGATCTCTTCTGTGGCCCCGCTCGCCGCAACGCCTGGTCTAAGCCAGCGGTCGTAGACGCCGCTCAGCGCCTCCTCCATGGCGCGCCGTCGCGTGGCCGCGGACAGATAATCGGCTTCCTGCACGCTCAACGTCACGCCGTGCCCGGATGCAACGCGCCGAACAGCATCGACGTCGGGCCGTCGGTTCTCCACGACGTCGGCGAGCGCCTCGACGAAAGCGCGCGCTCGGGCGATCGAACTGTCTGCCGCCGAGGACTCGTGCACTAAGATCGGCTTGACGGCGCGTGCCAGCTCCTCCCGCTCGCTAAGCAGCTCGGCGTCGCTCTTCCGAACGTTGAAGGCGAACGGCGCTATGACCGTCTCGGTCGCCACCGAACCGACCTCGAAAATCGGGGTTTCTACGGCGGGAGTGGCCGGAAAGAGCACGTAGGTGAACGCAGCCACGACCAGGAACAGGCCTATGCGCGCGCCGTGATAGGCGGCACGCATCCCTCCTCGTTCCGGCGGCTCGTCACCGAGCACGCGCTGAAGCCGTTCGCGTGTGGTCACTCGCTACTCTCCCGCCGAGTCTCGTGCGTACGCCTTTATGATTTCGCGCACAAGACGGTGGCGAATGACGTCGGCTTCACTGAAGTAGTGAAAGCCGATTCCCTCGATGCCGAGCAGTATGCGCTCGACCTGCACGAGTCCCGACTGCTCGCGCTGCGGCAGATCTATCTGCGTCTTGTCACCAGTGATCACGGCCTTCGAGTTAACGCCGAGGCGAGTCAGAAACATCTTCATCTGCGCGCTGGTGGCGTTCTGCGCCTCGTCCAGGATCACGAAGGCGTCAGCCAGCGTGCGACCGCGCATGTAGGCAAGCGGGGCGATCTCGATTGTACGGGTCTCGAGCGACTTCTGCACCCGCTCCGCCGGCATCATGTCGTCCAGGGCGTCATACAGCGGGCGAAGGTACGGGTCGACCTTCGCCTGCAGGTCGCCGGGCAGGAAGCCCAGGCTCTCGCCAGCCTCCACCGCCGGCCGTGCAAGGACGATTCGTCGGACACGCTTGCGTACCAGCGCGTCGACAGCCGCGGCAACCGCCAGATAGGTCTTCCCCGTTCCAGCCGGCCCGATACCGACGACGATGTCCTGCTCGGCGATGAGATCCATGTAGCTGGCCTGACCGGGCGTCTTAGGCTGGATGATCTTGCGCACTCCCGGCAGCACGATGCGCTGGTCGCCGGCCGCCGCGCCATCCTCGCGCGAACCGTCGTCGCTCATGCGAAGCACGTCATCGGGAGTGAGCGGCAAGCGCTGCTTGGCCGTGTCCACCATCCGCTGAGCCACCGGCGTTGCGCGCTCCACCTCTTCCGGTGTGCCGCTGAGTGTGAGGCTCTCCCCGCGGAGTCCGACCTTCACCGCAAATATCCGCGACAGCTCGAGCAGGTTGGCGTCGTTCACTCCTGCCAAAGTCAGCAGGTCAGCGCCTTCCGTCGAGATGCGGTGCGTCGTCGTGTCCTCACTCACGCGCCGACCTCCTGCTCGACATCGATTCGGATGCGCAGGTCGCGCAGCTCGGCAGCCGGTACAGGCGATGGCGCGCCCTCGAAGAGAGCGCGCGCAGCTGTCGTCTTGGGAAACGCAATGACGTCCCGGAGCGACGGTGCGCCCGCCAGAAGCATCGCTATGCGGTCGAAGCCAAGCGCTATGCCACCGTGAGGAGGGGCTCCGGCCCGCAAGCCTTCCAACAGGAAGCCAAAGCGGGCCCGGGCCGTTTCCTTCTCGATTCCGAGCAGCGAGAAGATCCGCTCCTGCATTGCAGGATCGGAGATACGGATGCTGCCACCGCCCAGCTCCGTCCCGTTGAGTACGACATCGTAGGCGAGGGCCCGCACGCTCTCGGGCTCCGAGTCCAGTAGCGGGATGTCCTCCGGGTGAGGGGCCGTGAAAGGGTGGTGCACGGCACCCAGCGCAGTGGTGGCGGGCAGCGCCTCGAACAGCGGGAAGTCGGTGATCCAGAGAAACTCGAGCGCCCCGTCGCGACTCAGCTTGAGACGTCGCGCAGTCTCCTGGCGAACGCGATCGAGTGCAGGGCTCGAGACCCGGTCGGGTGCGGCGACCATCACGCACAGGTCGCCGTCCGCAAGCCCGAGCACAGCCGAGGCGCGGTCGTCGAGGTAGCGCGCCACCGGACCCTCGAGCACTCCAGCGGAGCGCCTGAGGCGAAGAAGGCCGCCCGCTCCCGCGCCCTTGGCGATGGCCTCGAGCTCGTCCACCTCGCGACGCGAGAACGACGCCCCGCCGGGAATGCGAATGCCCCGAACTCGCCCCCCTTCCGCGAGAGCGCTGCGCGTGATTTTGAAGTCCGCGCCGCGAAAGGAATCGCTGGCGTCGAACAGCTCCAACCCGAACCGCAGGTCCGGACGGTCCGTTCCATAGCGCTCCATCGCCTCGGCGTGGGACATCCGGGGGAACGGGGTTTCGATCGCCCTCCCGGTTTCGCTCCACAGGCTGGCCAGCAATCCTTCCGCAAAACGAAAGACATCCTCCGACCCAACGAACGACGCTTCGACGTCGATCTGGGTGAACTCCGGCTGCCGGTCCGAGCGTAGATCCTCATCGCGAAAGCAGCGTGCTATCTGGAAGTATCGATCCAGGCCGGCGACCATCAGGAGCTGCTTGTACATCTGAGGCGATTGCGGCAAAGCATAGAACTCGCCCGGATGCACACGGCTCGGGACGAGGTAGTCGCGCGCTCCTTCCGGTGTGGGCTTGGTGAGCACCGGGGTCTCGACCTCCAGAAAGCCAAGGTCGCTGAAATAGTGCCGCGCCACCTGCAGGAGTCGATGCCGAAGGATCAGATTGTCCTGTAGCTCGGAACGGCGCAGATCGAGGTGACGATGCCGCAAACGCTGCTCCTCGGCGGGAAGCAACTCCCCTTTTCCTCTCGCCACAGGGATAGCCGGCGTCTCCGCAGGCCCCACGAGGCGCAGCGCCGACGCTCGGACTTCCACCGCCCCGGTTGTCATGTCCGGGTTACGGTCGCGCTCCGGGCGAGCGACTACCTCTCCCTCCACGAGCACAACGCTCTCGTTGGAGAGCGTGCCCGCGGCCGCTACTACATCCGGAGGCGAAAAGGCCGGGTTGAAGGAGACCTGGACGAGTCCGGCGCGGTCGCGCAGGTCCAGGAACACAATACCGCCAAGATCCCGGCGTCGGTGAACCCAGCCGCCGAGACGCACGGTCCGGCCGGCGTCCTCCACGCGAAGCGCTCCGCAGAGATCCGACCGCTGGGCTGTCTCGAACGCCGTCCTTTCGATCACGAGTAAAACTCCCGGCGCCGCGTCAGGACGCCCATAGTCACTCCAAGGACTGCTCCGATCAGGTCGGCGACCCAGTCCCAAACGTCGGGCTCGCGACCAGGGATGAGCAACTGGTACCACTCACCCGCAGCGGCAAACAGCGCGATGCCCGCCACAACGATCGCACACTTCGCACAGTTGAGCCGTGTTGGATCGAACGCACGCACCGACAGCCAGCCGAGAACCGCGTAGATCGTGGCATGCACCACCTTGTCGGTACCGGACGGCACGTTCCCGACATCAGGAACGGCGGACCCCGGAAGGGAGGTGAGCACGAGAATGAAGGCCGCCCATAGCAGGGGCGGCAGCCATCGTCGGCTCACGCGCGTTCGGAAGCCGCGATCATCCGCAGGAATTCCTCCGCGCTACTCGCCGCGATCAACTCCTGTCGGAGCTGGTCGCGGCGCAGAAGACGGGAGATACGGCTGAGCGCCTTCACATGCGCGCCAGCCGCGCTCTCCGGCCCCACCAGGAGGAAGAACAGCTGCACTGGCTGGCCGTCCAGCGCGTCGAAATCTACGGGATCACGCGTTACGCCAGCGGCCAGCAGAAGCTGGTCCACGTGCGGCGACTTGCCATGCGGTATCGCAACGCCTCCGCCGATCCCGGTGCTGAGCACCTGCTCTCGCTCCCGCACCGCCGCCAGGATGGCGTCGCTGTCAGCCTCGCCGCGCCCGTTCGCGACAAGCGCGACGAGCTCCCGCAGGATATCGTCCTTGCTGCGGCTGCCCATGGGAACCTTGATCCGGTTCGCGGACAGCAATTCAGAAAGCAGCACAGCCGCTCCGTTTTCGCATACCGATCGAACGAATCTAACCGTCGCTTACAGCGGCCGGAAGGCGCGAGGCGGACGCGCGTCGGCCCCGCTGCGCGCGTACAAGTTGAAACTCTGCATGCGGTTCCGCCCCGTGCGCGCGTCCCCTTAGACTGGCCGATGCCACTTGGCGTCGCGCAAGGACTGCAGGGCGCAGGCCCAGGCGGTACATTGCTACGGGGTGACCCCTCGCAAACACGGGCATGCCTAACGGGACTCCTGAACGGTACAATCTGCTCAATGATACGCCCGCCGACGCGGCTCGCGTCGTGGCGGCGTTCCTGTCCGAGCTAGGCGAACCGGGGTATCGCATCCGGCAGGTGGTACCCCGCATCTGGCGCACCCCGGTCAATGCATTCGAGGAGCTGACCGACCTGCCGAAGCCCCTCCGCCAGCGCCTCGACCAGAAGTTCGTGCTCCCGCGGCTTTTGGTGGCAGCGCGGCAGCGGTCCGAGGACGGGACGGAGAAGTTTCTCTTCCGGCTGCCCGATGGCGAGGCGATTGAGACTGTTGCGATCCCGGAAGGCCGACGACTGACGCTCTGCATATCCTCGCAGGCCGGCTGTGCCCTGAAGTGTGCCTTTTGCGCCACGGGGCTCATGGGCTTTACGCGCAATCTCGAAGTGTGGGAGATAGCTGGCCAGGTGCGCGAGATGCGACTGGCCGAATCTCCCATCGAAGTGACGAATGTCGTCTTCATGGGCATGGGAGAGCCGCTCATGAACTGGAAGGCTGTCGATCCTGCGCTAACGATTCTCAATGCGCCGGATGGCCTCGGAATCGGCGCGCGACACATTACCGTGTCGACTGTAGGAGTACTGCCAGGCATTATCGCGCTGGGTGAGCGGCCGGAACAGTTCCGCCTGGCGATATCCATCCACGCGCCCAGCGACGACCTGCGCAGGTCGTTGATGCCGATCAACGTGAAGTATCCGCTCGCCGATGTGATAGAGGCGGCGAAGCGATTCGACCGGCGGGTCACGTTCGAGTACGTGATGCTGGGTGGAGTGAACGACCAACACGAGCATGCCGTGCAGCTTTCGGAGCTAGCCCGTGAGTGCCGCGCGTTCGTGAACCTGATACCTCTGCATCCCGGTGGGACGGCCGAGTTCAAGCCGACGTCGGGAAGAGACATTGCCCGTTTCTCCCGCCGACTTCGAGCTGCGGACGTTGAAGTGGCCGTGCGAAAGAGTCGAGGGATGGACATTGCCGCGGCGTGCGGGCAGCTACGGGTAGAACGGCTCGGTCGGCGGCGTCCAGTCAGCGCCCAGAAGCACGGTGACATCCAGGTAGCGTAGGCTATCGATGCGCGTTTCGACCGCGGACGTTCCCAGGGCGGCGGCCACGGCACGTGCCCATTCGGGATTGCCTGATCGATCGACCACGACCGTGCTGTCCCGCTGCTCGGCAGATGTACCCAGCTCGACTACATCGAACCCGCGGTCCCGCAGGTGTAACGTGGCGCGGCGCGCCAACCCGCGCTCACGGGTAGCATTCAGCACTTCCACGCGAATGCGTACTCCTTCGGGGGCTCGCGCGCGCTCATTGCCCAGCGCGAGCAACGGTCTTCCGCCGCGATCGCTGAAGATGACGGCCGCCCCCCCTGCCACCAGCAGCGCACAAGCGCCAAGCAGGACGAGCAACGAGCGGCGACTCACCTCACCCGCTCCCAATACATCGCGGTCTGCGCGTGAATCATCCGATTGCGCTCGACGGCGCGGGCGATTCGCCAGCGCACCACCTCTCGCAGTGCGCCAGTGAAGTCCTCGGGTACGGTATCGGCTAGTGCCGCGCGACGTGCTTCATCGAAGGGGCGTCCCGGTTCGAGGAAGTCGGCCATGTAGAGAGCGTCGCCCGTGCGCCCCCAGCCGGCGTGGCCGAGCGTGTGCCATCGCACCGCCGCGAGAACGTCAACCCGTCGCTCTCCCTCACGCTCGAGGCGCGCCGCAGCCGCAGGTCCGTGCAGAACGCCGAGCGGCAGGTCGAGATCAGGGACGAGCGATCTCAGCTCGTGCTCGTCCGCGTCTCGCAGGGCGTCGTGCCATCGGCCGGCATCCTGCCAGGCCGTCGCTTCCTGATCATGCAGTTGCATGCGCACGGCCCACTGCCGAAGAAGCTGTACTACCCTGGCAATGTGCGCCCGCCGTCCGTTGCCGGCGCGCGCCCACCGCGGCAGGTCAATCGTAGCCACGGCGCACATACGGCTCGAGGACGGCGTGATTCCGGATCTGCGTCCGGGTGACGTAGTTCCACCCTTTCAGCTCAACACCCTTCCCAATCGTGGCTTCTACCAGCCGCGAGTGTGGACCAATCACGCATTCCACTCCGATCTCGGTGAGTCCCTCCAGCACCACGCCGGGGTAGATGACGGTATCCACCCCAATCCGAACGTCGACATCGAGCCACGTGGTGCTTGGAAGTACAAAGGTGACGCCGCGTGCCTCGTGCTGCTTCACAAGTCGGTCGTGCAGCGCCAGCGAGGCCTCCGAAAAGGTATGACGGTCCGAGATCCGAATCAGCTCCTCGGGCGTCGTTGCCGCCACCCTTAGCGCGCCACGGGGCCGACGCGGATCTTCTTGTGAAGCCAGAGCCGGACCCTCACCGGCCACCGCTACGTATCGGCTGCCGGTGCGTTCATCCATCAATGTTGCGATTCCGGCCTCGCCGGCCCGCAGCAGCCGCGCGATCGTGGCAGGCTCGACGAGCGCAGACGCACCGTCGATGAGGACCGTCGGCCCGCGGGTGGTGACGGCCGCGCGCAGCGATACGGTTTCGGTACCAGCGTCTACCGCTACGGCCCGTACGGGAACGGTTGAATCAGGAGGCAGGGCGATCGGCTGCGACGCGCGGTAGAGCACGCTGATCTCGGTGGGACGCTCCGCTACTGCGACGAGGGCGCGGATCACGTGCCACACTATTGGTCGGCCAGCGAGTGGGTGCAGGTACACGCTGACGCGGGAACGAAACGCTTGCGCGTCATCGAGGGCGGAGATTACCGCGCTCCAGCTCACGCCCGGCCGAGAATCATGTTGTCGATGAGGCGAGTCGCGCCCACGCGTCCCGCTGCCACCACAATCGTGCCGTCGGTTGCCTCGTCCACCGGTTCGAGCGTGTCCGGATGGACGAGCGCCAGGTAATCAACGTCCACCTTTCCCTCCTCCAGCAACACCCTGCCGACCGCGGCAAGCCGTACTGGATCGCGTTCTCCTGTCGTCCACATGTTTGCCACAGCATCAAGCGCACGCGCGAGCGACAGCGCCCGCGAGCGATCCTCGGACGAGAGATAGCGGTTGCGGCTGGACATGGCGAGCCCATCCGGCTCACGTACCGTAGGGGCGATCTCAATGGCGATCGGAAGGTTCAAGTCGCGGACCATGGCGCGAATCAAAGTCGCCTGCTGGATGTCCTTCTGCCCAAACACTGCCAGATCCGGCTCGACGATGTTGAAGAGCTTGGCGACGACGGTCAGCACGCCGGTAAAATGTCCAGGCCGCACGGTTCCTTCCCAGCGCGTCCCGAGTGGACCGGGTACGACCTCGACCGCAGGAGGGGCCGGATACATTTCGGCGACACCGGGCGTGAAGAGGACATCAACACCGCGTTGCATCGCCAGGCGGCGGTCCGTATCCGACTCGCGAGGGTAGCGCTCGAAGTCCTCTCCTTCCCCGAACTGCCGCGGGTTCACGAAGATGCTCATCACGACCTCGCTGGTGAGCTCCCGCGCTAGGTCGACCAGTCTGAGGTGGCCTTCATGGAGGGCCCCCATCGTGGGCACGAGCGCGACCCGGCGGCCTTCGCGTCGCGCGCTGCGAAGGGCATCCCTCAGCTGAGCGATCCCGGACAGCTCCTTCACGTCAGAAGCCGTGCTCCGGTCCTGGATACCGGCCGGCGCGAACATCGTCCCTGAACTCCGTGACCGCACGCCGCACGTCACCGGCGAGCGCTGCGTAGCGCTTCAGAAAGCGTGGGCTGAATGATTCGTTCAGCCCAAGCAAATCGTGCAGCACGAGCACCTGTCCGTCGCAGCCAACTCCAGCACCGATCCCGATCGTCGGAACGGTGATCGCATCGGTGATACGCTGTGCGAGCTCCGCCGGAATCAGCTCGAGGACGAGAGAGAAGACTCCCGCATCTTCCAGCTTCCGCGCTTCGTCCAGCATACGAGCGGCCCCTTCCTCCTCCCTCCCCTGGACGCGATAACCCCCTTGTGCCAGCAGACTTTGCGGCTGGAAGCCGAGATGCCCCATTACCGGTATGCCTGTCTGTACCAATGCTCGAACGGCCGGCAGGACGCGGTCGCCGGCACCTTCCAGCTTGACCGCTTGTGCTCCAGCCTCCTGAATGGCGCGCCCACAGTTCATCAACGCCTGCTCGACGCTTATGTGGTAGCTGAGAAAAGGCATGTCGACGATCAGGAGAGCCCGCTCCACGCCGCGCCGGACCATCGTTGCGTGATACAGCATCTGCTCCAGCGTGACGGGCAGCGTGGATTCCAGGCCGGCAACCACGTTGCCAAGTGAATCACCGACGAGCACGGCATCCACGCCGCAATCATCCACCAGTCGGCCGAACAGCGCGTCATAGGCCGTAACCATCGTGAGCTTCTCGCCGCCACTTGCCTTCCGCGATCGGAAGTCACGCGTGGTCATACGGTGCGCGGATCCGCTCTCTCCTCCGGAACTCACGGTTCGGCCCGCAGCTCGTGCAACCCCCGTTGCCAGAAGTCCCGGTTGGGGAGCTCGGGATGGGGCACCACCAAATCCGCCGTGTCGACTTGCTGTCGGGCGAAGCAGACGATATCCAGGTCCAGCGTGCGAGGTCCCCAGCGAGTCGCACGCACGCGTCCGGCACGACGCTCGATCTCCTGGAGCGCTGCGAGGAGGGCGTGCGGCGCCAGCGACGTATCGAGAGCGATCATCTGGTTGAGATAAGGGTCCTGCGGGATCTCGCCCAGGGACGCGGTTTCCTCCACGCGCGACTGGCCGATAAGGCGGGATTCCGGCAACACGGCCAAGGCAGCGCGCGCGAACGCCAGGTGTCCGGCGCGATCTCCAACGTTGGAGCCAAGTGCAATGTACGCGACATCACGCACGTGAGCGCCCGCTCCGCGGATGAGCGCGCCCCCACTGGCCGAGTGCGCGCCGCGCCGGTGGTTCCGGCACTCGTTGACAGGGGCGGAACGTACCGGCATCGTCGGCGGGTGTCAAACCCCCGGTCATGGACAGCCTGACAACGCACCACGTCGCGCGGGAGCTCGATGCGCGGTGGCGCGGGCGGCGCATAGCCGGCGTGAGCTTCAGCGCCGGCCAGCGAGCGATCGAGTGTGCCGTGGATGGTGCGCCTGCCGTGGTGTTCGATCTGTCGGCTCCCGACGTGGAGATAAGAGAAGTTGACGATAGCACTCCCGGCTCGCTGCTGTGCGGTTGGCGCGTGCTGTCGGTTACGGCGCCCCTCGACGAGAGGATCATTTCCATCGAGTGCGAGAAGGTCGGCAGATTCCGTGGCTCACGAATCCGTCGCGCTCAGCTCGTCGTGAGTGTAGTGCCGGCTGCGCGCGGCGCCGTACTCGAGGACTCCAGCGGTCATCGCCTTGCGGTCATGGGCAAGCGACTGCCAGCGACGGCCGGACCTCGCCCCGAGCTCGATGCTGAAACCGTCACAGGCGCCGCGGCCGAACGGAATGCGGAACGACTACTGCGGGGCCGCTGGATGAGTTTGCCGCTTGCCCTCTGGCTGGCGGACACGCCCGAACGAGCCGCCCAGCGATACGCAGCGATCTGTGAGCTCGCGCGTCCAATGACCGATCGGTGCCGGGAGGGCTTGCTCCCGCCGTGGCTCTGCGAGCCAGCGAGCCTCGTTCGTCCGAAGCGCGAGCAGAGTGATCACGTCCCGAGGCCTGGCGACCGAGACACTTGGCGGGAGAGGGCGCTTCAGCGGATGCGCGAGGAGCTGGAACGTGCCGGCGCCGCGCCCCGACTGCGGGCTGTAGCGGATGCGCTCGCCGCGCATGGTGACGCCGCTGCGCCCGCCGACGTCCTCCTGCCGTCAGGTGAGCGGGCTCCTGTTGCCGCGCGCCAGGGGGAGACGGCGATAGCCGTAGCGGAGCGTCTGTACCGCGAAGTGCGGTCGATGGAGCGAGCTCTGGCAACCCTGCCCCGACGCATCGAGGAGCTGGCTCACGCACCGGCGTCAGACGGTGCAGTCCGAGGTGGCTCGGTATCGAGGGCGCGGAGAGAGGGTGCCACACGCGGCGGAGCGTCGCGACCGTATCGCCTGTACCGATCCAGCGGCGGGCTCGAGATATGGGTGGGACGGGGTGCGGCCTCCAATGACATCATTACCTTCCGCGAGTCTTCAGCGGCGGACGTCTGGCTGCATGCTCGTGCGGCCGCTGGCGCGCACGTTATCCTTCGCTGGCAGCAGGAAGGCGCTCCGCCGGCACGCGATCTCGAGGAGGCGGCGATGCTCGCCGCGTGGCACAGCAAGGCGCGAAGCTCCACAGTGGTACCTGTGGATTGGACCCGCCGGCGCCATGTGCGCCGGGCGCGCGGAGCGGGACCGGGCAAGGTGCTTGTCACCCAGGCGCAAACGCTGTTCGTGCGGCCCACGCACCAGCTCGAGCGCCGCCTGCGCGATACAGGCGCGGCCTAGCGCCTCTCCGTCCGCATGCCGGCCGGTTCCTGGGCGGCGGGCAACCAACGCTTCAGGACTCTGAAAGGTTACAGGAAGTAGTCGCCAACCCTGATCCCGTATCGTTCCGGATCGGCGACCTTGATGATCGTTCGGGCGAAACCTCCGCCCTCTTTGCTGGTGCCCAGGTCTACCAGCGTACCGGGATAGAGCATGTTGCCGCGATCATCGGCGATGATGCGGACGATGGGCCGCGATACCGCCTCGGGATTTGGATTGACCGAGTGAACCACCGCCAGCTCGAAGGTGTCCAGCACCACCAGAGTACCAACCGG
This sequence comes from uncultured Gemmatimonadaceae bacterium, assembly GCA_964467195.1. GTDB lineage: Bacteria > Gemmatimonadota > Gemmatimonadetes > Gemmatimonadales > Gemmatimonadaceae > CAYXRS01. The sequence continues at coordinate 28,458 of CAYXRS010000010.1, forward strand.
GTAGTGACCGACCATGCTCATGAACGCCTTCACTATTACCTGGTCCATCCCGCGATTGGGATTGCGCTGCATCTCCTGCAACACGTCGGCCGGAGAAAGCGGCACAGTCTGGTAGACGCGCCGGCTGGTGGCGGCATCGAAGGCATCGGCCACTGCCACCATCTTGCTGTAGATGCTCATCGAGCGTGGACGTACGTGCTTCGGATAGCCGGTGAGATCAACTTTCTTGTGGTGCTCGAACGCCACCACCATCGCCCGATACGGGATGTCGTTCTGCACACGCATCTGGCAAAGGGCCAGCACGCCCAGCCATGGGTGCTTCTGGATCAGCCGCCACTCCTCCTCGTTCAGACGGCCCGGCTTATTGAGCACCTCTACGGGCAGACGCGCCTTGCCGATATCGTGCATGAGAGCAGCCACGCCCAGCTCGTAGAGCTGGAGGCGCGTGAGCCCGATCTTTCGCCCGAGGGCGACGCTGAAGATGCACACGTTCACGCTGTGCGTGAACGTGTACTCGTCGTAGTCGCGCAGCGTGGTCAGTCCGATGAGCGAGGTTTCCTCATTGAGGATCTGATCCACGATTCCCTGCACCACTCGCTTGATCTTCTTGATGCTCGGGCTCTTGCCCATGCGAATGGAGTTGATGGCATCCTTCGTGACCGTCACCGACTGCGCATATGTGCGTTTCGCCGCTTCCTTGGCCTGCTCGCGAGCGTCGTCGTCCACTTCGCTGATCGGACCGAGCCCGAAGGCCGTCACCTCCGCAGCCAACAGCTTGTCGAGGACGTGGGCGCGACGCTCGTCCGGTGTGCCCGTGTGCGCCGCCTGGAGCTGTGAAAACAGCACCACCCAGTCCCGAGTGGCGGCATTGTCGCGCACGTGGCAGGTGCCCACACCCGACTCGCGGAACACCGACAGGATGCGGCTGAAGCTCACATAGCTCTCGAGCTCGAGCCGCAGCCGGATGGCATTCACGAAGATGAACTCCCCGGAAAAGCGGAGCTCCAGCTCCCGCTCCTGGGCCAGCAGCTCGGCGGCCGTTTCCATGAGCTCGGCGAGCGTCTTCTGCACCACGGGATTATCGGGCGGGTAGAGCTTGATCGACCGCATCGCGCCATAGAAGGCGAACAGAAAGTCGCGGCCGCGGCGTCGCAGGTAGGAGTCGCGGCCGCGCTCGCCCACACCCTGCTGCTGCGCGCGCTGTGCCGCGGTGGGGGCGAGCTCAGAGGTATCCATCAGCCTCCCCCAGCGCCACGAAGTGCCTTGTTGATCGAGCTGCGGACGAGCACGTCCTTCTCGCTCACGGCGGCGCGCAGTCGCGCTAGCGCTGCCTCGGTGCCAATGCGGCCCAGCGCCATCGCCGCGCAAGCGCGCACCTCGGGGTCGGCACGTCGCGAGAAGAAACCGCCTCCGGGCTCCAGGAGATTGCCCAGCACTTCTATCCCATCTGTACCTGCCAGCGCGGCGTAGGCCTCGAACCAGGCCATCTTCTCGGTCAGGTCGGCGGCTCGCGCGGCTCGTCCCCTGATGGCGGCATCGATCTGAGGCAATGCCGCGCGATGCTGGCGGGCACCGACGGCTCGCAGGGCAGTGATCCGCACTTCACGATCCTCGTCCTCCATCGCCGGCTCGATCGTGCGAATCGCACCGGGCGAGCCAATGCTGGCGAGTGACTGCGCCGCCGCCTGACGAAGCTCCACATCATTTGCCGCGAGGATCTTGCCGAGTGGCCCGACCGCCGCCGGTGTAGCGAGGTCACCTGCGCGGCGGATGGCTTGAAGGGCGATCACCTTGGAGGGAGCGAGAATGAGCCGCACGAGCTCGGCCGTGTTCACAGCCGCCAGCCTCGCGCCGGCTGCCTCGAGAGCACCTTTCAGTCGAGGGGTCTGCGTTTGCGGAATGGCCCCAAGAATGAGCGCCAGCGTCTCTCCTCTCAGCTCCGCGAAAAGGGCCCCCAGATCCTCCTGCGGCGGGATGGTGTCACTCTCATCGAGTGATCGGATGAGCTGTGGCAGAACGTCGGGGCTGCTGAGGCGAGCGGGTATGCGGCTCATCACTTCTCGCACCTCGTCGGCCACATTCGTGGCCCTATTCACCGCCTCGCGTGACTCCCGGAGCAGATATGCCGCGGCACCGTACTCGCTCATCGACAGTAGCTGGGGTACCAGCGCCTCGACAGCCGATGCAATCTCCAGCCGCACGTCGGGTTCCTGGCGCGTCTCAAAGACGTCGAGGAGCGCCGCAATGGCTGGCATGTGCTGCCGCGTACGCTCCTCCGTCGCCACTTCGGAGCGCAGGTAATCGATCTCGTGCTCCTCGAGGAAATAGATGCTCGCATCGAGGTCATCCATGCTAACGATGTTCGGATTGGGCGACTCCTCGGTGGCGATATCCCTCGGGTTCCCGACGTTCCTCGTCTCCTCCGCGTGCTGCTCCGGCGCCTCGATACATAGGGCATCGAGCGAGAGGTCGACGAAGCGATAACGGAGGAACAGGAACTCCTGCTCCCAGAGCAGTGTGAGCAGGTCATCCTCTTCAGGCGCGGCCTTTCGGGCGCGAACGAGAATGTCCAGCAGCTGCTCGAGCTCGCCACCCTCCACCCCAGGGAGCAGCGTCAGTTCCCTCACTCCGTCCTTGAAGAGGAGCCACGGCAGTCCCTCCTGGCGCGACTGCTCCGTGGCTATTACGCGTCCCTCCCACCGTATCTCGCTTTCCGTAACGGAGAGCGTGACTTGATCTGCCTCCGCCCAAACGGATTTGAGGATGTCGCGCAATCCGTCGATCGCGCCCCGATAGACCGGGTTGTTGGGGAGGTACAGCGTTCGGGTTCGCAGGGTCTTGGCAAGTCGCCGAACCAGCTCCTCGGCGAGCGCTGGCGCGAATGGAGGCGGCGGTAACTCGCCCGGTCCGGCACCGAGCGGGCTGTTCTGGTGCGATGGGGAAGAGGCCGTGGGAACACTCATATCGCTTCGAACAACCCGACCGCGGCAGCTGGACTGCGGGGAAGGATTCCCATCCGTTGCCAACTGTCCCGTGGCACCGTGGCTCTCATGTGCAGTCGGCGCTCAACGGGAGGAATCATGTAGGCCGCACCCGGTATCGGTTGGCGAGTGAGAAGGGCGGACGTAGAAGCGACATTTGCGGCTGCTGTGGATGGATTCACGTCTGGCGAGACTTGCGCAAACCGGCACGCCGAGCGCCCACTGAATGCCCGAAGTGGACGCCATGAGAGAGGACGATCGACGTGCTATCCGAGCAATCGTCCGGGGATGGTCGGACAACTCCTTGACCCGCCGACGCTTTCAATGTCCGGTCGGCACCGGTTCGCCCACTGGCCACGAGGCAGTTGGCAACAATGGGAGACAGCGAAAAAAGCGGCTCCCGAGAAGCGAAAATCGAATGCCCCTTCCGGACGGTGCTTGCGCTTCGGTTACTCTTCGGATAACTTGGATTTTCGGCATCCCTTCGGGCGCCCCCGTAGTCCCCCTTTACCGCCCCCGCTGCGAGGATCTGAGATGACGTTGACCAAGCGCCAGCGCGAGATTCTGAACTTTCTGAGCGTATATGCCGAGGAGAACGGGTACGCGCCTAGCTTCGAGGAGATCGCGCAGCGGTTCGAGTATAACTCGCTGGCAACGGTGCACGAGCATCTCACCAACCTCGAGCGCAAGGGATACATCAAGCGTTCCTACAACGAAAGCCGCGCGATCGAGATCCTTCCATCGCAGGCTTTCCCGCGTGCCGTCGAGGTTCCGCTACTCGGAGCAGTGGCGGCTGGTATGCCGATCGAAGCGCTCAACAGTAGCGAGTCCGTTGCGGTGCCCGAGGACTTCGTGGGTCGCGCCGGCAATCACTACGTCCTTCGCGTACGTGGAAACTCAATGATCGATGAGCAGATCCGGGACGGTGACTACGTAGTAGTCAACGAGCGTCGTGCCGCCGACAATGGTGAGATGGTGATCGCGCTCATCGACGGCAGCTCCGCTACTGTGAAACGGTTCTACCGCGAAGGGAATGGTCGCATTCGGCTCCAGCCAGCCAATGACGCCATGGAGCCCATCTACCTTCAGGACGCCGACCTTCGCATTCAGGGCGTGGTCGTTGGAGTGCTCCGCCGCTACTAGCCGCGCTGATGGACGATGATCGACTCGAGCAACCTCGTCGATAGCTCGGCCGCTGACGCGATCAGCGAAATGACAAGCGCCAGCAGTCGCACGCGTTCCACATCCTCCTCCACGAACACGCCGCGCTGTGCACGGTTCGTAAGATTGACGACGCCAACGAGTTCGTCGTGATATACAAGCGGGAAGCTGATGAACGAACCAGTGGTAAAGTACTGGTCCTTCAAGAGCGGGTGTGACCCCGCCATCTCTACATCGGTAACGAGTAGCGGTTCGCGTGTCTCCGCCACCTTCCCCGCCACGCCCTGACCGATACGCACGCGCGTCCCGTCAGCTATCTCCGGGGAGAGTCCCTTCGCCGCCGCGATGTACAGATAGTCGGGCTCCGGAGCACGCAGCATTACGGAGCAGCGCTGCGCCTGCATGTCGTCTCCAACCAGAGCGAGCAGGCCGTCCACGAGTTGCCGGGCACCGCTTGTGGCCGCATCCAGGGAGAGCACGCGCTCGATCAGATAGAGCGTCCGTGTCTTCTGACGGATCGATTCGCTGCGTCGGTGCAGCTCAACGTGTGCGGCTTCCAATTGGCCGACGGCCGCCGTAACCTGCTCCTCGACCGCATCCGCCCGTCGGGTAGCCCTTCGCGCTTCCTCGCGGGCCCGGGCAACATCGCTCTCCAGGGAGACCAGTTGCTCTGGCAGAATCACGGGGGAACCGGCCACCGGCGTACTACGAACGTGCGCAAGCTGCTGCTCCAGCGTCGCGAGACGGGACAGATACTCGCCATGCACCCGCTGTGTCACATCCTCGAGAGTCCGCACCGCCTCATCGCGCGCCTCACGCTCGGAGAAGCGCGCGAACGCCAGATCGAAGAGTGCCACATAAGGTCCGAACCGCTCCATGACTCTCGTCCCGAAGAAGCGTTTGGGCTCGTAGAGCGCGACGAGCGCGGACAGGACTCCATCGCTCAGGATCCCGCGAAGCGCCACGAGGCCATCGTCACCGCGACCGTCATGCAGCCCGAGTAGGCGGGCGTATTGCTCGGAGTGATCTCCGAGGTCGGCGAACTCACCGCCGCGGTCGATGATCTTTCGGATCGGCGCGGGAAGATGGTCGTAGGTGGTGTCTACACGTCCGGGGAGGACGCGGCCGTCAACGGTAGTCAAACGCTGCCGGATCATCTGCTTACGGGCATCGAATCGAAGCACCGATATCTGGGCGGAGCGGTCCACCTCGGCCAGCGCCTCTCCGAGCGCGACCATGGCGGCTTCCATGTCGGAAGCGGCGCCAAGCGCATGGGCTAGGGATGCGAGTGTTCGAGGAGGCATACCGGGAGGGATTGCGGCGCCAGCGAGGGTGCTGAACGAGCGGCAATGTAGGGCCGTAGGTGTCGTAATGTCAATCGCTTCCGCGACCACGGCTTGCTTGACACCACTAGTCGCCCGGATAAGTTTCCAGCAATGGCGGAGCGCACCCTGCAGCTCGTGTTGCACTATGACGGCGCGGGCTTCGCCGGCTGGCAGGTCCAGCCGGCGCAACGGACCGTGCAGGGCGTGCTAGAAGAGGTCCTGGAGCGATTGTGCGGCACTCGCGTGCCCGCACTCGGCGCTGGTCGAACGGACGCTGGCGTACACGCGCGGGGCCAGGCTGTTGGTGTCCGCGTGGCCGAGCGATGGGATGCAGCATCCCTGCACCGGGCGCTCAACGCGTTGCTGCCGGACGACGTTTGGGTGGCGGCGGTTTGCGAAATGCAGCCTGCGTTCCACGCGCGCTACAGCGCCACGTCACGCTCTTACAGCTACACGGTCGGTCTGGATGAGGAGTCTTCATCGCCGTTCCGCCGACGTTGGGAGTGGCGACCGCCATCTCCACCCACAATGCAGCCGCTTCAGGAATGTGCCAGGCATGTCCTCGGCGAGCACTCGTTTCGCGCGTTCGCGGTGCGCGGAACGGCGCCGGAGCACGACACGCATCGCTGCATCGTTACGCGCGCCGAGTGGGAGGAGCGCGAGGGGCGAGCGATTTTCTGGATCGACGCGAACCGCTTTCTGCACCACATGGTTCGCTTCCTGGTCGGTACCATGGTGGCAGTGGCGCTCGGCAGACGCCGTGCCGAAAGCATTGGCGAACTGCTGGCCGCTCCGGACAATCAGCAGACTCCAGCGCCGGCGCCGCCGCATGCACTCTTCCTCGAGGTGGTGCGCTATCCGGCCGACCTGTATGTGAACCAGGCATGATCAGCAATCGTCGCCCATCACTGACTGCTGCCCAGCTGGCCAGGCGGCCCTGGCTCTTCGTCCTCATTGTGGGGGTCGGGGCTGGCTGCGACCGCGGCGATCATGAGGGCGGCGCCGGACTCACGATCGCCTCGGCCACCGCGCAAGGTGTGCACGAATCCATCGCCGGCTCACGGCGGACGGCGATCACGGAGGCGGTCGCTCGCGTATCTCCGGCAGTCGTGACCGTACAGACGGAGACGGTAGACCGGAGCGTACAGGACCCGTTCGATCTTTTCTTGCGTGGGCGCAGCGGCCCCCGTGTGATGCCGGGAATCGGTTCCGGTTTCATCGTGCGCGCCGATGGTGTGATCGTCACCAACGCACACGTTGTGAGCGAGGCGTCGCGAATTCTCGTCGCGCTCACCGACGGCACAACGTACCCGGCCACCCTCGTCGGAAAAGATGATGTCAACGACATCGCCGTACTTCGAATCGACGCCAGCGAGCTGCCTGTTGCGACGCTGTCCAGCTCCACCGACCTGCTTATTGGGGAGTGGGTGATAGCGATCGGCAATCCATACGGATTTCTGCTCGGCAATCCCGAGCCGAGTGTCACAAGCGGCGTGATCAGCGGCACTGGACGCAACCTGGTGGCGAGAGCCGAAGGCTCGGGCGTCTACGTGGACATGATTCAGACGGATGCCGCGATAAATCCGGGCAACTCGGGTGGTCCGCTCGTAAACGCTCTTGGCGAGGTAATCGGCATGAACAGCTCCATATACTCGCCAACCGGCGGTTCTGTCGGCCTCGGTTTCGCGATTCCGATAAACCGGGTCATTCGGGTCACCGAGGATCTGCTTGCGCACGGGTCTGTGCGACGTCCGTGGGTTGGCATGCGTGCCGAGCTGCCGCAGGGCGTGAGCCCGCGGACTTCGGTCTCCGGACCCGTCACCGTAGCTTCGGTCATACCGGGATCCCCTGCCCAGCGTGCGGGCATCCGGGCGGGCGATCAGCTGATCCGGTCACGTGGCCGTGCTCTGCGAAACTCCTTCGACTGGGAGGCGGAGCTGCTGGACATGCGAGTGGGCGAGCAGGTTCCACTGGTTCTGCGCCGCGATGGGCGCGACGTGACCGTAACGGTTACGGTGTCTGACTTGCCCGAGATCACGGCTCCGAAGGTAGCGGTGTTGCGCGAGCTCGAGCTGGTCACCGTCACTCCCGCCATCAGGGCGCAGCGGCAGATCCGCAGCACGCGCGGTGCGCTCATCTTCAACGTGAGCTCGCGGGTGGCGGAGCAGCTTGGAATATCCCCGGGAGATGTGATCGTGCAGGTGAACCAGTTGCCCATTGAAAGTGCTGAAGATGCTGCTCGCGCGCTGGACACTTATGGTGGCCGCAGCGTGATCCGCATGTTCTTCGAGCGCGCCGGTCGCATCTATTCCACCGACTTCATGATCCGATGACCGGACACACGCAGTATGTCTCACCGCTCGCCGAGCGCTACGCGTCGCGAGCCATGCTCGAGCTCTGGTCCCCCCGCACCCGTCATGGCCTCTGGCGGCGCCTCTGGCTGGCGCTGGCAGAAGGTCAGCGCGATCTGGGCGTCGACATCCCGCGCGAGGCAATCGAGCAGATGCGGAGGCATCTGGACGACATCGACTTCGAGAAGGTTGCCGCCTTCGAGCGTCGATTCCGCCATGACGTCGTGGCACACATCCACGCCTTTGGAGATGTCGCACCCGTTGCGCGTCCGTTCATTCACCTTGGCGCGACGTCGGCATTCGTGACGGATAATGCCGACATCATCCTTCTGCGACGCGGCATGGAGCTGCTGCGTGCCAAGGCGCTCGATGCGCTTCGGCAGCTCGCGATCTTCGCGCGGCACTGGCGCGATGAGCCGGCGCTGGCGTACACCCACCTTCAACCGGCCCAGCTGACCACCGTGGGCAAGCGCGCGACACTCTGGATGCAGGATCTGGTGATCGATATCGCTGATCTCGATCACCGTGCGGCCACGCTGCCGTTGCGGGGCGTCAAGGGGACGACAGGAACGCAGGCGAGTTTCCTGGAGCTCTTTGGCGGCGATCACGGCAAGGTTCGGCGGCTGGAGGAGATCCTCACCGCCGCCATGGGTTTCGAGCGGGCATTGCCGGTGACGGGCCAGACCTATACCCGCAAGCTGGACGCGCAGGTGCTTGGCGTGGTGTCCGGGATCGCCGCGACTGCGGCGAAATTCAGCGCTGACATCCGCATGCTGCAGGCGTTCGGCGAGATCGAAGAACCGTTCGAGAGCGAGCAGGTGGGCTCGTCGGCCATGGCGTACAAGCGCAACCCGATGCGGTGCGAGCGCATTGCATCGCTGGCGCGCTTCGTGATCTCGCTCGAGGAGAACGCCAATCACACACACAGTGTTCAGTTTTTTGAGCGAACACTCGATGACAGCGCCAACCGCCGCCTGGTGCTCCCCGAATCGTTCCTTGCAACCGATGCCATACTCGTTCTGATGGGGAACGTGGTAGGGGGACTCGAGGTGCATCCGGCGAGGATTCAGCGCCGCATCGAGGAGGAGCTTCCGTTCATGGCCACGGAGAAGGTCATCCTGCGCGGCGTTCGCTCGGGACGTGACCGGCAGGAGGTTCACGAGATTCTCCGCCGCCACAGCATCGCTGCGGCGCGTGCAGTCAAGAACGGTGCCGCCCGCAACGACTTGCTGGAACGGTTGGCTGCCGACCCAGCGTTCGGCGTATCTCTGGAGGATCTGCGCGATGCGCTCGATCCCGCGGCGTTCGTCGGCCGAGCGCCGGCGCAGGTGGACGACTTTCTTGCTGAAGTGGTGGAACCACTGCTCGCCGCCCCACCTGTGGTGGCTGAGGTGGAGGCGCCACGCGTATGAGCACGGCAATGACGGAGAGTCGACTCCCGCTGCGGTCACTGGGCCGGGGCAAGGTGCGTGATCTTTATGAGGTGGATGCCGACCGACTGCTTCTTGTCGCCACCGACCGCATCAGCGCCTTCGACGTCGTGATGGCAGAAACGATCCCGCAAAAAGGCACCGTGCTCACGCAACTCAGTGCATGGTGGTGCGAGCGGCTGAGCCGTTCTGCTGCCGGGTGGATTCGGCATCACCTGATCTCGGCGAATGCCGATGAGATCTTGGAAGATGTGCCGGCGCTGGCGCCGCACCGCGAGGAGATCGAAGGTCGCGCCATGCTCGTGCATCGAACGGAAGTATTTCCGGTAGAGTGCGTCGTCCGCGGTTACATTTCAGGCTCGGCGTGGAAGGAGTACGCTGCCCATGGCACGCTCGCTGGAGAGCCGCTGCCGGCGGGGCTCATGGAGAGCGAGAGACTGGATCCGCCGATTTTCAGTCCTGCCACCAAGGCGGTGACCGGACACGATGAGAACATCACCATCGCGCGTATGACCGAGCTCATCGGGGCGGAGGTCGCGGTAGAGCTGGAGCGCATCTCCCACCAGGTTTATTCCCTGGGAACGGAAACCGCAGCCGAGCGAGGTATCATCATCGCAGACACGAAGTTCGAGTTTGGGCGGGCCGCCGACGGCGGCATCATGCTCGTTGACGAGGTACTTACGCCCGACAGCTCGCGCTTCTGGCCCGCCGCGCGCTACGCACCTGGCCGCAGTCAACCCAGCTTCGACAAGCAGCCTCTTCGCGACTACCTGGAGCGCGAGCGCATAGCGGGGCGGTGGAACGGCGAGCCACCACCACCGGCGCTGCCGGCCGATGTAGTTCACGCGACGAGTGTCCGCTATCGGGAGCTCTACCGCACGCTCACCGGACGGCTTCTCGAAGCTGGAGGTGAGCAGTGAGGTTTGCCCGCGAGGGGTTGATCTTCATCGTCATCGCCATAGTGCTGGCGACGGCGGTCCTGCTGGTGTCGTTGCAGCGCGGCTCGTCGTCGTTGGCTGTGCTGGCGTTCGCGCTCGCCGTCCTTGCTCTATGGGTGGCGTACTTTTTTCGCGACCCCGAACGCGCAGGAGAGCGCGGTGAGCGGCTGGTGGTGTCCCCCGCCGACGGCAAGGTGGTGATGATCACCGAAGTGGAGGAGCCGGCATTCGTGCAGGGCAGGTGCACCCGGATATCGATCTTCATGAACATCTTCAACGTGCACGTGAACCGCTATCCGGTGAGTGGCACCGTGCGCCACGTGCAGTACAACAAGGGGCGATTCTTCAACGCTGCTCACGACAAGGCGAGTTTGGAGAACGAGCAGATGTCCGTTGGTCTCGAGACGGGTACCAATCGCGTACTCGTGCGTCAGATCGCCGGACTGATTGCCCGTCGCATCGCCAACTACGCACGTCTCGATGCCGTGGTCGCGCAGGGAGACCGGATGGGAATCATTCGGTTCGGCTCTCGCGTGGATGTGTTCGTCCCTGCTGACGCGGTGATCCGCGTCAAGCTGGGCGACCTGCCGATCGCTGGCGTGACCGTGCTTGCCGAGCTTGCGGCATGAGGCCGGCGCTCCCCCGCCCCGACATGCGGCGCGCCGTCGTCATTCTTCCAAACGGGTTTACCCTCGGGAATCTCTTCTTCGGAGTCTGGGCGATCGTCGCCGCTTCCCGCGGCGATTTCAGCCAGGCTGGATGGTATGTGGTACTCGGCGGTGTCATGGATGCCCTCGATGGTCGCGTGGCGCGCCTCACGAGAACCGGTACGCGCTTCGGTGTGGAGCTGGACTCTCTGGTGGATGCGATCAGCTTCGGGGTAGCACCGGCGATGATCATGTACTTTGCGGTGCTCAACCGCGACGGGTCGGCTTGGCTCTTCTGCTTCATCTTCATCGCATGCGCCGTGATGCGGCTGGCCCGATTCAACGTCGAGCAGGGCGGGCGAGCAAAGACACATTTTCATGGGCTTCCCAGCCCTGTGGCCGGCATGACGCTGGCTACGTACTACTGGTTCAGCCAGAGCCCGCTCTACCAGCAGACGGCGGTCGGGAATCTGCCCTGGGCGGTCGTCATGCAGTGGGTAATGCTGGGCCTCAGCTTCCTGATGATCAGCCACGTGCTCTATCCAGCCGCGCCGACCTTCGGCTTTCGAAACGTACGTGGCCTCCTTACCACGGTGGTCGCCCTCGGCGTGATCTTCGCGCTGGTCACGGGGCAGCCCGAGTACCTGTTCGTGCTGCTGATGGGATATGTGGTGTGGGGATTGCTGAAGACGGTGTTCCTTGGGCTGCTGGATCGGTTGCCGACCGGTGATCCGCTCTTCGACGCGGATGACGACGAGGATGCCGCCGCCGAGCCTCTCGGTCGACCCGTCGTACTGGCGGAGACCGTGGGCGGAAGCAGGAAGCGGCGCCGCCGCCGCCGCTCATCCGGCCCTGTACCGCGCGACCTCGACCATACCGCCGAATGACACATTATCGCGTTTCGATTCACGTGCTCCCGCGCCGTGGAATCCTAGACCCCCAGGGCAAGGCCGTGGCAGGAGCCCTCCAGTCTCTTGGCTTCCATGGAGTGGCCGACGTTCGAGTGGGCCGACACATCGTGCTGGAGATGGATGCTGCCGACGAACGACAGGCGAGCGCCGCGGCGCGCGAGATGTGTGACCGGCTGCTCGCCAATCCCGTGACAGAGGATTTCGAGATCGCTGGAGTACAGACGGCATGAAGTTCGGAATCGTGACCTTCCCAGGCTCGAACTGTGACTACGACGCCTACCACGCCGTCGCCCACGTGCTGGGCGCGGAAGCTACGTATCTCTGGCACAAGGCGCACGATCTCGAGGGTGCCGACGTGGTGATCCTTCCCGGTGGATTCAGCTACGGGGATTACCTCCGCGCCGGCGCGATCGCTCGCTTCAGCCCGATCATGCGCGAAGTGACGGAACACGCCCGGCGCGGCGGTCCGGTGCTCGGAATATGCAACGGCTTTCAGGTCGCCTGTGAGGCGGGTTTGCTTCCCGGAGCCCTGGCGCGCAACGCCGGACTCAAGTTCGTGTCCGATACAGTGCGCCTTCGGGTCGAGAATGCAGATACCATGTTCACGCACCGGTACGAACACGAGCAAGTGCTGCGCATGCCCATAGCACACGGCGAAGGCCGCTACGTAGCGGATGACGAGACTCTGCAAAGCATCGAGGACCAGGGCCGCGTGGTTTTTCGCTACGTCAATGCCGCCGGCGAGACGGACGAGCGCGCCAATCCCAACGGGTCGCTGAATGCGATTGCCGGCATCGTCAGCGCAGAAGGCAACGTGCTCGGCATGATGCCGCACCCTGAACGGGCCGTGGAGGAGGTCCTGGGTTCGGCCGATGGCCTGATGCTGTTCACCGGTCTGCTGGAACGGGTATCGGCATGACGAATTGCTGGCATTCGCTGCATGATCGATGATCGAAGACCGCCCACATCACGTGCTGCACGGAGATCGACATGTCCACTGACGAGAAGCCCAGCAGGAACGAAGACGAATACTTCAAGAAGCTCGACCAGGAGCTGCTGAAAGCGCAGCGCGCGCGGCGCGAGGCAGAGGATGCGGAAAGCGATCGCTCGGCTTTCTACATGCGCTGCCCGAAGGATGGCGGCTCGCTGACCGAGCGCGACATGGATCGCGTCAAGGTGGATGTCTGCTCGACTTGTGGCGGCGTCTGGCTCGACCCAGGGGAGCTCGATACGCTGCGCGGTCGCGACCAGTCGGGAGTCAGTCGGTTTCTGGGTAACATCCTTGGCCGCTAACGCGAGCGCGGCACCACGACCTGGCGATCCGATGGTCACGCCAGCGCTCGTTGCAGAGCATGGGCTCACCACCGAGGAATTCGACATCCTCGTTCGGATGCTCGACCGTGAGCCTACCTCCACCGAGTTGGGAATCATCAGCGCGCTGTGGAGTGAACACTGCTCGTACAAGCATTCGCGACCGCTCCTGAAGACGCTGCCTACGGAAGCCGACTACGTGCTTCAGGGCCCCGGCGAAAACGCGGGCGTGATCGCGGTTGGCGACGGGTTGGCGGTGGCATTCAAGATCGAATCGCACAACCACCCTTCCGCTGTTGAGCCGTACCAGGGCGCGGCGACAGGCGTCGGAGGCATTCTGCGCGATGTCTTCACCATGGGTGCGCGGCCGGTTGCGCTCCTGAACTCGCTTCGCTTCGGTAACCTGGATCGCCCACGTGTGCGCTACCTTTTCGCTGGCGTCGTCAGAGGGATCGGGGACTATGGCAACTGCGTGGGGATCCCGACCGTGGGAGGTGACGTCGTCTTCGACGTCGCCTACGAGGGTAACCCCCTGGTCAACGCAATGTGCGTGGGGGTGATGCGCGAGGAGCACCTCATGCGCGCCGTTGCGCAGGGCGTCGGCAACCCAATCATGGCTGTGGGCGCGCGAACCGGCCGCGACGGCATTCACGGTGCGAGCTTCGCCTCGGAGGACTTGTCAGAGGCGAGCGATGCGAAGCGTCCCCGCGTGCAAGTCGGCGATCCGTTCACCGAAAAACTTCTGCTCGAGGCCAGCCTGGAGCTGATCCGAAGCGGCCACATTGTGGCGATTCAGGACATGGGCGCGGCAGGTCTCACGTCATCGTCGGCGGAGATGGCGGCAAGAGGAGATGTTGGCGTGGTGATCGACGTTGCGAAGGTGCCGGTGCGGGAGGCAGGCATGACGCCTTACGAAATCCTGCTCAGCGAATCGCAGGAGCGGATGCTCGTCGTCGCCCAGCGCGGTCGCGAGGGGGAGGTGACCGAGATCCTGGCCAAGTGGGATCTGGAAGCCGCGGTAATAGGAGAAGTGATTGCCGAGCCGGTATACAGAGTGATGGAAGGTGACCGTGTCGTTGCCGAGTTCCCTGGCTCTCGGCTCGTCACGGACTGTCCTGTGTACCATCCGGAAGCGAGAGAGAGCGATGCAATCCGGCGCCTGCGGGAAACGGACATCTCTTCGCTTCCGGACAAAGCCGAGGAGAAGGATCCGGTCTGGGTACTCGAGAAGCTGCTTGCCACGCCGACCATTGCGAGCAAGGCATGGGTCTACAGACAGTATGACTCGACCGTGCGCACGGGCACGGTTCTCCGCCCCGGTGAGGCGGACGCCGCCGTGATCCGGCTGCGCGGAACGGATCGCGCGCTCGCCGTGAAGACGGATTGCAACGGACGATACGTGTATCTGGATCCGCGTGTGGGTGGCCGAATTGCGGTGGCGGAGAGCGCACGCAACGTCGCGTGCTCCGGTGGCCGGCCGCGGGCGATCACAAACTGCCTGAACTTCGGCAACCCGAAGCGGCCCGAGGTCTTCTTCCAGCTGCGCGAGGCAGTGGCGGGCATGGGTGAGGCGTGCCGGGCGCTGGGGACACCGGTGACCGGCGGCAACGTGTCGCTATACAACGAGAGCCCGACCGGCGCGGTTCACCCCACGCCCGTAGTTGGAATGGTGGGCGTGCTCGAGTCGCTGGACCACGTGACGCCTGCGGCATTTCAGCGAGCCGGTGACGCCATATTGCTGCTCGGCGAGCCCACGGAGGAGCTGGGAGCCAGCGAGTACCTCGCGTGCATTCATGGGATTGTCGCCGGGGCGCCTCCGAAATGCGACTTGGAGCGGGAACGAGCTGTGATCGATTCTCTGCTCGAATCAATCGTGGGGGGACATGTGCGTTCGGCGCACGACTGCAGCGATGGGGGGTTGGCGGTCGCGGTGGCCGAATGCGCCATCGGGGACCGCGAGCGGATGCACGGCGCTGAGCTGGACCTGGAATCCTGGGCGGAACTGCCACTTCGGGCGCTGCTTTTCGGCGAGGCCCAGGCTCGGGTGATCGTATCCACAGGCGAGCCGGATCTGGTGCTCGCGATCTGCCGGAAGCATGGCGTCCCGGCGCAGCGGATTGGCACGGTGAGGGAGGCGGACTTCGGCTTGCAGCTCGATATCGGCGGGCGCGTGGTGCGGGCAGCGCTCGATCGACTGGCGGCGGCGTACCACGACGCGATACCCAACATCATGCTTGGCAGCGCGGCGGGAATCGCCGTGCTCGAGCAGCATCCTGCCCCGGCAGAACTGAGCTGACGACATATGTGCGGAATATTTGGGGTGTACGGTCTGGCGGATGCATCGGCAGCGGTGCACCTGGGCCTCTATTCACTGCAGCATCGCGGACAAGAGTCCGCTGGAATCGTTGCCGTGGACGACCGGGGGGTTGCGCGCCTTCATCGCACCCTGGGATTGGTGTCCGAGGGAATGCGCCCCCCGCAGCTTCTCGAGCTGCGTGGAAGCACCGCCATCGGACATACCAGGTACAGCACCGCAGGCTCATCCACCATCGAGAACGCGCAGCCGGTGCTCGTGCGGTTTCGTGACCGGCACATCGCGCTCGCCCACAACGGGAACCTGGTGAACGCAACGGAACTGCGACACGAGCTTGAGGATCAGGGCTCGATCTTCAGCACCACCATGGACTCCGAGGTGCTCGTTCATCTGATCGCCAAGTCGCGCCGCGATAGCCCGGAAGAGAAGCTGGCGGAGGCGCTGGCCGTAGCCGAGGGCGCGTTTTCGGTGCTGGTGGTCATCGGTGATACGATCATCGCGGCGCGGGATCCAAGAGGGTGGCGGCCGCTCTGCATCGGGGAGCTGAACGGCGCGACCGTTTTCGCCTCCGAAACTTGCGCACTCGACATCCTCGGCGCCTCACACGCACGTGATGTCGAACCGGGAGAGATCGTGGCAGTCGACGCCACCGGTGTTCGCAGCACCAGGTTCGCACCGGCGCGCGATCTCCGGCGGTGCGTGTTCGAGTATGTCTACTTCGCCAGACCCGACAGCCGAATCTTCGGCGGCGGTTCCGTAGATCGCGCGCGGCGAGCCCTTGGCCGCCGCCTTGGCCGCGAGCGGCCGAGTCCGGGAGCGGATCTGGTATTCGGCGTCCCGGACTCTGCGAACGCCGCCGCACTTGGCTACGCCGAACAGACGGGCCTGCCTCTCGAGCTGGCGCTCATCCGGAACCATTACGTAGGCCGGACGTTCATACAGCCCAGCCAGAGCGGACGTGCCGAGAAGGTCAAGGTGAAGTACAATGCGGTCCGCGAAGTCCTCGAGGGGAAAAGTGTCGTCATGGTCGATGACTCCATCGTTCGCGGGACGACGACGCGCGGCCTCGTGGCGATGATTCGGAGTGCAGGGGTGCGGGAAGTGCACATGCGGGTGGCGTCACCGCCGGTGACCGGACCGTGCTATTACGGCATCGATACTCCGTCTCGCGAGGAGCTCATCGGCGCCAACTACCCGGTGGATGAGATCGGGCGGCTGATCGGTGTGGATTCGCTGGGATATCTTTCACTCGAGGGGATGCTGGATTCGGTCCCCGATGGACCTGAAGGGTTCTGCCATGCCTGTTTCTCGGGAGACTACGCAACGCCGCCCCCAACAGACCCCGACAAGCTCCGGTTCGGCTGTGGCTGCTGACCTCTCGGCTGTGGCTGCTGACCTTCCCGGAGCGGACGGGCGCCTCGTCTATTTCTTTGGAGGAGGTCGGGCCGACGGCACACGGGAGATGAAGAGCGTACTGGGTGGCAAGGGGGCCAATCTTGCCGAGATGACGAATCTCGGAGTACCCGTTCCGCCGGGATTCACTATCGCCTGCCGGTCGTGCATCGATTTCCTCAGGCACGGGAAAGTGCCCGAGAGGTTGCGCAGCGAAGTCGGCGCCAACCTCGGTCGACTGGAGGAGGCAACCGGAAAGAAGTTCGGCGATCCGACTAACCCGCTCCTCGTGTCCGTGCGATCGGGTTCGCCGGTTTCGATGCCCGGGATGATGGAAACGATTCTGAATCTGGGGCTCAACGACCGAACCGTTCAGGCACTGGCTCGGCAGAGCGGGAGCGCACGCTTCGCGTACGACTCGTACCGCCGGTTTCTGCAGATGTACGGCGATGTGGTGCTCGGCGTGGCTTCCGGCGATTTCGAGGATCTGCTCCGAGCCAAGCGCATCACCAGCGGGGTCGCCAGCGACAGCGAGCTTCCGGAAGAGGCGCTGCGCAATCTGGTGGAGGAATACAAGGCGCTCATACGGCGCCTTGCCGGAACGCTGCCTCTGGATCCCGAGGCGCAGCTCTGGGGAGCGATCGAGGCAGTGTGGCGTTCCTGGATGCTCAAGAAGGCGGTCGACTATCGGCGGGTGAATGGCATTTCCGAGACGCTGGGCACTGCGGTCAACATCATGACCATGGTCTTCGGCAATATGGGCGATGACTCGGGAACCGGCGTGGCGTTCACTCGCAATCCGTCCACGGGCGAGAGGCGCTTCTACGGCGAGTTCCTGGTCAATGCGCAGGGCGAGGACGTTGTCGCTGGCACCCGGACGCCACTCGCCATCGACGAAATGTCCGGAAGACTTCCGGCCGCCTACTCAGAGCTGCTGGCAACACAGGGGCGCCTCGAGCAGCACTTCCGCGAGATGCAGGACATCGAGTTCACTGTCGAGCGTGGCACCCTCTACCTGCTTCAGACACGAACCGGCAAACGCACGGCTGGCGCAGCCGTGCGCATTGCCACTGAAATGGTCGCTGAGGGATTGATCTCGCGGGACGAGGCAGTCGGTCGAGTCGCTCCCGAGCAGCTTGATCAGCTGCTGCACCCTGTCATTGATCCTGGCGCACGTGCCGAGCCGATCGCCACTGGGCTGCCTGCGAGTCCTGGAGCGGCCAGCGGCAAAGCCGTGTTCGACCCGGATGAGGCGGAGCGACGTGCGGCGAAGGGCGAACGGGTGATTCTGGTGCGCGACGAGACGACGCCGGAGGATTTCCATGGCATGGTGGCTGCCCGCGCCATACTCACGGCGCGCGGCGGCATGACCAGTCATGCCGCCGTCGTGGCTCGCGGAATGGGCAAGTGCGCCATCGTCGGCTGCACGTCGATGCGGCTCGATCTCGAGCGTCGCTGCTTCTCGGTGGGAGAGACCTCAGTCAACGAAGGCGACTGGATCACTCTCGACGGAGCCACCGGTCGGGTGTTCGCCGGTGATCTACCTACGATCCCGAGCGATGTCGTTCGCGTACTCACTGGACAGCTCGGGAAAAAGGAGTCGCACACATACGGGGCTTTCGCGCAGCTGATGGCCTGGGCGGATGGCGCACGTCGGCTGCGCGTGCGTGCGAATGCGGACACGCCGGCGGATGCACTGATGGCACGGCGTTTCGGTGCCGAGGGGATCGGGTTATGTCGGACCGAGCACATGTTCTTCGAGGGCGACCGCATTCATGCGATGCGCGAGATGATCG